>NZ_PJBB01000003.1:3802500-3932500 GCF_002836595.1 Tenacibaculum sp. Bg11-29
TAACATTAATACTACCATCTGTCAATCCATTACATGAAATGTTAGTTGCAGTATGATTAAATTGTAATTCTGGTTCAACATTAATTGTTACTGGAGTTGAAATAGTAGTACAATTATTACTATCAACTACAATAAAGGTATAAACCCCTTCTTGACCGTTAATAACTTGATGTGTGGTGTTTGTGAAATAAGCTGTTGCAGGAATATCTGATATATTAGCATACAAAGGTGTTCCATCCTTAGACCAAATAGCAAAAGAATAAACGTCAGATCCACTTAAAACACCTCCAGTAGGATTTAAAGTTATAATTCCATTAGAAGTTCCACCTAAACATGATATATCTTTTGTTGGTATTGCTGTTAAATTAAGTTCATCAGGTTCAGTAATAACAATATCTTCTGATGCTATACATAAAACATTAGGTACAGATACAGTTACAGTATAATTACCCCCATCAGTTACATTAAAAGTAAAATCATTATTCGCAGTAGGACCTTCTGTTGCAATTATACTTGCTCCTTGTGTTAAAACATATGTATAATCTCCTGGTGCCCCACTTACTTGAGTTCTAATTTGTGCAGGTTCATTTGCACATTGCATATTAGTTGTTGTAACATTAAGAGCAATTGTTGTTTCTTGAATGTTTATTGCAGGAAATGTATAAATACATGTTGCTGTAGATCCGTTTGCTAATCTAATAGATAAATTATAATCTCCTGGTGCTGTTACGGTAAAAGTATTACTCGTCTGAAAAGGCGCGTTAAATCCACCAGGACCTGTTAAGCTATATTCGTATCCGTTTGGTATATTATTAATAACTATATCTGCTGAATCACCACAAATAAGATCTTCTTTTACAATTGTAGGGGTTAATGGATCATTATAGACATTAAAATAATAAGTTTTAGGACACTGTCCATCATATAAAACTTCTAATTTATATTGACCTGCAGCTGTAAACGTTTTTGAAAAATCTGTTCCTAAATCTGTCCAACTACAACCTGAATCTACATTTGCACAACCAGTTATTGTTGTTGGGTTAGGACAAGATACTAACTCAAACCATCTTACTGTTGTACCTATTACACCTACAGGAGGAACTACAAAAGGTAAATTTATATCTCTCGAACCTGCATTACCACATAAATAAATTTCAGCTAGTTCAATATTATTAGGACATGAATTTAAAACTTGATCGACAAAAGGTATTAAAGGATTTGTTACAGTATTAAAAGCCGTTACATGTACAGTTTCAGTAGTACTTACACACCCAGCAGGTGAATTATTTGGAACCGTTTTAGTAACAATATAAGTACCTCCTTGAGTAACTGTTAAAATTTGATTTGTTCCTATTACAACTCCAAGGTTATTTGTATTCTCCCACGAATAAGATGCGAAACCAGCTCCTGCAACTAAATCAGTACTTGCACCACATAATATTTGTGTTCTTTCAAACGTACAACCAGAAGTATCTATTAAAAAATTTGAGGTACCTACAGCACCTAAATTACATGCATCAACTCCAGAAAAACTTGGTTCATTAATAACTCTAGGTGTTCCTCCTTCATCACTATCATAGTTGGCAAATGCCTGATTCATAATTACATTAGAACAAACATCTCTTAAATCATTACAGCTCGATACAACTTGTACTTTTAATTTAATTTCATATTCAGCACCATTTTCAGTAACCATACTATTAGGAATATTAAACCTTAACTCCCCTCTAAATCCGTTCCCTATAGCAGGTGGTGTATATGTATAGTCTGCTGCTGTTAAGCCTGTTGGTAGTATTATATCTGACTCTATTAAATCTACATTTGTTGGAAGTAAATCTATTAATTCTGTATTTAAAGCATTATCGGTTCCTACATTTTGAAACTTTATTGAATAAAATATTTCATCACCAAAATCAACTCCCATATTTGGAGGTACAGGATTTCCTGCAGCATCTTCAATCGTTTTTATTAATTGAATTTTAGGTTCTATTATTTCTACAGCTAAAGCGTTTAAAAAGGGCCAGTAAACATCACCACTAGTTGTAAATCGTAAACTTGCACTTGTTTGATTATTCCCAATAACACTATTCCCACTATTGTTCAAATTATATAAATCAACATCAAACCCTAATGTATTTTGACTGGCAGGGGTCCTATCGGTTAAATAAGCATCATACTCACTAACAGAACCATTAAAAAAATTAAATGAAGCTCTCCATTGCCAACCAAAAACAGGGTCCAATACCCAACCTAGAGTTGAAGGATTTACAACTGGTGTAGATTGATCTACATAAGTACCGCCCGTATCTTGTATTTGAAAACTATCTCCATTAATTGCTCGATCTCCTTCTAATGCTGCAACTAAAACCTTTGCTCTTACAGGTCCAACAGGAATTGTATTAAACCCAGTATAAGAAATTGTAGCATTTGTAGTACCGTTTATGGTTGAGAAACCATCAAAAAGAGAAATATTTTTGCTTGATAGTGTTTCATTTTCATAAATCACTACCATTGTCCATCCCGCAGCACCTCCTAAACCATTAGGATCATTTCCTACTACAGATCTAATATTTGCAGCAAAATAATCACCATTTACTCCTGTGCCCAAACCGGCAACTATACTCGTTACATCACTGTAACAAACATAAGGTCTTTGAGTAGCTGTACCACCTGTATAAATAGGCGCTCCAGTAATATTTCTATAATTAACATCCCCTGGTAATTTAAATTTAATTCTATTAAATTGATTACTTCTAGTTTCTTGATTTGCCCATGTTTCATATGGATATACAGCTCCCCAATACAAACCTGCATAAACAACTCTTGAACATGTAGGTAATGTTAAGCCAGCTCTAGAAGATGAAAATGTTGAATTATCACTATCAACATCTATATAATCCATAAACAAACCACCATTCCCTGAATTACCATTATATGGTACATTAGGTGAATTACTAGCATCAGATCTATTTAAAATATTATTGGCAATAAAAGTGATATCTCCTCTTACATTAATACCTCCACTACCTAAACGATTTGTAAATGGCACGTCTGGCCTTAAGCTTTTACCAACTATTTTTTCTAAAATTGGTTTTTCTGGACGTGTATTTTTTTGAGCCTGAACTGATACTACCAGAAGTAGTAACGTTACTATAATAAGTATTTTTTTCATCATCTTTCTATGGGGATTAATTATGTATTTGGGGGTATTATAATTAATTATTTTATATGTACTATTGTTTTAATATCGTAATATGAACCATTTAAATTGCTATTATACAAATCAATAGCCTCTTCTCTATTGTCAGTCTTTGCAATATATACGTGCATATAACCAGTCTTGGGATTCACAAAATATCCTGCTTCAATTCCATCATTTACCAGTTCATCTACATTTCTGTCGGCTAAAGATTTTTTAGAATTCACATAAATTTGAATATAGTAACCAGGAGTAACACCTTGTATATTAGACATTGTTCGCACTCTTGCAGGCGCCTGTTTCTTAGGCTCCTTATAACTATCTCCGCTACTTCCAATTGTTAATTTCTCTATATATACAGGATCTTTTCCTCCTTTTTTTATCTTAATTGATGATTCATCGTTTTTATCATTATTCTCATACAAACGTGTTTTATCATTAAATTCATCAATTTTTTCTTCTGCATCTTCTTCTTTTGCAAATCGATCAATATATACATAATACCATTTACCTTCTGGTTGATAAATATATTTAGCTTCTACTTTTAATCTCTTCCACTTATCTATTAAAACTTCAGCATTTTCTTTATCTCTAAATTTATCTGCTACAATATAATACATTGTACCTCCGCCTCCAGAGTATGTAATGGTACTTTCACGCCATGGTTTATTTGACCTTCGTTTTAAAGAATTATCTTTTCCTTCTATCTGATTGCTAGGCACTATAGCTTCAGTTGTCTTAACAATATTTGGCGTAGGTTGATTTTTTAATAACCTAAGTATTTCGTCTACTTTTTTGTTTAAAATATCTATTGAGTCTTGAGCTGTTTGAATTTCATCAGATAAATCATTATGTTCTGGATTCAAGTATTCTTCTTTTTTCTCTGAAATTCTTTCAGGTAATACAACGCTAACTTTTCCTGTTCTTCTTTTTGGTCTTTCTCTTCTAAATGATTTTTTACCAAAATTGTAGATTAGACCTATTTCATTGGTCGCTGCAAATTTACTCTTCTCATAACTAAAACCTATTGCAATTTTTTCGGAAATATTTACTCCTACTCCTGCCGAAATACCATATGTTTTATCATAACCTACTTTTGCCCAACCTGCTTTAGGTAAATCTAATATTAAACTACCTCCTATGCTAAATTCATCTTTACCAGGCTTTCTAGCAATAACCAAAGTCCTTAAATCTGCTCCTTCAAATATTCCTGATGCGTATGTAAACTCACGAGAATACATTGCATGCGCCGAAAAAGTTTTTTCACCAAAAGAAGTAACCATTTCGCTACTCTTTAAATTAAAATCTATTAAATTTTCGAAAAACACACCAACATCAAACTTACCAAATGATAAAGTAACTGCTGGTTGTAACATAACTATTGGAATATCTTGAAAATTACCTAAAAAAGAATCATCAGCATCTTGTACTAGTACTCTTGCCCAATCAATACTACTTCTGCTATATAAAAAATTGAACCCAAAAGTTAAATCCATGTTCTCATTTAACTGCAATCGCTGTGCATAATTAGCTATAGCACCAAAATCTTTCATAGCACCAACTTCTTGTTGGTATATAGCGAACCCAGCTCCTATATTTTCCCTCATTTTTCCAGCATACGAAACTAAATGCAATCTTGGGTTATCTTCAAAATCAACATTACTATTACGTACAATAGCAGTTAATGATGTTTTATTTTCTCGTAAAGCTGAAAAAGTAGGCACTGTTAAAAAACGATTAAACTTCATAAAGTTTCGAGAACTAAAAGAATTATAGTTCTGTCCGCTATCTGAAGTTTGCCCAAACATTGTTGTACTTAAGCTACTTAGTAAAATAAATAATATAGTTATTTTCCTTATCATGTTTATTAATGTAATACTGATATTGTACCTGCTTTTAGAATTTTCTCATCACGAATAATTTTATAATAAAAAGTTCGCTGACTTCCTACATTCTCTAAAGGCCAATCATTTTTATAATCAGTAGTATTTAAAATTTCTTTTCCATTTGAATTATATAACTGTATCGTAATCAAGGGCTGAAAGGCATATCTATTCGATATTCTCCATGAATCATTTTTACCATCTCCATTTGGTGTTACCACATTAGGCACAATAACTAAATCATCTTGTTCTACAACTTCAATTGTTTTCTCTACGGCACAGCTACCAACTGTAGCTACGACTGTATAAAAACCCAATGTATCTACATCTAATGTTTCATTTGTTGATAAAACTGTACCACTAGTATCCTCTCCTTGATACCATATATATGAATCGGCACCTGAAGCTGTTACAGTAACTGTTTCCCCTTCCTTCATTACAACTTTTTCTGACGGAGTTACTACAACTATTGATTCATCAAACAAAACAACGTTTATTGGATCAAGTATTTTTTCACACCCTAAACCTGACATTTTCAAAACATAACTTCCTATTTCATCTACAACAAAATCTTTAACGTCTGTCGCTAATGGGGTTGTATCTCCATCTTTAAACCATTCATATGTATAACCAGCAATCAACGCATTTATTGTATACGTTATTCCACCAGTGTTTGGGCATAGTGAATTTGAATTTGGCAGAGAAGTAACTACAGGTAATGCACCTATTAATTTAATATCTAAACTAGCACTAGGTGTATTATCTTTTGTATTTCCTTTAACAGCACCTACACCGCAAGAGCTTATTTCTAAATCATATTTACCATTTTCTAAATAAGAGCTTACAGCATGTTCATCTGTAACTTCTCCTGAAATAGCAACATCATCTTTATACCATTGATATTCTATTAATACTGGAGTATCTGCGCTAATTTGCGCATTTGTTAAATCGTATTTTTCATTATCTGAACCAATTGCTTTTATACCAACTATAGATAATTTTGCCGAAGATGATTCACACTCTGTATAACTTGTCCCTGTACCAATTACAACCTCAAAAGAAGTAGCGGCCAACAATGTTGTCTTTTCAGAATCAACAATATCAGGACATAATCCTGATGATGCCTTGGTTACTCTAGCAAAATACACACCTGGTTCTACTGCAAAAATAGTTGCTTGATTTTGCCCTAATATAGCCTCTTCATCCTTATACCACTGAATAGTTCCTCCGCTAGGCACATCACTTATTTCAAGCTCCCTAGTTTCACACGGTAATAGTATACTTTTGCCTGGATTTACTGTTGTAATCGTAAAACTAGCCGTTGTTTTTTGCTTTAACTCAACCTCGTTTGATGTTGTTACACAGTCATCGACTCCGGATCCTGTTATTATTTTTAAAACATATTTACCAAACTGACCTGCAGCTGGTGTCGTATATTCATTAGAATTTGATGACTGTTTTAATTCACCATCTAAATACCATTCATATACATATAACGGACTATTAACTAAAGCTTTAAAAGTATGTGTCTCATCTCCACAAATCTCAACCACTGACGAGGTATCAATTTGCGAATCGGCAGTACTAAGACCTGTAATAATAGCATGAATAGACTCAACATTAGGACATGCTCCATAATCTATAATCACAAAATAATCTCCCGATTCAGTTATTGTAAATTTAGGTTCTGTTGTTGTTGCTAAAAGAATGTCAACCGCACCATTTTCCTTATACCATAAGTACTCACCTACAACAGTCGTATTTAAAAACAATTCACTACTCTCTCCTGCACACGAGGTAAAACTATCTTCACCACTACTATTTGCCAAAAACAATTCAAACGCATTAAACATATTTTCATAAGCCTCAAAAGAAGCAGAAACAGATTCCCTTACAGGTGATGTCGTACGAACACGTATTTTATAATTTTTACCAAAAGTACCTGGTGGTAATTTAAAACCAACATTTTCTACACTATAGTTCGCATTAAGTGTAGGATCCGTTAATGTTGTTAACAAAACTGCTGGATCTCCAAAAACACCATTAGCATCTGATAACTCTATAATAAAATGATTATCATTATTAAAAAGTTTAGTAGTAAGCTCTATATCAATAAAAAAATTGCTAGAAGTAGGTCCATTATCACAAGCAGAGCCACCAAACTGTAACATAGGCGGTTCTAAGACCTGTGCGACCAATGTATATTGAATACAAAAAAGAAGTACAGCTATAAGTACTTGTAAGCTTCTTGTTATTTTATTCATTTAAGAGAATTCTTTAGAGGTGCTAAAAGTACACTTTTTTTTTAAAAAATTAACATATCACATTAATTAATTAAGGTAATATACAAAAAACAAATTACCTACACAATCACTAACAACAAACACCATAGCTTCATAAGATTATATATTCATGAATTACCAATAACATAAATATACCGTATATTTGTTATCCTTTTTAACCATTAAGTATGACACAAAAAATCACCATAGCTATAGACGGTTTTTCTTCTACAGGAAAAAGTACAATAGCAAAGCAATTAGCAAAAAAACTAGGATACATTTATGTAGATACTGGCGCAATGTATAGAGCTGTTACTTTGTATGCAATACAACAAAACTATATTTCAGATACTCACTTCACCCCTGAAGAGTTAATTAATGATCTCCAAAAAATTTCATTATCTTTTGTTTTCAATGAAAAAGTAGGTTTTGCCGAAATGTATTTAAACAACACCAATATTGAAACAGCTATTAGAACTATTGAGGTTTCTCGATTAGTAAGCAAAATTGCTACGGTTTCTAAAGTTCGTAAAAAATTAGTGAGCGAACAGCAAGAAATGGGAAAAAATAAAGGTATTGTTATGGATGGTCGTGATATTGGTACCGTAGTTTTTCCTGATGCTGAATTAAAATTATTTATGACAGCTTCTGCTGATAAACGTGCCACTCGTAGATACAAAGAATTATTAGACCGTGGAGATAATGTAAACTACGAAGAAATACTACATAATGTTCAAGAACGTGATAGAGTAGATTCTACTAGAGACGATTCTCCGCTTACTTTAACTGATGACGCTGTAGAATTTGATAATTCAGATATGGGGTTAAAAGAACAATTTGAACGCATTATGAGTTTAGTTAACATGAGGCTAAAATAAAAAACATTCTTTTATAAAAAACAAAAAACAGCTTTATAAAGCTGTTTTTTGTTTTTTATAAAAGAATAATCCCATTGTTGAGAATCCTATATTTAAAAAATATTTTATTTATTCTTCAAATTTTGAATTCTCAGAGTATGTACGCCATTTTACTAAACACGCTTCTATATCAGCAGGAACTTCAGAATTAAACTGCATAAACTCGCCAGTAGTTGGATGCGTAAATCCTAATGTTTTAGCATGTAACGCTTGCCTAGGCAATGCTTTAAAACAATTTTGCACAAATTGCTTGTACTTGGTAAAGGTTGTTCCTTTTAAAATATCATCTCCTCCATAACGCTCATCGTTAAAAAGTGTATGTCCAATAGATTTAAAGTGCGCCCTAATTTGATGTGTTCTACCTGTTTCTAATTTACATTCTACTAAAGTAACATACGTTAAACGCTCTAAAACCTTATAATGTGTTACTGCATGCTTACCATAATCTCCATCAGGGAAAACAGCCATTTGCAAACGATTATTAAAACTACGTCCAATATTACCTTCAATTGTACCTGTGTCTTCTTTAACATCACCCCAAACCAATGCGTAATACAAACGCTCAGTAGTTCTATCAAAAAACTGTTTTGACAAATGAGACATTGCAAATTCTGTTTTTGCAACTACTAACAAACCACTCGTATCTTTATCAATACGATGTACTAAACCTGGTCGTTCATTTGAATTTTTAGGTAAATTTTCAATATGATGAATTAATCCATTAACCAAAGTTCCAGAATAATTTCCATGACCTGGATGCACCACCATACCTGCAACTTTATTAACAACAATCACATCATCATCTTCATAAATAATATCAATTGGTAAATCTTCAGCTACTAATAAATTTTCAGCTGGCGGGTATGCCAAAACTACACGAACAACATCTTTAGGCTTTACTTTGTAGTTCGGTTTTACAACCACTTCATTTACTAAAACATTTCCTGCTTTAGCTGCTTGTTGAATTTTACTTCTAGTTGAATTTTCAATAAAATTCATTAAAAACTTATCAACCCTTAAAGGTTCTTGACCATCTGTTGCAACAAACCTATGATGTTCGTGTAAATCGTCGTTCTCTACTTCTAAATTTGTATCTTCCTGCATTAATCAATTATATAAATTAGTTACCATCTCCTAAAACTAGGTTAATGATTGTTTTCTTTGGTAATTTTGTTCCTGGAGTTATTACTTTCCCATTATGCTTTAAACCTCGAACTACATTCTTACCAATATCTCTTACCCACGTTATTTTTTTACCCACTATAAAACCTTGAGATCGTAAATGTGTAGTTGCTTGCCTTTTTGTTCTTCCGTTTAAATTAGGAATTTCAATATCTCTATATTTAGATGGATTTAAAGTTAAGTATAGTTTACGTTTTTCTTTTACAAAACCTCCTACTTCAGGATCTTGCTCTATAACTGATTTCTTTGGATAATCAGGATTATAAGTTGCACTATCAATTATAATAAAATCTAAATTAAGCGCATCTAACTTTGCTTCTACTTCTGCCAATGACATTTTATGCAAATTAGGTACTTGTATTTTTTGATCGTGATTTGTTGTTACTCCTAACCACCATTGCAATATAAATACAACGAGAAATAACGAAACAATCGCAATTCCTATTTGCATAAAAAAAGTTTTGCTCTTTATAAATTGAAATAAATTTTTAGATTTTTCGGAAAAAGTATTCATATTTTTTTTTTGTAAGATGGCGCAAATTTACAGTAAAAATATTACTATTTTTAACTCGTGAACTCATAAACGAGTTTTTTTGGTAAATTTGTATAATTTAAAAATAAATTATTACACAATATAAAACAATTCAAAAGCTTAAAAGTGAAAAAAAACATAGCTATAATTATGGGGGGATACTCTTCTGAAGTAGAGATATCTTTAAAAAGTGGTTCGGTAGTTTATAACTATCTTAACAAAGAAAAATACACTCCTTATAAAATTCATATTTTAAATAATAAATGGGTACTTGTTCACAACAACGATGAATACCCTGTAAATAAACATGATTTTTCAGTTAAAATAAAAGGTAAAACAATATTTTTTGATTGCGTTTTTAATGCTATTCACGGTATACCTGGTGAAAATGGAGCTATTCTAGCTTATTTTGATTTAATTGGGCTGAAACACACCTCTGCTCCTTTTTATCAAATGGCATTAACTTCTAACAAACGTGATACTTTAAGTGTTGTAAAAGAATATGGAATTTCGACTGCCAAATCTGTGTATTTAAACCAAGGGGATTTCGTTGATACTAATAAAATTATTACTAAAGTTGGTTTGCCTTGTTTTGTAAAGCCAAACAATGCAGGATCTAGTTTCGGTATTTCGAAAGTTCATACAGAACAAGAATTAATTCCTGCACTAGAAATAGCATATAAAGAAGATTCTGAAGTACTTATTGAAAGTTTTTTAGACGGAACAGAAGTTTCTATAGGTGTTATTCAATATAAAGGAGAAACAATTGTTTTGCCCATCACAGAGATTATTTCTGAAAATGATTTTTTTGATTACGAAGCTAAATACGAAGGGAAATCGCAAGAAATTACACCTGCTCGTATCTCTAAAACTCAAGAAAAAAAAGTAACCGAAATAGCAAAACGTGTATATCAAATTTTAAATATGAGTGGTTTTTCTCGTTCAGAATATATTTTTGTTAACGATGAGCCACATTTTTTAGAAATGAACACCGTTCCTGGCTTAACAGAAGCAAGTATTTTACCACAACAAGCAAATTGCGCTGGTATTTCTTTACCCGACTTATTTAGTAACGCAATTGAATCAGCCTTAAACAACTAAATTTATGAAAAAAGCAATTTTCCCAGGGTCTTTTGATCCAATAACCTTAGGTCACGTAGATATTATTGAACGTGGTATTACTTTATTTGATGAATTAGTAATTGCGATTGGTGTAAACTCAGATAAAAAATATATGTTTTCTTTGGAAGAACGTAAGCGATTTATCGAAGAAACCTTTAAACATCAACCAAAAATAAAAGTAGTTATGTACAGTGGCTTAACTGTAAATTTTTGCAAAGAGGAAAATGCACAATTTATTTTAAGAGGTTTACGAAATCCAGCCGATTTTGAATTTGAAAAAGCAATAGCACACACCAATCGTAAACTTTCAGAAATAGAAACTGTTTTTTTATTAACCTCTTCTGGTAAAAGCTACATATCATCTTCAATAGTACGTGATGTTATTAGAAATAATGGTGATTACACGGGGCTTGTTCCTAACGCTGTAAGAATATAACTTGCATTACATGAAAAGAATAATTACAATACTAATTTTTAGTTGCTTAATTTCCTGTAAACAAACATCTAAAATTAACAACAAAAACTTTACTACTTTATTTGAAAGATCTAATGGTACGGAAACCCCAGAGTACAATGATGTTATTTCTTTTTATAAAGATTTAGCTCAAACGTATAATGAAATTTCTTTATTTGAAATTGGAGATACAGACTCAGGAAAAACACTTCATTTAGCTGTTTTTAATAGCAATGGTAGTATTGATTTAAAAGATTTAAAAGATTCGCCAAAAAATAGAGTTTTAATAAATAACGGGATTCATCCTGGAGAATCAGACGGGATTGATGCTTCTATGTTACTCTTACGTGATATTGTACAAAACGATTCGTTAAAAGACGCTTATAAAAACTCTTTAATTTGCGTGATTCCTGTTTATAATATTGGAGGAGCTTTAAATAGAAATTCACATACAAGAGCCAATCAGAATGGGCCTAAAGAATATGGTTTTAGAGGAAATGCAAGAAACTTCGATTTGAACCGTGACTTCATAAAACAAGATACTAAAAATGCTGCTTCATTTGCTGAAATTTTTCATGCTATAAATCCTGATGTTTTTATAGATAACCATGTAAGTAACGGAGCTGATTACCAATACGCCATTACACATTTATTTACACAACATAATAAACTTGGTGGTAAACTTGGTCGTTTTTTAGAAACTGACATGCGTCCACAAATAGAGAAGTCGTTATCAAAAAAACAAATACATATTACTCCGTATGTAAATGTTTGGGGAAGTACTCCTGAAAAAGGATGGTCTCAATTTTTCGATTCTCCAAGATACTCAACAGGGTATACTACCCTATTTAACACACTTGGTTTAATGGTAGAAACACACATGTTAAAACCTTATAAAATTAGAGTTACACAAACCTACGAGCTTCTACTTTCTACTTTAGATTTTTCAGAAAAAAACACTTCAAAAATCAAAGATTTAAGAAAGAAAAATATAGAAGAAATATTGTTAAAAAAAACATATCCTATTTCTTTTAAAGTTGATAAAAACAATCCTAGTACATTAAATTTTAGAGGGTATGAGAGTAATTATATTCAGAGTAAAGTAACTAACGGAAAACGTTTGTTTTACGACAAATCAAAACCTTATAATAAAAAAATTTCTTATTATAATAATTTTAAGACAACCAAAGAAGTAAAAATACCTCAAGCATATATTTTACAACAAGGTTGGCACAAAGTTGTTCAAATACTTAAAAATAATAAAATTAAATTTACTGCTTTAAAAAAAGACACTGTTTTAACTGTAGAAGTGCAACATATAAATACATTTAAAACTCGTAAAACAGCTTATGAAGGACATTATTTACATTACAACACTACTGTTAGAAGAACTAAAAAAGCAATTCAGTTTAAAAAAGGAGATATTTACATTCCAACACAACAATATGGAATTAGATACGTTATTGAAACATTAGAAGCTGAAGCTATTGATTCGTTTTTTAACTGGAATTTCTTTGACACAGTATTACAACAAAAAGAAGGTTTTTCTGCCTATGTTTTTGAAGATATTGCTGAGCAGTTTTTAAAGGAGAATCCAGAAGTAAAAAATGAACTTAAAGAAAAGATGAATGCTGATGAAAGTTTCGAAAAAAACGCATATGCACAATTGAATTATATTTATAAAAAAACACCTTATTACGAAAATTCTCACACTAAACTACCTATCTATAAAAAATACTAAACTAATATTAACCATTTAACACACTTTTTATATTTCCTTTTTATATTTTTGCTATATATTATAGGGAAATATTTTAATGAATAAAAAAGAGTCTATAAAATCTGTTTGTGATCAAAAAAATTTCGAAGAAATTTTCAACAAACATTCGCAAACTCTACGAAATTACATTTATTATAAATGTGGTAACACTCAGCAAGCCGAAGATATTGTTCAGGAGTCTTATATAAAACTTTGGGATAATTGTGCTAAAATTATATTTGAAAAATCTAAATCGTTCTTATATACAGTTGCTAATAATCGTTTTTTTAACGAAGTTGCTCATAAAAAAGTTATTTTAAATCATCAAAAAAGAACTCCTTCACTTGATAAAACAAACGAAACACCAGAATTTATTTTAGAAGAAAAAGAATTTTATCATAAATTAAAAAAAACAATTGCTGATTTACCAGAAAAACAACGACAAGTTTTTTTATTAAGCAGAATAGATAAAAAAAAATATACTGAAATCGCAGAAATCGCAGGTATATCTGTAAAGGCCGTTGAGAAGAGAATGAGTAAAGCGTTGCTAACTCTTAAAGAAAAAATAGGAAACGTTTAGTTTAAAATAAATAATAGTAGGGTAATTAGTATTATAATTGTTCTTATATAGTATAGATAAATTGAAAATGAAAAAAATTTATAACGATGATACTTTTTTAGCTAGATGGATTGAGAACGATCTATCTCTAGAAGAATCTGAGCAATTTCAGAAATCTGAAGCATATCATCAATTTAATAAAATTAATAAAGCCTCTCAGTTTTTAAAAGCTCCTGATTATAACAAATCTGATGCGTTTCAGAAAATAATTAAAAATACTTACCAAAAGAAAGAATCAAAAAAAGTTATAAAACTTATACCTAAATGGGTATATAGTGCTGTAGCATCTGTAGCATTACTTTTTAGTTTTTTTTACTTTAATAATACTACTTCTAATTTCTCTACAGAATATGGAGAACTCATAAGTGTTAAATTACCTGATAATTCGATAGTTCATTTATCACCGAACTCTCATTTAGAGTTCAATAAAAAAAAATGGAACAAGAACAGGAACTTATTTTTAACAGGAGAAGCTTATTTTGAAGTAAAAAAAGGAAAATCATTTACCGTAAACACCTCAGAAGGTAACATTGTTGTTTTAGGTACAAAATTCACAGTAAATACTTCAAAAAACTTTCTTGAAGTACAATGCTATGAAGGAAAAGTAAAAGTTAATTCAAACAATGACGATGAATCTTTTTTAACTAAAGGTAAAGCTTTTAGAGCATACGCTAACAAAAGTGAAAGCTGGAATTTTTCTAAAGAGGCTCCTTCTTGGTTAAATGGAGAGAGTAATTTTAACAACATGCCTCTAAGTCAAGTTATTATTTCTCTAGAAAAAAACTATAACTTAAAATTTAATACTAATAACATTAATCTTGATAAACGATTTACAGGTACTTTTACACACAATAATGTTAACATAGCATTAAAAACTGTTTTTGCGCCTTTAAAAATTTCGTTTAAATTAGCAAAAAACAATTCTGTTACGCTAATATCTAGTTAATGAATAAAAAATTAAGTATAATTATATATATATGCTTTGTAATGTCTGTTTTTTCTCAGGAAAAAATAGACATTGTTTTTTCTAATACTCAAATTTTAGATGTTTTAAAAAAAACAGAATCTGACTTTAAAATTAAATTTTCTTTTGACTCAAACATAATTAAACAAATAGTATTCTCCTTCATACGAAAAGAATGTTCACTTGATCAACTTATTAGTGAAATAGAAAACAAAACCTCACTTAAATTCAATAAAATTAATAGTAGATATTATTTTATAACAATTCAAAAAAAAAATAAGGCTTTTAATCTTTTAAAAGAAGTACTAATAACCAATTATGTTACCTCTGGTATTAATAAGAATAAAAATGGTTCTGTTTCAATTCTCCCTCAGCAACTTGGTGTACTTCCAGGCTTAACAGAGCCTGATGTTTTAGAAAGTTTAAAAATAATTCCAGGGGTACAAAGCCCTGACGAAACAGCTTCAGGTATTTATATAAGAGGAGGTACTCCTGATCAAAATTTAATTTTTTGGGATGGAATAAAAATGTATTACTCTGGACACTTTTTTGGAAGTCTATCTGCTTTTAACCCATACACAGCTAAAAAAGTAACTTTATCTAAAAGTGGAACACAAGCTCGTTACGGAAATAAAGTCTCTGGTGTAATAGATATAATAACCGAAGAGAATATTCCTAAAAAAACAACAGGAGGCTTTGGTTTTAATATGACGCATGCAGATGCACATATTAGGGTTCCTCTATCTAAAAAAGTTGCACTAACCGCATCTTTTAGACGTTCTTTTACCGATCTAATTAACTCAGTTACTTTCAGTAAATTATCTCGAAGAGTATTTCAAACATTTAATGCAAATCAAGAAAGAAATATAATTACGAATTATGTTTCTTTTAACAGAGATAATAGCTTCTATTTTGCCGATTATTCTGCAAAACTAATAATTAAACCTCATGCTGGAGAAATCTTATCTTTTAGTTTTTTACACACAAAAAATAAACTATCAAATAGTTTTGAAATACCGCTATATAAAGACCTTTATCAAGATAATTTAGATATAAAAAATACCGGTTTTAGTTTTTTATGGAAAAAGAAAATAAATAAAAAATTAGAACACAATTTTAAATTTTACTATTCAAATTTTAAATTAAATTATTACGCTGAATATAATTACAGGAATGATCTTTTTATTCGTGAATCAACTAAAACAAATTCAGTAAAAGATTTTGGTTTATCTTACAACTTAAATTATAAAGCTAATGATAGAACTAATTTTTTATTAGGTTATGATTTTTTATCAAATGAGGCTCAGTACGTTTTAAGATACAAAGAAGATGATAATTACAATAACAAAAAAACAAACTCACTTCAACAAGATAAAGGAACTAATAATACACGTTCATTCTTCGCTGAATGCATTTATGACACTAATAATTGGAAAATAAATACGGGTTTAAGATTTAATTACTTTGATAAAATAAATAGATCGGTAATTGAGCCTCGTTTATATATAGAAGCTAAAATTAGTAACAGCATCAGTTTTAAAGCTTCTTTAGAGCAAAAACATCAAACACTTAGTCAAATTATAGAATTTCAATCATCTCGTTTAGGTTTTGATTTAGAAAATCAAGTTTGGGCTCAAGTAAACAACGAAAGCGTACCTCTTCAAAAAAGTTTTCAAATTTCATCTGGGTTAATTTTCAATAAAAATAAATGGAAAATTGATATTGAGCCTTATTTAAAAAAGATAAACGGAATGACATCTAAAACGGCTGGCTATAATGATCAGACAGATGATTTTTCTAGAGGTGAAGGGGAAATCTTTGGAATTGATTTCCTTATTAATAAAAAAATTGGAAATTATAGAACATGGATAAATTATTCTTTTACTAAAAATAAATTTAAATTTCTAGATTTAGAAAATAAGTTTTTTCCTGCTAATCATGATATTACAAATTACTTTTCATGGTCACATGCCTATAAATTTAATAATTACGAATTTTCATTAGGATGGAGCCATAGGACGGGAAACCCATACACAGCAATTCATGAATTTAAAATTGATGCTGACACTGGTACTCCAACTATTTTTTTAGATACTGATAATATAAATGCCAATCGCCTTCCGAAATACCACCGTTTAGATGGTTCTGTAACTTACTCTTTTGATTTATCGTATCGATGGAAAGGTAAATTGGGTTTTTCAATTTTAAATATTTATAATAAAAAAAATATTTTAAGTAGAACTTATACAGCTGAACCTACATTAGACGACAGTAATTCAATAACTTATGAACTAAAAAAGGTTGACAGAATTTCTTTAGGAGTCACTCCTAATTTAGTTTTTAGAGTTAGCTTCTAAAAAAAACCTTCACAATATTGTGAAGGTTTTTTTTAGAAATTTCGATACTTTTTTGTTTCTTCAAAAACATGTTCAAGAATTCTCTTTTCTTTTTCATCAAACTGAATGCTCCGTCTTTTCATAACAACTTCAGCAACTTCAAAAACTTTATTAGTTTTGTATTCTGTAAAGCCAGAAGCTCCTCCCCAACTATATGAAGGAACAAAATTTCTAGGAAAACCACTTCCAAAAATATTTACTGACACCCCTATTACGGTACCTGTATTAAACATTGTATTAATTCCACATTTAGAGTGATCTCCCATAATTAATCCACAAAACTGTAATCCTGTTTTAGCAAAACGCTCAGTTTCATAACTCCATAATTTTACTTCTGCATAGTTATTTTTTAAGTTCGAATTATTCGTATCAGCACCTATATTACACCACTCTCCTATTACTGAATTTCCTAAATACCCTTCATGTCCTTTACTAGAATACCCCATTAAAACAGAATTATTAACCTCACCTCCTACTTTACAATGTGGCCCTAAGGTAGTCGCTCCATAAACTTTTGCTCCCATTTTCAATACTGAGTTTTCACACATCGCTAATGCTCCTCTTACAAGAACACCTTCCATAATTTCAGCATCTTTACCAATGTATATTGGTCCATTTGACGCATTCAAAGTAGCAAACGTTAACTTTGCTCCTTCTTCTATAAAAATAGCTTCTTTATTTATGTAATTAACTGTTTCTGGTATAGGTTCTGATGTTCTTCCTTCAGTAATTAAATCAAAGTCATTTCTAATAGCTTTATCATTTAATGAAAAGATATCCCAAGTATTTTTTATTTGAATTATCTCATCTTCAAATTCAATTTGTTCATAAGAAGAAAAATCGACCTCTTCTTGTGTGTCAATCGTATAAAAAGCAATAACATCTTCCCCTTTAAAAATAGCTTGATTTACTTTTAAACTCTTCACTTTTTCTATTAGTGATTCCGTAGGTAAAAAAGAAGCATTCAACAATACATTTTCTTCCATTTCAACCATAGGATATTTTTCCTCTAAGTATTCTTCAGTTATGGTTGTAGTTGTTAAACCTAAATACATTTCCCATTTTTCTCTAATAGTTAAAATACCTATTCTAATATCAGCAACAGGTTTAGTATATGTAAATGGTAATAATGCATTACGAACATCTCCATCAAACAAAATGTAATTCATCTTATTATTATGATTTTTTTACAAATATAAAATATTGACAGTTAATTTTAAACACAACAAGCTGCTAATATTTTATACAAAATACAGACCAAAGGCTAAAACAACCTCACTAACAACAACAAAACCTACACAAACAACAGCACTTTTTATACTTATTAAAAAATAATATGATATTTACAGCGTCTAATAATTAATTATTTACAATTCTTATACAAGTATTAATATTACTTTTACATTATGAAAAAAATATTAGCTTTAATTATTGGGGGTATTTTGTTGATTGCCAGCTTATATTATGCATTTATGTACTATATTCCTTATAGTGAAGGTGTTCGTTCTGGAGAATTAATAAAAATAAGCTACAAAGGAATGTTAGTAAAAACATGGGAAGGAGAAATTAGCCAAGGTATTTCTGGCGCACAAATTTTTTCTTTTTCTATTGAAGACCAAAAAGAACAAGTAATTGCCGATCTACAAAAATATCAAGGTCGCTATGTAAAAGTTACCTATAAAGAGCGCTATGGTGCATTCTTTTGGTTAGGAGATACCAAATATTTTGTTACTAAGGTTCAAAAAGAACAATCACCACACTTTAGAGGCCTTAAAGATGAATAAAAAAAAATATAAACACGTAGAAGAAACTCGTATTACAATCTCTGAATTAATGCTTCCTTCTCATGCTAATTTTAGCGGTAAAATTCACGGAGGCTATATTTTATCTTTACTTGACCAGATTGCTTTTGCATGTGCCTCAAAACATTCTGGCGAATATTGTGTTACTGCTTCAGTTGATACGGTTGATTTTTTAAACCCTGTTGAAGTTGGTGAATTAGTTACGATGAAAGCTTCTGTTAATTATGTTGGAAGAACTTCTATGGTAGTTGGCATTCGTGTTGAAGCAGAAAATATTAGAACAGGTGAAATGAAACATTGTAATTCATCTTATTTTACTATGGTCGCAAAAAATGAAGAAGGAGCAAGTGTTGAAGTACCTGGTTTAATTGTTAATGTAGATATTGAAGTTCGTCGTTTTTTAAAAGCTGTAAAGCGTATTGAAATGAAAAAAAAGCGTCAAGATGAATTTGATCATGGAGATTTTACAGCACTTAATTACATTAAAGATTTACAAGATTATAATGTAAAAATTGAATTATAAATTTATGCCTGAAATAATTGATTTAAGTCAAGAAATTTTTGAAGGAATGCCTGTTTACAAGAGCCTTCCTCAAGTAAAGATGTCGGTTCATAATACACATGAAGAATGGGATAATATTGAAAACCCAACAACTAAAACTCCAGCTGTTTATAAATTAGAAATGGGGGAACATACCGGTACTCATGTTGATGCATTAAATCACATGGCTGCTGAATACAAAGATTTATCGATAGACACCATGCCGCTTTCGATGTTTTATACAGAAGGTATTTGTTTAGATTTTTCTCATAAAAAACTACAAGAACTAATCACCTCTAAAGAAATTCAAATAGCTTTATCTAAAAGTGATTTAACAATAAAAAAAGGTGATACTGTGCTGTTATATACCGATCACTACCGCAAACACTTTAATACTGAAAATTGGAGTAAAGGCCCTGGAATTACAGCTGAATGTGCTCGTTGGTTAGGTGAACAAAAAATTGCTGCTTTTGGGGTTGAAACGATGTCACCAGGAGTTCCTAAGGTTTCAAATAAAGAAGTTCATCATATTTGTGGAGAGTTAAAATTCACACATTATGAAAACATGATAAACTTATATAAATTAATAGGTAGAAATCGATTTCGTTTTATCGGACTTCCTTTAAAAATAAGAGGTGGTACTGGCTCCCCTGTTAGAGCTGTTGCTATTTTCGAATAAAAAAACCCGAAGTTTAAAACTTCGGGTTTTTAATTATCTACTAAAACATTTTAAAAATTATTGTAATCTAATAAAGTTCCTGCTAATTGTAATAGTTGTAATTCAGCATTTTTAGCAGTGTATTTTGCGCTACTTACACTTAATTCCGCATTTATTAAATTAACTTGAGCTTGACGAAAATCTATTGAAGTAATTTGCCCCAATTTATATCGTTCGTTGGTACGATCAAAATTAAGCTTGTTCGTTATTACATTCTTTTCTTGAACTTGTAATGAAAATAATGCATTTTGATATGTTTCCCAAGCATTATTAACATCTCTTTCTAATCGCTCTTCTTGCTGTAATTTTTGAATACCTACAGTTTCTAAAGCAATTTTTGCATTGGTAACATTTATTTTTGTTTTCCCTCCATCAAAAATATTCCATGATAAATTTACTCCTGCATTTAAACCTGTTTGTGTATTCGAAATTGGGCTAAATGGACTTGTTGCATCATTATTACTTTTATTCCATGCATATGAACTTGTTAAACCTACGTTTGGCATCCAACCAGATTTATTAATTTTAATATCTAATTGCTTTAACTCAATATTCTTTTTTGTTTGCAATAAACTAGCATTATTAGTCTTTGCTTTTTCTAACACATCAATTAAATTCAAATTAATAGCATAAACAACGTTTTTATCAACTTTTACAGCTGTATTAATATTTCTACCCAGTACTACATTTAAATCTCTCTTTGCGTTTGCTAACAGCCTTTTTCCGTTTATATAAGTGATACTATCATTATTAACATCTACTTCTGCATTTAACACATCAAGCTTCGTATTCTGTCCGTAATCAAAACTATACACTGCTCTTTGCAAACGTTTTTTAGAAATATTTAATGTTACTTTCTGTGTTGCTTCATTTTCGCTTAACCTTCCTACTTCATAATAGGCTAAAAACAAAGTTGTCAACGTATTTTCTATTACTTGGCGTGCTTGTAATTCAGTTAAATTATATGCTTCTTTTAACCGTTTAAAAGTGTTTTTTCTATTAAACCCGTTAAATATGGTATAGTTTAAACCTACAGAAGCATTATACGCCTTAGATTCTGCTCCAGTAACTGAATTTACAGAGCCATCTTGAAATTCACTATCTGTATCTCTATTGCTATAACTAGCTCCTGCATTTCCCGTAATCGTTGGTAAATAACCACTATTATATATGCTCTTATTGTTTTTAGCTGTTTCTAAATTGTTTTTGGTTACTCTTATATCATAATTGTTTTTAAGAGTCATTTCAACAGCTTTTTCTTTGGATAAAATTTCTTGTCCATTTATAGAAAAACTAACCACTAAGCCTAAAAATCCACTAATTATATATTTATTTATTTGATTCATGCTATATTAATTTTTTATAAATCTTCGTGTTCCGCTTCTAACTCAATAATTGCTCTTTCTACTTCTTCTCTATTTGGTTTTCTACCATTCCAAAGCCATTTTACATATACTTTAGAATAGTTTGAAATTGACAATAAAACAGGCAATGTTAACAAGGTTAAAAAAGTAGCTATTACAATTCCGTAAGCTATAGATATTGCCATCGGTATTAAAAACTGAGCTTGTCTACTGGTTTCAAAAATTAACGGAGCTAAACCTGCTACGGTTGTTATTGTTGTTAAAAATATGGCTCTAAACCTTGATTTACCTGCAGCAAATAAAGCTTCCTCAAACTCCATTCCTTCCTTTAGATAACTGTTAAATTTACTAATAAGTACCAAGCCATCATTAACCATAATTCCTATTAATGCAATAATTCCTAAAAGTGATAATATATTTACTGCAAACCCATGAAACCAATGCCCCCAAGCAACACCAATTAAACTAAAAGGTACCATAAGTAATAACATCAATGGTTGCCCGTACGATCGAAACGTAAACACAATAACAATATAAATAAGTAATAAAATTATTGGTCCTACTAGAGCGGCAGAACTAGAAACTTTAGAAGCCTCTCTGTTTTGACCTTCATATAAGGCTGTTATTGATGGGTACTTTGCTTTTATTTTTGGCATAACACGCTGTTTTATATCATCTAAAACATCTGTAGCACTAGCTTCTGCCCCTTTTAAATCAGCATCAATTTTTATTTCTCGTTGCCCTTCTAAGTGATTTATAGATATTTCTCCTCGTTCAATTTGATAACTTGCAATTTCAGAAAATGGTACTTTAGTACCAGATATCGTACTAATACGCATGTCATCTAAATTTTTAATAGACGAACGTTCTTCTCTATCGTATCGGACCCAAACTCTTATTTCGTCTTGACCTCTTTGAAAACGTTGCACTTGTAATCCGAAAAAACCACTTCGTACTTGACGCATTACATCTCGTAATGTTAAACCTAATAAATATGCATTGTCTTTCAGTTTAATTTTAATTTCCTTTATTCCTTGCGGGTCATTATCAGTAACATCCTTTAAATCTTGATTTTTATTTAATTCAGATTTCAACTCATTTTTAGCTGCTTTTAATTCAGTAATATTATTACTCAATAAAGAAACTGAAACAGGGCTTCCTCCAAAATTACCTCCAGAACCAAAAGTTAACGCTTCTATTCCGTATATTTTTCCTACACGTTCACGAATGGCATTCGTTATTTCTCTAGAACTAAAACTACGTTGTTCTCCTGGTAAAAGATTAATACGAAGTGATCCGCTAGATCTTCCTGGCCCTACTCTCTTGGTAATATTATCAACAACAGATTCATTATCAACCCCATATTTTTCAGTAAATTCTTTCTCTACAGCCCAAACCTTATCTTCAATCGATGAAATAATACTATCAGTTATTACCTCATTGGTTCCTTGTGGCATCGTTAAATTAATAGCAACTCTATCACTTGCTATCGATGGAAAAAAGGTTCCTTTAATTATTCCTCCTTGAAAAGCTCCTATTGTAATCATAAACAAAGCTACAGGAATTACCAAACCGAAAAACTTGTTATTTAATACAAATTTTAATGCGGGTGCATATAATTTATCACGCATAAAATCCATTAACTGTTCTGCATACTTATTAAAAGCATATAACTTTTGATCTCTATGTAATGCTTTAGAATGCGCAACGTGAGCTGGTAAAATAATTAAAGCTTCAACTAATGATACAATTAATGTAAGTGTTACAACTGTAGCAACTTCACTAAAAAACTCACCTATTCTTCCATCTAAGAAAAAGAAAACTGAAAAGGCTAGAATAGTTGTTATAATTGCCGAAACAATAGGTGGAATCACCTCCATAGTTCCATCAATAGCGGCACGAATTGGTGATTTTCCTTTTTCATAATGATGATAAATATTTTCTGAAATTACAATACCATCATCTACCAAAATACCAATTACGATAATCATTCCGAATAATGATAATACATTAATTGTTACATCAAAATAACCTGCCAACATAAACATTCCGAAAAAAGCAACTGGTAAACCTGCTGCAACCCAAAATGCTAACCTTGGTCTTAAGAACAATGATAAAAACAACATTACCAATAGCATACCTTGCCATGCATTTTTAAATAATAGTTCTGTACGTTGGTTTAATGTAATTGAAGAATCTCTAGTAATTGCAATTTCTACATTCTCATGTTGTTCATTAAATGTATCTATATATTCATTTATTTTTTCTGCAGATGATAATAAATCTTCGTTATTCGTATTACTTACTTGAACACGTACAGCTAAGTTTCCATTATAATAACTTTTGTTTGGGTTCTCATTCCACCTATCAGTAACTGTAGCTACATCTTTTAAACGGATAATTCTTCCAGATGCATCAGCTCTTACTACTAAATTATCTATTTCATCTCCATAATATAATCGGTTATTAGCTCTAATTAAATACTCTTCTTCAACTGTTTTTACAGATCCACCAGTTGTAATAATATTTTCTGATGCAACTGCTGTTGCAACCTGTTGAAAAGTTAAATTATAAGCTAATAAATCATTCTCACGAACAGCTATTTCAATTTCCTCACTAGGATAACCTGTTATAGAAATTTGAGAAATTCCGTCTATTCTACGTAAGTCATTTTCAACATCTCTAGTAATCTGTTTAAGTGTTTTTAAAGAAATATTATTTCCTGTAACTACAAAACTTACTGTTTCTGCTACGCTTTCAATTTTAGCTACTACAGCTGGTTCCATTCCAGAAGGAAAATTAGGAACTTTATCTACTGCGTTTTTCACTTCTGCTAAAATATTATTAATGTCGTAACCTTTTAAAGTTTCAATAGATATTGATGCTGTATTTTCTGATGAAGTAGATGTAACCCTGTCAACACCTATTAAACCTTTTAAATTGTCTTCTATTTTCAAAACAACTCCCTCTTCCATTTCTTGAGGCGACGCCCCAGGGTATGCAACTTTTATATTAATAAACTTTGCGTCTATTTGTGGAAAAAAAGAAGATTTTAAATTCGAATATCCCAAACTACCTAATAACACAAAAGCAATGATAATAATATTTACTGCAACAGGGTATTTTATAAAATATGATATAACTTTTTTCATTATTTACTCTGTTTTTGCATTGTTCTGTTCAGAAAATATTTTTACAGGCATTCCTGCATAAGCCCCTGTTATTGGTTTAGAGACTAATTGCATTTCATTTTTCAAACCTTTTATAACAACAGTATTTTCATTAAAATGCACCGTGTTAATTTTTACTAAATCTAATACACTGTCTTTAACTACATAAATAAATTTATTTTCTATTAATAACTTTCTGTTTACCTCTATAGCATCTATTGCTGTTTTTACAGGTACGTTGGCCTCTAAATACATTCCTTCTCTTAAATTTTCTCCTTTTACTTCAATAAACAACTGAACAGTTTGAGAAGCTTGATCTATTTTTCCATTAATCCTAGAAACTTTTCCTGACCAAGTTTTTGTTTTTTCTAAATTTTGAAGAGCAACAGTTTTACCTACTTGTAAAACATTTGCAAAGCCAGCATTAACAGATAATGGTAATTCAAACACTGATAAATCAATAAATTCTCCCATTTTCTGCCCTACCCTTACTAAGGTTCCGTTTGTAACCAATGTCTCTGTTAAAATACCTTTAAAAGGAGCTCTAAGATTATATTTAGCTAGCTTAGCCTCTAAATTTTTTAAATTATAAAATGTAGTATATATATTCTTTCCTGTTATAAAGTATTTTTCTTTATCTGAATTAGTATTAGGTAATGGTTGTACCGATTTATTAATGTTGTAGTTTTTTAAATAAGAATTCCATTTTTCAAAAGAATCTGGATAATCTAATCTGATATCTGGCATAATTGAAGCAATTAAATTTTGTAAAGAGCTTCTTTGAGATTGAATAGATGCGTAAAATTCCTGACTATTAATTCTTAATAATGTTTGTCCTTTATTATACGAGACTCCTGCTCTAAAATCTTTTCCTGTAGGCCTTAAAACTCCTTGTACTTCTGAATAAATATCAACTTTATTTTTAGCAACTAAATTTCCGTTTGCTGAAATTACAATTGCCACATCTCCATTTTTAACCTCTTTAACAAAAACTGTTTTTTCAACTTTTGTTACTTTATGCTCAGGCTTCTTTTTACTATTTTTAAAATAACTAGATATTAAAGACGCTACTAAAAGCACTATAATTCCTGCCCCTACAATAATTAATTTTCTCATGTTTTATTATTTAGTTGTCACTACAACTTTTAGTTGATTTCTTTATTAAATTTCCTTGTACTTTTTTAATTGTATCAATTGCTTTAGCAATCTCTTCGTATGAGATGTTTTCTTGTAATGAAATTGCAAAACTTTTCATAATTGGTAAAGTTTCTTCTAGTAATAGCTCTCCTTTTTTAGTTAAATGAATATTATTAATTCGTCTATCTGATTTAGACAAAATCCTAGCTACTAAATTTTTCTTTTCCATTGTATTAATCAATCGAGTTAAAGATGTTTTATCTCTACCTGTTAAAAAAGCAAGTTCTTGCTGTGGAAGTCCATTCTTAGCTTTCAGTCTTTTTAAAACAATAAATTGAATCTTTGTTAGACTAATATTTTTCTCAAAAAAAATATCTTGAATATGATTATCAATCATTTTCATTGTTTTGCCTAACCACGGAGCTAGTGTATTTTCAATATCCATATTCATATTTAATATTAGATGCAAAATTAATCCAAAAGATTAATTTAGTTGCATATACAACTAGTTAATTTTATGTTAAAAAAAATAATTATAGCTCATTCATACAAGAAATTCAACTAAACTAAAAAGGGATGACTCTAATTCAAGATCGGACCCCATTATTATCAAAATTAATTATAAATTTATCTAATAATCAGTGTATAATCTATTTACTACTTGTACTATCTTTGTTAATTTTTGTGCTTAAACCACACAACTAAATCTTATATAATCACATTGTATGCAATTTAATACACAAAACTTAATGCTAGATAATTTCTTAAAACAACTTGGGATTTCTGAAAAAGTGCTTCAAGATGAAATTCGTAAAAATGCTACTATAACAGAGCACAAAAAAGGCGATTTTATTATTAAAAACAATCATTACATAAAGGTATTAAAAATTGTGCTAGAAGGAAAGGTAAGAGTTTATCAAGAAAGTGAAGACCGTGAAATTCTTATTTATTACCTAAATACAATGGAAACTTGTACGTTATCACTTTCTGCTTGTTTTGAAGATTGCAAAAGTACTGTTAATGCTATTGCTGAAGAAAAATGCATCATACTAAACCTACCTATTAGATATGTAAGAGATTGGAATTTTAGTTATAAATCATGGAATAACTTCATTGTAAATACATTCAGAAAGAGTTACAACCACTTAATTCATCAATATTCAAATTTAGCGTTTCAACCATTGAAAGATCGCTTACTTGATTATCTTATTTCTAAAGCGAATGATGACATTCTTTATAAATCACATCAAGATTTAGCCAAAGAATTAGGAACAACAAGAGAGGTTATTTCTAGATTACTTAAGAAATTAGAATCGAACGGTAAACTACGTCTTGGACAAAAAGAAATTCATATTTTAAAATAAATTTAAACTGTTGTGCCAAATGTCACAGGTTTTACACCTTAAATCATAGTTTATTTGTACCATAATTAATACTTAAAATTAAATAATTATGGAAATTATGGTAAAATTTGAGCTTTTGGCTCAAGAACGACAGTCCGAAAAAATTAAACACTTTTTTGAAAAAATACTTCAAGATACGAGAAATTTTAATGGTTGTAATACAGCTCAAGTATCTAGACTAAGGGAAGAACCTAATAAAATTGTTCTAATTGAATATTGGAAATCTAATGAACACTTTCAGAAGTATTTGAACTGGAGAAAAGAAATAGGAGATTTCGACACTCTTGGTAGTATGCTAAAAGAAGATCCTAATATTCAAATTTACGAAGTAGTAACCACAGCTTAATACTTTAAGCTTGAAAAAACAAATCATGAATTTAACAAATAAAAAAATGTTTAGTAATAATTTATTCCTAAGAGTCATATTTTTAACAATAGCATTAACATCATGTGCACAACAGCAAACTTCTAACGAAGAAAAAAAAATAGTGCAAAGTAACAATAAACAAAAACCGACTGCTCATCACGAGATAGCACTTGAGGTAATTGCGGCTAGTAAAGAATGGATTACTAATTTTAATAAAGGAGCCAAAGAAAACATTATAGGAAGCTATGCAGAAACAGCCGTAATGAGCGCAATGCCTTTTGGTGTTTACGAAGGAATAGAAAAAATAAAAGGATTTTGGGTTCCATTTGTAGAAAGTGGTGCAACAGATTTAGTTTATACAAAATTAAGTATTCAAGTAGCAAATGAAAAAACAGCATTTTTATCTGCAAATTGGAGTATGAATGTAGGTAAAGGTATAATTTATAATGAAAAATGGGAAAAGTTAAATGAAAAATGGGTACTAACCTATGATAACTTTGAGGTGCAAGAAAAATATGAAACACCTCGTGAAAATAGTAAAAATCCAATAGCTAGTCATATTGCTATGGAAGAACTAATTCATACATCAATAGCATGGACAAGTAATTTTAATAATGGTAAAGGTAATATTTGTGGTGAAGGATATTTTGAAAATGCCACAATGAACCCTGTCCCTTTTCCATCGGTTACAGGAAAAAAAGGAATCGAAAATTTTTGGATTAAACTTATAGCAGATGGCGCCAATAATTTAATTTATTCAACACCAAAATTTGAAATGGTAACTGCCAACAGTGGTATTTTATCTTCTGATTGGTCAATGAATATTGGAGAAGGAAAAATTTATAATGAAAAATGGGAAAAAAAAGATGGAAAATGGAAATTAAGCTATGATGAATTCAAAGTTGTAACACAATACTAAAAGATAACAAAAACAAATATAGAGTGATGAAATTAAAAAGCTTTAGACTACGAATAAACAATCCCAAAACCATAAATTTCTATACTAAAATACTGGGAATGAAATTAAAAAAAACCTTTGAACATGTCAAAGGTACTTTGTCTATTTTAAATTTTGAAAATCAAGATTATTGCTTAGAATTGTTTCAAGAAAAAGAAGAAAATTCTATTAACTACTTACAAAAACCAGACGACAACTATTGGAAGCATAGCTTATTTATTGACGATATTGAAAGGGTTAACACTAAAATGAAAGAATACAATATACCTATTGGTGAACCCTATCAATTTGGAGATATTGGTTACTTGTCTCACACCAAAGATATCGAAGATCATCAAATAGAATTCATTCAAAAAACATTTAAACAAAACACTGTTCCGTCTACACAAAAAAAAGACTATCCGTTACTAGAAAACCCAGTATTAGGCTTGTTAACTATTAGAACAAAAGATCCAATAAAAAGCATTCAGTTTTATGAAGATATCTGCGGAATGAAACTACATGCAAGAATGTATGTAAAACGAAGTAACGGATTTACTTTGTATTTTTTAGGAAGTCCAGAACTAACACCTCCCTCATTAGATATTGATGCTCTAGAAAATAGAGAATGGATGTACCAACAAAACCATTTATTTATTGAAATACAGCACTATTGGGGTAGTGAATATGATGATAATTTTATATTAAATCACAATCATCAAGGATGTCAATTGGTTAAATTTGAAGGGAATTTATTAATCCTAAAAAATAAATTACTGAAGAAAAATATTCCTTTTCTTGAAAAAGAAAATCAACAAGAGTCTAAAAACGAAATACATTTTTCTTCTGTAGATAATTTGAAAATATTAGCTACTGAATATAAAAACTAAAAAGACTTCATACTAAATCAATCCTAATTTTACAACTGAAAATACTTACTTTAATAGCTTATTACATAACTATAATTTAAAATATTTACCAATAACTGGTGGTTATACAAAACCAATTATTTATAATTAGAAAGAATGACTGAATTTAACCAACTATTTAAGGCTTTAAACATTACTGAGGGGAACCTCAAAGAGGAAATTTTAAAGGTAGGAATCATACAAACTGTACCTAAGAATACATTTATTGTTGAACAAGATAAATATATCAAATGGTTAGCCCTTGTTATTTCAGGTAAAGTAAGGGTATGGCAAGAAAATGATGATAGGCAAATTTTACTTTATTATGTTAATCCTATTCAGACATGTGTATTATCTCTTTCAGCTACATTCCGAGACTACAAAAGTCTTGTAAATGCAAAAACGGAAGAAGATACAATAATCATCAAAATACCTGTGAGATTTGTTTCTGAATGGAGCTTTAAATATAAATCTTGGAATAATTTCACTACAAATTCATTTATATTTAGTTATGACGATTTACTCCATTCTTATAAGAATTTGGCATTTAACAAAATAGACAAGCGACTAATAGATTACCTAAAATTAGAAAGTACAAAAATACAATCTCATATAATAAACCTTTCACATAGTCAATTAGCAAAAGAAATAGGTACTACAAGGGAAGTCGTTTCAAAAATATTGAAACAATTTGAAATTTCAGGTATCGTAAAATTGAAGTTTAAACAAATAGAACTCCTCTAAAAAATTACTTTTCAAAGTATATTTTATCACCTGTATCAAAAGGTACAGGTGCTACTTCATTTCTCGTTTTACTTTTGCATTATAATTAATAACAAATTTAAAACAGAAAAAATGACACAAAAAAAATTTACACTTGTAGCAATCATTCTACTTTCGATTGTTAGTATTGGATGCTCAAACACACAAAAAATGGACAAAAAAGAAACTTATGTATTAGTACACTCCGCTTGGTTAGGAGGATGGCAATGGAAAAATGTAGCTAAAAATCTAAAAGAAAATGGACACGCAGTTTTAACCCCAGACTTACCAGGGCACGGAAGCGACAAGACTTCTCCTGCCGATATTACTATGGATGATTATGTAAAAACACTTGTAAATATTCTTGATAAACAAGATAACCCTGTAATTTTAGTTGGTCATAGTTTTAACGGTATTACTGTAAGTAGAGTTGCTGAGTTAAGACCTAATAAAGTTAAAAAGCTAGTGTTTTTAACCGCCTTTTTATTACCAAACAAAGGTTCATTCTTCGGAGCAGTACAAGCTGTAAAAGGATCTACAGCAGTAGATAATTTTCAGTTATCAGAAGATAAAACGTATGCTTTTGTAAAAGAAGATGAGATACAAAATGCTTTTGCTCACGATATTTCAAAAGAAGCTTTTGATGCTGCAAAACCACATATTGTACCTGAGCCTGCGGCACCTTTAAGCTATGAGTTACAAATAACGGACGGGAATTTTGGTAAAATCCCTAAATACTATATCGAATGTACAGAAGATAGAGCCATACCTATTGAAATACAAAGAGCAATGTATAAAGGAAAAATTGAAAAAGTATATACTTTAAATTCAAGTCATACTCCAAATTTTTCACAACCTGAAAACCTTGCAAATATTCTCTTAAAAATACTAAAATAAAAGGGAATAACTAAAGTGATTGTTGCACAACTAAAAATATATTTTTTAAAAAAAACATTATGGTCTTTATTTTAATTAAAATATAACAACCTGATTATCAACATTAATCGTTTTGTGATTTATTTAAGGTTTTAGAATATATTAAAAAATATATTTGTGCAACATTCTAATATTGTAAGTATACTTTATTAATTACTACTTAATAACAAGTTTATATAATAATTAATTTTTAAATAATTTATAATGATTTTAAAGTCCCTCGTTAATGAATCAACAGCTAAATTAATTCGATCTTATGCTGTCCAAAAAAAATATCTAGTTGGTGATCCCATTTTACTGAAAGATGTTCCTATAAATACTACTGCTATTATAATTGATGGTGTGTTAAAGGCTCACTTAGATCAAGATAATAGCTCCTTATTGTTATATCATATTTCACCAAATAACAATCCTGTCATAGCACTAATGAACATGACAGAATCACATGCTGCTCCAATCTCTATCACTGCTATAGAAAACAGTACTTTATTATGGATTCCAAATAATAAAATAGCTGAATGGCAAGGTCTTTCTTTGTCTTTCAAAAAAATTATTATTAATTCTAGCGAGTATAATATTAATACAATGCTTAATAGACTTAAGAATTTATTAACTCATTCTTTAGAAAATCGCTTGTTCTATTATCTAAAAAATAAATCTACCATTTACCAACAAGAAGACATTCATATTTCTAGAGCTGAAATCTCTTCTGATTTAAAAACTCCTTTAGCTTCTATTTCTAGAGCTATAAGACGCTTAGAAAATAGACATAAAATTATAAGCAAACCTAGGTCCATACAATTAGTAGTATAAAATATACTACTAAATAGATTTTTACATTTTAGAGGAATATGGCTTAATAAGTTATATCCCTTTAAAGCATACAATATCTTTTTTTTATCAAAAACAGCTAATTAGTAAACTAATTTAGTGTAGGAAATCCTATATTAAATAATACCCTTCATTTATGCTAGAAAACTTACCACTCTCTAAAGAGGTAATCGACCTATTTAAAAAACACGGAAAAATATTACATTATAAAAAAGGGTCTTTATTACCAAACTGTAGTAGATTCGACAAAGATGTTTGTATTTTATTATCTGGAATTGTTAAAATGTCTATAAAACATAATAATAAAAAAATACTTCTATATCATGTAGAGGGATTTAATCCGAAAATCATGAATTATACTAACACTCAAAATATATCTTCAGATATAATATGTCGTATCGTTTTAAAAGACGCTATTGTTTTAAACATTCCTAATGACTTTTTTTTAGAATGGACAAGTACTTACATAGAACTTAGAGATTTTATGATTACTTCATTTCAATACCATTATATGTGTATCATAAACAAAACTCAAGAAGTCAGTAATCAAACATTAGAAGAACATCTACTTGGCTATATTAAAACAAAATCGAAGCTATATAAAAATTCTGAAATTAGAATTCCGATATTAGAAATATCTGAAGATTTAAATTTTTCTAGAGAAGCTATTTCAAGAGGGTTAAAAAACCTAGAAACTAATAATAAAATTATACGTAAGACTAGATCAATTGTATTACTTTGTTTAGTTTCTTTATAATAGAATCGTTTTCATTAATAAAAAAAGCATAAACCCTTTATTAGAAAAGATATCCTTTAAAATAAAAAATCCTCATAGGTATAATTCTATGAGGATTTACATTTTTATAAAAAACGCTATTTCGTCAAGTACATTTTTCTTCTTGAATATAAGTCGTAGAATTGATCGTCTTTTAAATCGTCAATAAATAAAATACTTTCTCCTGTCGATTTCATTTCAGGCCCTAATTGTTTATTTACATTCGGAAACTTGTTAAATGAAAACACTGGTTGCTTTATTGCATAACCATCTAATTGAGGATTAAATTCAAAATCTGTAACCTTATTTTCTCCTAACATTACCTTCGTTGCATAATTAACATAAGGCTCTTTATATGCTTTAGCTATAAAAGGTACTGTACGAGAAGCTCTTGGGTTTGCTTCAATTATATATACAATATCATTTTTAATAGCAAATTGAACGTTAATTAAACCTACCGTTTTTAACTCTAAAGCAATCGTTTTTGTATGATCCTTAATTTGTTGCATTACTAAATCACCTAAATTAAAGGCAGGTAATGTTGCATTTGAATCTCCAGAGTGCACTCCACAAGGTTCAATGTGCTCCATTATTCCAATAATCTGAACATTTTCACCATCACAAATTGCATCTGCTTCTGCTTCAATTGCCCCGTCTAAATAATGATCTAATAATAATTTATTACCAGGCATCCTTCTTAATAAATCAACAACATGCTCTATTAATTCTTCTTTATTAATTACAATTTTCATTCCTTGCCCTCCTAAAACATAAGATGGACGAACTAAAATTGGAAAATCTAATTTATCTGCTAACACTAAAGCTTCATCAGCCGTTTCAGCAATTCCAAATTCTGGAAAAGGAATTTTATTTCTCATTAAAAGATCTGAAAAACTACCTCTGTCTTCAGCTAAATCTAACGCTTCAAAACTAGTTCCTAGAATTTTAACACCATACTTTGTTAACTTTTCAGCTAATTTCAAAGCAGTTTGCCCTCCTAATTGAACAATAACACCTTCTGGTTTTTCATGTTTGATAATGTCATAGATATGCTCCCAAAAAACAGGTTCGAAATATAATTTATCAGCAGTATCAAAATCTGTAGAAACAGTTTCAGGGTTACAGTTAATCATAATCGTTTCATAACCACATTCAGCCGCCGCTAAAATACCATGAACACAACAGTAATCAAATTCAATTCCTTGTCCGATACGGTTTGGTCCTGAACCTAAAACAATAATTTTTTTCTTAGCAGTAACTTCACTTTCATTTGTTACAACTGTATTTCCTTCTGCTGCTACAACATCACTTTCGAAAGTTGAATAATAATAAGGAGTTTTCGCTTTAAATTCAGCAGCACAAGTATCTACTAACTTGTAAACTCTATTAATATTTAATTCTTCTCTCTTCTTATATACTTCACTTTCTAAACAACCTAACATATGAGCTATCTGACGATCTCCATATCCTTTCTGTTTCGCCTCTAATAATAAATCTCTATCAAGATTCGTAACAGTATATTTAGAAATTTCTTTTTCTATTTCATGTAATTCTTCATATTGTTTTAAGAACCACATATCAATTTGAGTAATTTCATGGATTTTACTCAACGGAATTCCCATTTTAATTGCATCGTAAATAATAAAAACACGATCCCAAGAAGCATACGTTAACTTCTCTATTATTTCTTCGTAATTTTTATTTTCTTTTCCGTCTGCTCCTAAACCATTACGTTTAATCTCTAAAGACTGTGTTGCTTTATGCAATGCTTCTTGAAACGAACGTCCAATTCCCATTACTTCACCAACAGATTTCATTTGTAAACCTAAAGTTCTATCAGAACCTTCGAATTTATCAAAGTTCCAACGAGGAATTTTTACAATTACATAATCTAGTGTTGGCTCAAATAAAGCTGATGTAGATTTTGTAATTTGATTATCTAACTCATCCAAATGATAACCTAAGGCTAACTTCGCTGCAATTTTAGCAATAGGATACCCTGTTGCTTTACTTGCCAATGCTGATGAACGTGATACACGTGGGTTAATTTCAATAGCTATTATATCTTCCTTTTCATCTGGAGAAATAGCAAACTGTACGTTACATCCTCCTGCAAAATCACCAATATTACGCATCATATGAATAGCCATATCACGCATTTTTTGGAATGTTTTATCAGAAAGTGTCATTGCTGGTGCTACAGTAATCGAATCTCCAGTATGAATTCCAATAGGATCCATATTTTCGATTGAACAAATAATAACTACGTTATCATTCGCATCTCTTAATAACTCTAATTCATATTCTTTCCAGCCTATAAGGGCTTTATCAATCATTACCTCATGAATAGGAGAAACTTCTAATCCATGGGTTAACAATGCATCAAAATCTTCTTCCTTGTAAACGAAAGAAGCTCCTTCACCACCTAAAGTAAATGAAGCTCTAATAATTAAAGGAAATCCAAATTCTTGTGCAATTTCTTTACCTTTTAAGAAAGAAGTCGCTGTTGCTTGAGGCGCCATTGGAATATCAATATCTATCATCAAGTTTCTAAACTTCTCACGATCTTCCGTAATATTAATAGCGTCAATATTAACACCAATAATCTTTACACCAAAATCTTCCCAAATTCCTTTTTCATCAGCTTCTATACATAAATTTAATGCTGTTTGACCACCCATTGTTGGTAAAACTGCATCAATTTGTGGATGCTCTTTTAAAATCTGAATTATAGATTTCGTATTTAAAGGCAAAAGATATACATGATCAGCCATTGAAGGATCTGTCATGATAGTTGCAGGATTTGAATTGATTAAAACAGTTTCAATTCCATCTTCACGTAAAGAACGTAAAGCTTGTGTTCCAGAATAATCAAATTCACAGGCTTGTCCAATAACAATTGGCCCTGATCCGATTATTAATATAGATTTAAGGTCTTGGTTTTTAGGCATTTTAGTCGGTATTGTGTTGTGTTGTTGTTGTCTGTAAAAGTAAAAAACGTTTATATACAAAAAAAGTGTTACTATAAAAATAGTAACACCTAATATATTAACAATTGTTAATCATTATTTTTTTGGTCTTGGAGCTGAAGATACACTTAAGTTTTTTCTTCCTTTAGCTCTTCTTCTAGCTAATACTTTACGTCCATTAGCAGATGCCATTCTTTCTCTGAAACCGTGTTTGTTTCTTCTTTTTCTTTTCGATGGTTGGTAAGTTCTTTTCGGCATTATTTATATTTTTAAAATATGGTCTTTAATTATACGTTGCTTTTATGAAATTCCGTCTGCTAAAAGCGTCCGCAAATATACAATAGTTTTTTTGTCTGACAAATACTAGTTTTATTTTTTTTTAATATTTTTTGACTTAGCAAAAATAGTTAATTTTTATATATCTTTTTTCACTTTTTTATTTGTTCGAATTGCTAGACTTCTTACTTTTGCCCAAACCTAAGAATACCATGAACAACACTAAATACGTTTTTGTAACAGGAGGCGTAACTTCATCACTAGGAAAAGGAATTATTGCCGCTTCTTTAGCTAAATTATTACAGCAAAGAGGTTTCTCTGTGACTATACAAAAATTAGATCCATATATTAATATCGATCCAGGAACATTAAACCCTTATGAACACGGTGAGTGTTATGTAACTGATGACGGAGCTGAAACTGATTTAGATTTAGGTCATTATGAACGTTTCTTAAACATTCCGACTTCACAAGCAAATAACGTTACTACAGGTAAAATTTATCAATCTGTAATAAATAAAGAACGTAAAGGTGAGTTTTTAGGAAAAACAGTTCAAGTAATACCTCATATTACTGATGAAATTAAAGAACGTGTCCAAATTTTAGGGAATACTGGTGATTATGATATTGTTATTACCGAAATAGGTGGAACTGTTGGTGATATTGAATCTTTACCATATGTAGAAGCTGTTCGTCAATTAAAATGGGAATTGGGAGATGATAACGTTATTGTTATACATTTAACGTTAGTTCCTTATTTAGCCGCCGCTGGTGAATTAAAAACCAAACCTACACAACACTCTGTAAAAATGTTAATGCAAAGTGGTGTCAGTCCAGACATACTTGTATGTCGTTCTGAGCATGAAATTAATGATACTATTAAACGTAAGTTGGCTTTATTTTGTAATGTTAAAAAACAAGATGTAATTCAATCGTTAGATGCTGAAACTATTTACGATGTTCCCAACTTAATGTTTAAAGAAGGTTTAGATTATGTCGTTTTAGATAAATTAAACTTATCTACACGTAAACAACCTAAATTAAAGGCTTGGAATCAATTTTTAGAACGTCATAAAAACCCTACTGCAACTATTGAAATTGGTTTAGTTGGTAAATATGTTGAATTACATGACTCATACAAGTCAATTACCGAATCTTTTATTCATGCTGGAGCTTCAAATAAAACGAAAGTTGTAGTTCGTTGGATTCATTCTGAAGAATTAACTCCAGAAAACGCTGCTTTAAAACTAGAAGGCTTAAACGGTGTTTTAGTTGCTCCTGGTTTTGGGGATCGTGGAATTGAAGGTAAGATCGCTGCTGTACAATATGTACGTGAAAACAACATTCCTTTTTTAGGGATTTGTTTGGGAATGCAAATGGCTGTTATTGAATACTCTCGTAATATTTTGGGCTTAAAAGGCGCAGAATCAACAGAAATGAACGAAAAAACAACGCATCCTGTTATTAACCTAATGGAAACACAAAAAGATGTTACCGAAAAAGGTGGAACAATGCGTTTAGGTGCTTGGGATTGTGAGATAACTGAAGATTCTAAAGTATTTAAAGCTTATAAATCAAAATTAATTAGCGAGCGTCACCGTCATAGATACGAATATAATAATGCTTATAAAGAGCAATTAGAAGGAGCTGGAATGAAATCTACAGGTATAAATCCTAAAACAGGATTAGTAGAGATTATTGAAATACCTACCCACCCTTGGTTTGTTGGTGTACAATACCATCCTGAATACAAGAGTACCGTGTTAAATCCACACCCACTATTTGTAAGTTTTATAAAAGCTGCTTTACAGCAATCAAAAAAATAATTTTAAAATCCTGTAATTAAAAATTACAGGATTTTCTTTTTTTAAACAAGTTGGAACACTGTTTGAACTATTAATGCTATCAAAATTAATCACAGTAAAACCTCATAAAATCTATCGGGTTTCACTACATTTGTCGGGTTTTTCAATTAAGAAAAAACAAAAAATGACAAGTTGACATTATAATATATATCAATGGAACAAAAAAAATTTGATTTAAATTCCTTTATAGGAATGCTTTTATTAGGAGGAATATTACTTTGGTGGATGAATAGTCGTAAACCAGAAGTAACTCCTGAAACAACTACTCAAACGGAGCAAGTTTCTGAAACTTCAGCTATTCAAAACAATTTAACTGAAACACCTATCTTAAATGATTCGTTACAGCAAATTGCTTTAAGAAATAAACTAGGCGCTTTTGCTTATGGAGCTTCAACGGGTAAAGAAGGAAGTACCTTTATAGAAAATGATCTTCTTAAATTAACTATTGATAATAAAGGTGGGCAAATTATTGAAGCTTTAGTTAAAAACTTTAAAACCTACGATTCACTTCCTTTATACTTAATTAAAGATAAGAACGCTTCTTTTAACATTAATTTCGGAACTACAGATAACCGTATTTTAAATACTAAAGATTTATTGTTTACTCCTACTTTAACTAAAAATGGAGAAACTCAAATACTTTCTATGAAGTTGAAAGTATCTGAAGATAAATTTTTAGAATACCGTTACGAAATTAAAAAAAATGACTATCGTGTTGGTTTTGCAGTTCGCTCTCAAGGCTTAAATACCGTTATAAACAGCTCTCAAGCTATTAACTTAGACTGGAACTTAAAAGGGTTTAGACATGAGAAAAGTATGAAAACTGAAAACATGTATTCATACTACTATTACAAAGCTGATAACGATGTTGATTATCTACAAATGAACGACGATGAAGCTGTAAGTGATGTAAATTGGGTTGCTTATAAACAACATTTCTTTTCTACAATTTTATCTTCAGATACTCCATTTAATGATGCAAGCCTAAAATCTGTTGACTTTGTTGGTGAAGAAAAAGATACTGTTTTCACAAAAACATATGGCTTAAAAGCACCTTTAGCTTTAACAAATGGTGAGTTAAATTATAACATGCAATGGTTTTATGGACCTACAAATTATAACTTATTAAAAACATATGAAGGAACTGGTTTAGATGAAATTTCTGATTTAGGTTGGGGTATTTTTGGTTTCTTAAACCGTACTGTTTTCTATCCAGTATTTAATTTATTAAAAGGATTTATTGGGAATTTCGGATTAATTATCATTTTAATGACAATTGTAGTTCGTATTATTATGTCTCCTGTACTTTATAAATCGTATTTATCTAGTGCTAAAATGAAAGTGATTCGTCCAGAAATGGAGGAAATCAATAAAAAATTTCCTGGTAAAGAAAATGCAATGAAACGTCAGCAAGAAACAATGGCGGTGCAACGAAAAGCTGGTGTAAGTATGATGTCTGGATGTATCCCTGCATTATTACAAATGCCTGTATTCTTTGCTTTATTTAAATTCTTTCCAACAAACATCGATTTTAGACAAAAAAGCTTCTTATGGGCAAATGATTTATCATCATACGATATGATTTATCAATTACCTTTTAGCATTCCATTTTACGGAGATCACATCAGTTTATTTCCAATATTAGCTTCTATTGCTATTTTCTTTTACATGAAAATGAATCAAAATCAACAAGCTAATATGCAAGCTCCAACACAAGAAGGAATGCCTGATATGGGTAAAATGATGAAGTATATGATTTACTTCTCTCCTATTATGATGTTGTTTTTCTTTAATAACTATGCTAGTGGATTAAGTTTATATTATTTCATATCTAACTTATTAACCATTGTAATTATGTTAATTATTAAAAATTACGTGATTGATGAAGCTAAGATTCATGCAAAAATTGAAGAAAACAAAAAGAAACCTGAAAAAGCTAAAAGTAAGTTCCGTGAGCGTTTAGATAACGCTATGAAACAAGCTCAAGAGCAACAAGCAACTCAAAAAAAAGCAAAGAAAAAATAATTAAATAATTTTTAATACTCAAAAAGGTCGCTAAATGCGACCTTTTTTTATTTAATTCTATTTTTAATACTCAATAAATAATTATTCTTTTATATTTTAATAATTAATTAAAAACCAACCAAGACAATATTCTTAAATAACTTTGACAAGAATAAGCTCTTTGATATATCTTACCACAGTCCTTATCTAAAAACTAAAAATGATTATTCTTCATTTTCTAAGTTATCTATCATGAAACTCCATAGAAAAAGTTAATAGCCTGTTTAATCTATCCAGAAATACAATGATAAGAAATACTGAGTGATAAATTACCCTATACATATTTACAAAACCTGTATATAAATTTTAGATATAACTGATAACCCCATTAACAAAATGTATAATCATTTGATGGATTATCTTCTTTTTTTTCACTCAAAATCTAATAATATTTGCTTATAAGAATCAATAAGTTAAAATGAATTTATGAAAAACATTGTAAAGCATTAAAAATTCTAATTTTTAATTTTTAATTATAAAACCCAAGTGTAATTAATAGCCATATTTATAGAGCTACTCATCTATAAAGCTTAACAACGTACAAATACCTAACGTTATAGTTTTATATTTTTTGTTATTAATCCATTTATAACCTACTTTAGCTAAGTAAATAATTATTAGTAAGTTATGAAATGTCGGAATTAGCTATGACGACAATAAATGATTATTCCTTTAAATTGTTATCCCTTTTAATTTTAAACCATACATCTAAAAACTATTAGATGTATTAAAACTTTTATATTATGAAAAAACAAATATTTTTTGTTAGTGTATTTTTATGCTTTTTTTTTACTTCTTATTCACAAAACATTGACTTTATTGATCCCGTTTTTAAAAACCATTTACTATCACTTCCATGTAACGCTAATGGAGATGGAGAAATAACAGTACAAGAAGCTCAAAATGTAGGTGATTTAAGATTTTTCAGAGTTGAAATATCAGATTTAACTGGTATAGAACACTTTGTAAACCTGCAAAGTCTTCATATAAGTTTTAGTAAACTAAAAAACATTAATCTTAGCCAAAACAAAAAAATAAACTTTCTAAGAATCGAAAGTAATCCTTTACTAACAAATATAAATCTTTCACAAAACAACTTATTAGAAGATGCCCTTTTAAATTTTAACAATCTTACTTCTATAGATGTTACAAACAATACCAGCTTAAAATATTTGGGTCTTATTAATAATAAAATTGCGAGTTTAAATGTTTCTAATAATAAACGACTTGAAGGTTTAAATGTTTCAGGTAATTTATTAACTCACATTGATATAAGAAACAGCGCTATAAAGCGTCTTAATTTTAGTAATAATCCTAATATTAAAAAAGCCCTTTTAACTGATAATGTATTTTCTCCACTAGAATTAAACCCAGGAGTTACACTTCCTACTTTTATGTCGGTAAATTATTCTTATTGTCCAAAATTAGAATTTATCTGTGTCGATCCCGTATACGTTCAAGAAGTCGAAAACAGAAAAACTGCTACAAATTATTTTGGAAATTATATCGTTAGCACTAATTGTAATGTAACATCAACTTGCCAAATCATCAATTTTCCTGATGCGAACTTAAAAACTGCTTTATTGGCAACTTCTCCCGCTATTGATACTGATGGTGATGGTGAAATCTGTATCGAAGAAGCTGAAAAACTCACGAATTTATCATTGCATAATAAAAATATAAATGACGCCTCTGGAATCGAATATTTTAAAAATCTAAAACTACTTTTTCTTTCTCAGAATAATTTAACCTCTTTAAATTTCACAAATAATACTAAATTAGAACAGTTATTTATCTTTCATAATAATTTAACCTCTTTAAATATTATAAATAATACTAAACTAGAAATATTACATGTAAATGATAATAATTTAACAAATTTAAATATTGATAGTAATTTGTCATTAAAACGGCTGGATGCTACTAATAATCAACTTTCGGTTATTGACATTAGCAATAATGTTAATTTAGAATCACTATATCTTACTAATAATAAATTAAAAAAACTTGACATTACTAACAATAACAGTAAACTAAGCGAAATAACAATAAGTAATAATCTAATATCAGAAATAGATATTAGAAACTGTTTATCTGCATCAATAGATGTAAATAATAACCCAAATTTAGAAAAAACTTTTCTTACTGGTAATCATAAATTTATAAATACAGTATTTCAAGGAAACTTAAATTTCACTTATTTAGGTTTAAGTAACTGCCCAAAATTAAACTTTATATGTATAGACCCTTCTGCTTTAAATAAAATGAAACAATATACAGACAATACATTAAAACTTTTAAATTGTACGGTAAGTAGTAATTGTACTCCAACTGTTCCTAAATTTAATGATCTCTTAATATTATCTCCTAATCCAACTAGCTCTTTTTTGACTTTAAGACCAAGAGACCCATCAATTAATGGAAATGCAGTTGTAACAGTTTTTAAAATCTCTGGTGAAATTGTAAAAAGAGTGCTTGTTAAATTCACTAGTAATACTCCAGAAGACGAAGAAATTAGTACTCCTTCTAACCAATCATCAGAAGCTCCTGGAGCAGATTCCGGATCTGTTTTAGTAGACGTAAGAGACATACCTGCCGGACAATACTTTTTAAGTGTACGAAACAATCTAAAACTTGTAACTACTCAGTTTATTAAGCTGTAATCTACCACTAACTTACTTCTATAGCTTTAAGGGCAATTGTGTAAAAACAATTGCCCTTTTATCATGTCTCTAATCTCATCTAGTAACATATCATCTCCTTTGATTGATTTTCAGATACAATAAAAAATATTATTACAAAACAATCAGACACCAACCTAGCCCCTTATTCTACAAGTACTTTCTTAAGTGAAAAAATTCAAAAAAAACAATTAAATTATTTTAACACTCTCTTAACAAAACCAGATTAAACCTTTAAATATTTTTACTGTCTTAAATATCTAATCAATTAAATATTCAATGAAAAAAATTACGCTTATTATTGTTATTTTACTCTCTATTTCAGCATTTTCCCAAAAACCTATTCGTAGTAATATTCCTAAAATAACGTTAACAGGAAAAGTTATTGAAGCTGACTCTAAACAACCGTTAGAATATGCTACTTTGGTATTAACCCATTTAAAAAGAAAACGAATTTCTGGAGGAATAACAGATGCTAAAGGGAATTTTTCAATTGAAGTTCCTAAAGGGATGTATGCTGTAAAAGTTGAATTTATAGGATTTAAAACTAAAAATCTTAAAAATCAAAAACTAATAGAAAACACCAACCTAGGCACAATTACACTTTCTGAAGATGCAGAAACTTTAAATGAAGTAGAAATAATTGCAGAAAAATCAACGGTAGAAATCCGTTTAGACAAAAAGATTTACAATGTTGGTAAAGACATGACTGTAAAAGGCGGTACAGCTTCTGATGTTTTAGATAATGTACCTTCTGTTAATGTAGATGCTGCAGGTGCTGTTAGTTTACGTGGTAGTGAAAACGTACGTATTTTAATTGATGGAAAACCATCTGCTTTAGTTGGTTTAACAGGTACTGATGCTTTAAGAAACCTTCCTGCTGATGCTATTGAAAAAGTAGAAGTGATTACCTCACCTTCTGCACGTTATGATGCTGAAGGAACTGCTGGTATTTTAAATATTATTCTAAGAAAAGGAAAAATAACGGGTTTTAATGGCTCTGTAAACCTTACTGTTGGAAACCCAGATATGGTTAGAGTTGCCCCAAACCTAAACTATCGTACAAAAAAAGTTAACTTATTCTCTAATATTGGCTATTCATATAGAAAAGGCCCAGGAAACTCTCAAACTTATTTCACCAATTTTAATAGTGATAATACTATTAAAAACTATAGAAATGAAGACAGGGTTTTTGATAGAAAAAACAAAAACTTCAATGCTTCTGTTGGTATGGAATATTACATAAATGATAACAGTTCTATTACTGGTAATTTTGTCTACAGAAAATCTAACGGAAATGATATTGCTACAAATATATCAACATTTGTTGATGAAAATAAAATTTTAACAGGAACTGAGACTCGTATAGAAAACGAAGACGAAAAAGGTACAGATAAACAATACTCCATAAACTACACCAATAAATTAAATAAAAGTGGCGAAAAATTAACCATCGATTTACAATACGGAGATAGTAACGAAATAGAAAAATCTCCTGTTTCAGTTAACGGAACGCTATCTGAAGACAATTCACAAATAACAAACTCTAAAGAAAAACTACTACAAATAGACTATGTATTGCCAATTGGAGAAAACAGTCAATTTGAAATAGGACATAAAGCTGCTTATCAAAATTTAGATTCTGATTTTAAAGTAAATATTTTAGATCCAAATAATAATTTCGATCCTTCAAATGCTATTACTTTTGATCAAAACATTTATGCTTTTTACACCCAGTATGGAAGTAAGATTAATAAGTTTTCTTATTTATTAGGGCTTAGAGCAGAAATAACAGATATCGATTTAGACGTATTAACTACTAATGAAAAATCTGATAAAAATTATACTGAATGGTTTCCTACCGTAAACCTTGGTTACGAACTAAACGACAATGAAAATCTTACTTTAGGTTATAGCAGGCGTTTAAGAAGACCACGTCACTGGTTTTTAAACCCTTTCGAAAGCAGAAGTTCTGCAACAAATGTATTTAGAGGTAATCCAGATTTAAACCCAACATTTACAAGTTCTTTCGATTTAGGCTACAACACAAAAATTAGAAAATTTAATTTAGGAGCTTCTTTATATTATAAATATTCTACGGATGTAATTCAAGGAGTATCTATTATAGAAGAAAGAAACGGAACCAATGTTTTTGTACGTCAGCCATTAAATTTAAATAATGAGAAGCGTTATGGATTTGAGTTTACTAGTAATTACAATCCAACAAAAAAAGTACGCTTATCGGCTAGTTTTAATTACTTTAAATTTAATACTGATGCTTTTTCATATACGCATACTGCACAAGATAATTCGCAAGTTACTACAAACTTAGCCGAGGTAAACGAAAGCAGTTGGTTTGCTCGTTTTAATGCTCGTATAACACTTCCTGCAAAAATAGAATGGCAAACACGTATAATGTATCGTGGACCACAAACAAATGCACAAAGCGATAGAAGCGGTATGTTTATGACAAACTTAGCTTTTAGTAAAGATATTTTAAAAGACAAAGCTTCATTGGTTTTAAATGTAAGCGATTTATTTAATTCTCGTAAACGAGAAAGCACTACGTATTATGGCGGTAGAGAAAACCCATCAACAATCTCTAACGGTGAATTTCAATGGCGTGAACGTCAAATATCATTAAGCTTCACCTATCGCTTTAATCAAAAGAAAAAAAGAGGAAGACCTCAAGGAGGAAGTCAAAATGATGGCGGAGGTGGTTTTGAAGGATAATATTCTGGGCGTTCGAGCGAGCTTTCATTACTCGCTTTTTAGACTGTGTGTATAAAAATACACACAGTCTAAAAGAGCTCAAACAAACCATTCAATCCCTAACGCAGTAGGCATAATTGAATTCTAATAGTTAGTCTCTGACCTCACAAGTTTTAAAAACCTGTGAGGTCTTTGTAATAGATTTCGACTGCGCTTAACCTGACATAACAACACTTAGTGTTTTATAAATAATAATTTAGTTTATCCAAAAATCGAATTCTTAATTAATAGCCTAGCCCTGATTGTAGCAATTGTTTTAGCTCTTTTTTTATTTTTCTCAAAAAAAGCGAGTGCGAAAAGCGGGAAATAGCTTCAAAAAATTATAAACACAATAAAAAGCTCGTTCAAATAAATGAACGAGCTTTTAGTATATATTTTTTAAAAAGACTATTCTAATTCTTGAGCTGCCTTTTTAGCTTCTCTTTTTAATTTAATGTTTTCTAAGATTGTTCCACCAATCCAATAAGGAACAACAAATGTTAATAAGAAAATTAACAACCAAAAACCTGTTGTAAAAATAAACATGAATAATACCAATCCTGAAAATTCTGAAAAATCTAACATTTTGTTTCTTACTTAATAAATTTGTTGTGCTGCAAAATTAAAACTATTTTTCTTTCCAAGCAATAAAATCTGATAAAAATCATCCACAAAAACTATAAGAATTTGTAATTTTGAAACTTAGTTAACATATATTCTTTTAAATCATTTTATAATGACAAAGTTCAGAATCGAAAAAGACACAATGGGGAACGTTGAAGTTCCTGCTGATAAATATTGGGGAGCCCAAACAGAACGCTCTCGTAACAACTTTAAAATAGGTCCTTCAGGCTCTATGCCTTTAGAAATAGTTTACGGTTTTGCTTATCTTAAAAAAGCTGCTGCCTACACAAATGCCGAATTAGGTGTTTTAGCTACTGAAAAAAGAGATTTAATTGCAAAAGTTTGTGATGAAATTTTAACAGGTAAGCACGATGATCAGTTTCCTTTAGTTATATGGCAAACAGGTTCTGGTACACAATCTAACATGAACTGTAATGAAGTTATAGCTAACAGAGCGCATGAAATTGCTGGAAAAGTAATTGGTGAAGGTGAAAAAACTATTCAACCAAATGATGATGTAAACAAATCGCAATCATCTAACGATACCTTTCCTACAGGAATGCATATTGCTGCTTACAAGAAAATTGTAGAAGTAACAATTCCTGGAGTTGAGCAATTACGTGATACATTAAAAGCAAAATCAGAAGCTTTTAAAGATGTTGTAAAAATAGGTCGTACGCATTTAATGGATGCTACTCCCCTAACCTTAGGTCAAGAATTTTCTGGTTATGTAGCACAATTAAACTTCGGTTTAAAAGCATTAAAAAATTCATTAGAACATTTATCTCAATTAGCTTTAGGTGGTACTGCTGTTGGTACAGGATTAAATACTCCAGCTGGTTACGATGTTTTAGTTGCTAAGTACATTGCAGAATTTACAGGTTTACCATTTATAACTGCCGAGAATAAATTTGAAGCCTTAGCTGCACATGATGCATTTGTTGAAACACATGGTTCTTTAAAGCAATTAGCGGTTTCTATTAATAAAATAGCAAATGATATTCGTATGATGGCTTCAGGGCCACGTTCTGGTATTGGCGAATTAATTATTCCTGCAAACGAACCAGGTTCTTCTATAATGCCAGGAAAAGTAAATCCTACGCAAGCAGAGGCAATTACTATGGTTTGTGCACAAGTTATGGGTAACGATGTTGCTGTTACCGTTGGTGGTACACAAGGTCATTACGAATTAAATGTATTTAAGCCAATGATGGCGGCAAACGTATTACAATCGGCTCAATTAATTGGAGATGCTTGTGTATCTTTTGATGTTAATTGTGCTGCTGGTATTGAGCCAAATCACGGTAGAATTACTGAGTTAGTAAACAACTCGTTAATGTTAGTTACTGCCTTAAATACCAAAATCGGATATTATAAAGCTGCGGAAATTGCAAACACAGCCCATGCAAACGGAACTACTTTAAAAGTAGAAGCTGTTCGTTTAGGTTATGTTACCGAAGCTGAATATGACGAATGGGTAAAACCTGAAAACATGACTGGCGGATTGAAGTAATCTTAACTTATTATATATTAAAAAAACCGCAATTTATAATTGCGGTTTTTTTTACACAACATTTAAATTATTTATTACTGCTTTTTCCCAGACTATTAACCTCTGCAAATAAAAAGCACGAGTGTCATTGCCCTACAAATTAAGTTTTTTATAATAAAAACTTCTCTCATACCTATATACATCACCTTCATAATCAAATAATAATCTGTAATAACATTTTTTTACAAACCCTATTATTTTTATCTCAAATTTGAAAAAACAATTACGGTTTTACCTTACTTAAAGTACGGTTTTTTCGTCTCTTTTTTTATTATTAAAAAGTATTTTTGAATTTAACAAAAAACAACAAAACACCTTACAACCTAGTTAAAAAAATACATAAAACAAATAAAATTACACATACAACAAGTATTAACTAATTTTAATAAACATATAATAACAAAACGTTGTCTAGAAATAATACCCATTCTACTAAGCACAACCTATTACTAGTAACTAAAATAAGAACTAACTAACCTAAAAATTATATGTATAAAAATATTTTTGAATTATTTTTTTCCTCTCACAATAGTCTTTTTTAAAAATTAAAGGGTAGAAATAATGACTATTGTTAATACCTCTCTAATTATTAACGCTAAAGAATAGCATTTATAATCCCTTTGCTAACGATAGTCAAAACACTAATACCAAACAAAAAGAACAATAAACTAACTAACTAACTAACTAACTAACTAACTAACTAACTAACAACAGAATTTATGAGATTAAGAAACGAAAAAGATGGTGTTTCATTACACGTAATAACAGGAACTCACGTTGTACTACTCTGTTTAGATGTAAATACTGAAGCCAGAAAAGAATTACTTGGTTTTATTTTAAAACGTAAAGATCTTTTAACAGGAAAAACAACGAACCTAAAAGGATTTAAAGAATTTGAAGCGCAAGAAAATAAAAGCGATTTAAACCTTATTCAAACTTTTTTTTGGGGTGATTATACTGCAAGTCCCAACACAACCTATCAATATTCAGCCACACCAGTTTATGGAACTCCAAAAAACAAAAAAGATGGAACTGAAATTATTGTAGAAATTTCTACAGAAAACCCTAATTCAGGAACACACGGGGTATTTTTTAATCGTGGTACTGTAGGGCAAGCTTACGCTAAAAAATTTGACAATAAAAGTCCTGATAAAGTACCTAATAATGAAGCCTACAAATGGTTATCAAGAGGTTTAGAAGAAGCTATGTTAACTTTTATTTCTGAAGCAAAAAATAAAGACTACTCATTACGAGTCGCAGCTTATGAGTTTGATCATGTACCTGTAATTCAAGCACTATTTAATGCTTCAGAAAAAGGCGCAGATGTAAAAATTATATACGATCGTTCAAAAAGAGGGCCATGGGAAAGTACAGACAAAGCAACAGCTAAAGTTCCTGGAGTTGAAAAATTAATGATTCCAAGGTCAGCAAACTCTTCTATTAAACATAATAAATACATTGTACTACTACATAAAGGAAAACCAATAGAGGTTTGGATGGGATCTACCAACTTTACCAAAGGAGGAATTTTTGGACAGTCAAATGTTGGACATATTATTAGAGATGAAAAAATAGCTGCTGATTATTTTAAATATTGGACACGCCTTTCTGAAAATCCAGAAATGAAAGAAATTCGTCCTGAAAATGATAAACATACACCAACTCCTTCAGGTAAGGTTGCTCAAGGAATTACACCAATTTTTAGCCCTAGAGAAGACTTAAGTGTATTAGAGTGGTATGGTCAACAAATAAAAGAAGCTAATAAATCTATTGGGTTTACAGCTGCTTTTGGCGTAAATCAAGATTTTGCTGAGATTATGAGTAAAGAAAACGAATCTTTACGTTACATTTTATTAGAACATGAAGGTAAAACATTTGATACTTTTAAAAATACTAAAAACAATAGAATAGCACTAGGTGCTATTTTAAACCAAAATGAGATAAACGAAGAAGGCTTAAAAAATTGGGAAACAGAACACCTTACAGGATTAAATGATCATGTAAAATACCTACATACAAAATACTTATTCTTAGATCCATTATCAGATGATCCAACACTAATAACAGGATCTGCGAACTTCTCTGAAGCTTCAACAAAAAATAACGATGAGAATATGGTTATTATTAGAGGGAATACAGAAGTAGTAGATATTTATCTTACTGAATTCTCTCGTTTATTTAACCATTATGAATTCCGAGATCAAATGGCTAATCACGGGCTCGATGAAGCATACTTTAGTGATTATTTAACTATAGATAACTCTTGGACAAACATTCACTTTAAAAAAGGCACGCAGCATTATATGGAACGTGAATTATATAAATAATAAAACCAGAAATTATGATAGGAGGTTCAGTTTCTAATGAACAAATTTCTGCAAGCCTAATATTTGCCGAAGGACAAAAACTAACACACGATAACAAAGAAGCTTTATGGAAAGTTTTTGAAGCCATTGGAGAAGCTTGGCAGAATACAATTTACGATTCAAATAACCAAAAAAGCTCATGGCTTGAAATGCTTAAAGCTAAAACTAATAACGCTCCAAATTACACTGGAGAATATGTTAATGCTATATATGTTTTAAATGAATTATATGCCCAATATGGCAAAAAACACGCCTTAAATAAATTGTTTTTTGAAAGTGGCATTGATAATAGTGCTCCACCTACAACGCGTTTAGCACATTGTAAAATATTTGTTGTTAATGAGTTTATAAGAATGCAGGTTACCGCAGGAGGTTTTAAAAGTTGGGGAGACGCAAATGGTGGAGAGCAAGCCAAAAATTATCATGGCTTTTTGGGAGGTACACGTTATAACCGTATACCTAGAGTTCGTGCTTTTGATGAAGATCCTGTTTATTCTAAAAAAGAAAACGTATGAAAAATAAATATGACTATATAATTGTAGGTGCTGGTGTAGCCGCTGCAACAGTAGCAAGAGGTTTATTACTACATAAACACGATACATCAATTTTAATTTTAGAAGCTGGCCCAGAAGTTAAAGCAAAAGACAGACGCTTTTGGTGGGATTATATAACAAAAGGTGAACGACCTTATACATATACATACGATCAAAAATTTGAAGCTGGTTCTACTGGAAATATAGAATACCAAACAGATGGTGTTCGTGTAAAAGCCTATGGAGGCTCTACAATGCACTGGGGAGCTTGGTCTTTACGCTTTAATCCAGAAGACTTTAATTTATATACCAATACAGGCCTTGGAGCTGATTGGCCAATAAATTACGAAGATTTAGAACCTTACTACAACGACGCTGAATCTTATTTATCAGTTTGTGGAGATGAAAATGAAAATTGGGTCCCAAGATCAAAACCATATCCTGTACCTCCATTTCAATGGACTGCCGCAGATGGCGAAATGATTAAAGCTTGGGAACAAGTGGATGTTAAATATCAAGACGGAGATATAAACCCAGGTACAAAAAGTAAAATAAAGTCTGGAAAAATGCCTGTTGCGCGTTATCGCAAATGTATGACCACAGGTACCTGCAAGTACTGCCCTATTGGCGGACGATTTAATGCGCAATATGTATTAGATGATTTAAAAAATGATCCTCGTTTTATAAACTTTGAAGTCTTAGTAAATTCACCAGTACATCATGTAAACGTAAGTTCAAAATCTAAGATAGATGCTGTTACTTTTACAGATAATCATAATGGTAAAGAACATACGATCGCTGGAGATACAGTAATATTAGCTTCTGGCGCTTACAATGTTCCTAAACTATTAAGAGCATCTAAAAATAACTACTGGAAAGATGGTATTGGTAACGACCAGGATTTAGTTGGGCGTTTTATAGTATCTCACTCTATGCTAAACGTAGTTGGTAAAGCAAAATCAAACCCTAACGGTTGGTTTCAAGAATATGATTTTCCAACGTTAATGTCACATAGCTACAACACTAAAGAGCATCAAAAAAAGGGTAAGATTTTTATGTTTAAAAACCGAGCTACACCGAATACTGATATTGCCCAACTTATGATTGACGGTAAAACACGTGAAGAGATTGATGCTATTGTTTATGGTAAAATGGAGGTTAATATTCAAGCTTTTCTTGAAGAGAAAGGAAAACATAGTAATCGCTTAGAGGCAAGGCCTGGAGTAGATCGTTTTGGGCTACCACAAACAACTGTACATTTTAGTCGTACAGATGAAGAAATGGCAAATGCTAAAGATCGTTTACAGTTATTAGAAGAAATTATACTGAAAATGGGCTTAGAAATCACCTCATCTAGAGTAGATAAACCAGGTGGCCATCATACTACCGGAACGGCAAGAATGGGAACATCGCCAAGTAATAGTGTTACAGATAAGTTTATGCGCGTACATGATACCGAAAATTTATATGTATGCTCAAATGCTGCTTTTCCTACAGGAAGTGCAGTAAACCCAACATTAACACTTACTGCATTAGCCTTTCGATTGGTTGACCACCTTACTAATCCTTCAAAATTAACAGAAACATCTAAAAAGAAAGAATGGGAACATCAACTATAAATTTTAAAAATAAATTTCAAGAGCAAGCTTCTAAAATTAACAATGTACAAGAACTTATAGCGCATTCTAAAAAAACAGCATGCGAAGAGCATGATGACAAAATGTTTATTTTAAAAGAACTGCTTAATAATGCCGTTATTCTTGAGTTCGCAACTATTCCTATTTATTTGCAAGCAATATGGACTATTAAAGATAATAAGTGCGAAGTAGCAAAATCTATTCGTAATATCTTTCAAGAAGAAATGCTTCATATGGCAATGGTTTGTAATATGATTGCCGGAATTGGCGGTGAACCAAAAATTTATAACACCGAAAACAGGTTGAGCTTTCCTTCTGGGCTTCCTGGAGGTGTACACCCTAAACTGTTTTTATATTTAGAAGGGTTAAACGACAGCTCTCTTCGTAATTTTATGGAAATAGAATTACCAGAAGAAGTTGCAGATATTTATGATTACGATTCAGGTGAATTGGTAGATATTGGAAACATACCTGATGAGAATGGAATTCTACAAAAAGGAAAGCACAATAAAGATTATTCGCACAACACAACTATTGGCGAATTATACGATCGAATTAATGAATTGTTTCAAGAACTTCAACCAGAGATGAATGTTGAACGTCAATTAGCTGGACCTTTATCTTGGTGGGTAATGGCAGATGCTAATAGCGTTTCAAAAGCCATCGATATGATAAAAGAACAAGGAGAAGGATCTGAAGATGTAACACCTGCAAGTACAGGAATGGATAATTTAGCTCATTTCTATCGTTTTTGGGAAGTTTTTTACCAAAAGAAAATTGTTCAAGAGGGTGACAAATATTACTTTAAAGATCCAAATCCACGTCCTGAAACCTACACTATTGCAAGAATTCCAAAAGGAGGATACAAAGAAGCTGATGTGACTAAAGAAGTATGGCACCTAACAAATAGTTTTGATGAAGTGTATACCGAATTAGTTAAGTTTTTAGAAGAAGCTTGGGCAATTGATGGAAGAGGGCAAGCTGCCTTAGTTAATGCTATCGAAGTAATGTTTAAGCTAGAAAAATATGCTTTACCATTAATGAAAATTCCAATTCCTGGGAAATCTGAAAATTACGGACCTAGCTTCAGACTTATTTAAAACAACCTCAACCAAACCAATAATTAATAAAAATTATAATAATGAAAAAACAACATATTTTATTCGCTTTTTTACTTTTTGCTACTTTTAATTTCTTTGCTCAAGGTAAGGATACATCAAAATATCATATAGGTCAGAATGTTTCAGAACTAGGAGGAATTATATTCTATTTAGATGCAACAGGTAAACATGGGTTAGTTTGTGCTCCTCAAGATCAAAGTACAGGTAGCCAATGGCATTATGGAGCTTTTACGAATACCAAAACTTTTGATAGTATTGTTGGTTCAGGAAAAGCCAATACAGAAAAAATTATTATAAGTCAAGGTATTAAACCATACGCTGCTCAGCTTTGTTATGATTTAAAATTAAACGGTTTTTCAGATTGGTATTTACCATCTAAAAAAGAACTAAGTCTAATGTTTACAAATATTGGCCGTGGTGCTAAATCTCCAAATAAAGAAGTTGGTAATTTTGCTAGTGATTTCTACTGGAGTTCTACAGAACTAGATCTCAACTTTGCTTGGGCTCAATACTTTTTAGAAGGTAATATATTTACCGATCTTAAAAACCATAGTTGTCGCGTTAGAGCTGTTCGTTCATTTTAATTACTTAGAAGGAATACTATTATTTGATATTCTGTAAAACTAAGCTTATAAAAACCTACATAATAAGGTTTTACAAAAATGTAACTAACAATAAATAAGACCATTATAAAATGAACACAAAAGAATATAAAAATTGGCGCGTAGTTGTTGTATGTGAACTAAATACCTCAGCTGCGAAGGCATGGTATCTAGTAGGAGGTTTTTACAATATCAATCAATGGCATCCAGATATTCCAATTTGTGAAGTTCAAGAAGAACAAGGAGAAGAAAGAGATATTCGTCGAAAACTCAGTTTCCCAGGGCAAACACCAACCTGGGAAGAACTAGTTTTTATGGATAATGAAAATATGCGCTATAAATACAAATGGCATAAAGGTGCATGGGGAGAAACAACACAAAAATACCATGCTCAGATTCAAGTTATAGAAACTGAACTAGACAAACGTTGTTTGGTACAATGGTCTTCTAAATTTTATGCTACTGAAGATGGGCTAACGCAATTTTATCAAAATGGATTTGAAAGTTTGATAAACAAATTTGGAGGAAGATTAATCAATAACAAAAACATATAAAAATGGGAAGTTTCGTAGAAATTAATGATACACTAGAATTAACCACCGATCAGGGATTTCCTGTAACTATTTTTCAATTAGAAAAACATAAAAAGCACCCTATTACTTTAGAGGATGTTAAAGGAAAAGTCTTTGAGTTTAAAAACAAACCAAGTGCAAGAATTTTTCAAATGGATCCTGTACGAGTATATTTTGTACACAATATAGATGGAAAATGGCTTTTCTGGGGACGTGTTCTTATTCAATCTCAGCATATTTATAAAGCATTAAGTGCTGATGGTACTTGGGATGGTGAGTCGTGGCAAACTGATGGTACTTATACTATTTTAAATGTATACGATCCTGAATACCAACATACATTTACTTTAAATGAAGCACCAGATGATCGAAATTATTATAAATAAAAGCACTATTTAATTTTAGTAACACTTAGTATTTTCAATGTCTATTTTGAATACTTAAATAGACATTGAAAATTATTACTAAAGAATAGAAGTTATAATAATTCTAAAATTTTACACGCTACCTAAAACAGAAACATGAAAAAAATATTTATCCTGCTTATTGTTTTTTTAGTTATCTCTTGTAATTCTGAGAAAACAAAAAAAGCAATAACAAAAGAAACTCCTACTAAATTAATTAAAACAGCTGATAATTTTGATTGGTTATTAGGTAAATGGAAAAGAACTAATGAAGAGGTTGGTAAAGAAACCTTTGAGAATTGGAAAAAAGTAAGCAAAACTGAATATATCGGGTTTAGTTATACAACTCAAAATACAGATACCATATATCAAGAAAAGTTTAGCCTTATAAAATCTAATGGTAATTGGGATTTTAAAATTCAATTAAAAGGAGAGTTAACACCTTCTTCCTTTAAAATGACAAGTTCTAATTCTAAGGAATTCATTTGTCAGAATAATCTAAAAAATTATCCTAATAAAAAACTCGATTCTCCTAATAAAATAAAGTATTGGAAAAAGGGTGATGAAATATATGCTACTATTTCTGGAAAAAAAATAAATATTCAATTAGACTTCGAAAAAATTAAATAGTTTTTTAAAAGTATTAATGTTCTTCATAATGAAAAATGAAATGACCTCCGAACGATTAGAAGCTTTTAGTGATGGTGTACTTGCCATTATTATTACGATAATGGTTTTAGCATTAAAAGTACCAAAAGATTATACTGTAGAGAGTCTTATAAAAATACTGCCTACTTTTATTAGCTATTTTGTAAGTTTTTTATACGTTAGTGTATACTGGGTTACCCATCATCAATTATTTAAAATAACTAAGAAAATAAACACACAAACTTTATGGGCAAATTTAAATCTACTATTTTGGTTATCTATTATCCCATTTACAACTGATTGGATAGGAGACGGAAATCATCATACTGATGTTATTCCCGTTATTTCATACGGAGTTGTATTGTTAATGTGCCATTTATCGTTTATTTTTTTAAGAAAAACCGCTATTAAACTTCATGGTAAAACATCTGAAATAGGTATTTATTTAAATAAAAAAACGTTAGATATTGCATGTTTCTTTATTTATACTTTTGGTTTATTATTTGTTTTTTTTAATGTATATGTTGCTATGGCTTGCTTTTTATTAGTAGGAGTACTTAAAGTAATAGAACTAAATATTACCGCTATAAAAGAGTAACAGAACTAATATAAAATAAGAAACAGTAATTTTAAATACCTAAAAATCCACAACAAAACGTTGTGGATTTTTTTTATTGTTACTGTTTAAAATAGCTTGTGCTAACTACGCTATATCGGTACTTACTAAATAGCTTGCTGTTTCGTTTTCTGATGGGTTATGTACCAATACATTTACGTTTGTTCCGTTAACGCCTTCGGCTAATAACCATTCCATTGCTTGGTTGTTTATAGCACCACCTTCTAACTCAACCATATTACCTTCTAAAGTAGTTTCGTTCATACTTAAATCAAACTGCAACGGCACTACTCCCCTATTTTCAAAACTTATATAAGTACCTGTTATAAATGGCAGTGTAGTTATTACTTTGGTTTCATTTGGTGCTACGTTGCCTACAAAATCGCTTAATTTATTATTTCCAGAACTCCAACGATAGCTGTACTGCGATCTTTTAGCTGGTTGATCGTTAAATACTAATTGTGCTAAATTATTTAGAGGTCAGTATATAAGTTCATATCTTTAAAGTCAACGAATATAATGTTATTATGAATATTTTTAAAGGCCAAAACCTTCTAGAGTTTGCTGATCGGTTCAAAACTAATGAAGATTGCAAGGAATATTTGGCAGATATTAAATGGAAAAATTGTTTTCAATGTGTTAAATGTGGTCATAAAAAGGCTCAAATAAGAAAGGATTTCTCACGTACTTGCAATATTTGTTCTCATCAGGAATCTGCAACGTCAAACACACTTTTCCACAAAGTTAAATTTGGAGTTAGAAAAGCTTTTTTCATTGTTTTTGAAATGAGTACAAGTACAAAAAGTCTTTCTGCAAGCTATGTTTCAGTTCGTTTTAGTGTCACAGAAAAGACAGCACGTTTATTTATGCTTAAAATTAGAGAGGCTATGAAAAGTAGTGGAAATAATCCTATGACTGGGATTGTTCATGTTGATGAGTTTGTTCTAGGTGGTCGTGAAAAAGATAAAGTGGGCAGAAGTTATAAAGCAAAGAAAAAGAAGGCTATAACTGCTGTTGAGCTAACTGAAGATGGAAAAGTAAAAAGAATGTATGCAATGAGAATCGAAGATTTTTCAGCTACTTCTTTACAATATATTTTCGTGAATCATATCAGTCGAGAAGCTAAAGTGATAACTGATAAATGGAGAGGCTACAGACCTATTGCTAAAGCCTATGATATTACCCAAATTGAAAGTAATGGAGGTATGAACTTTAAAGCTCTTCATACAATGATTCATCAAGTGAAATCTTGGATAAGAACAACTTACTCTTGGGTAAGTGACTTTAACATAAACAGATATTTTAATGAATTTTGTTTCAGAATTAATCGCTCACAAAGCAAAGAAACAATATTCAATAACTTAATAAGAAAAATGGTTGAAAAGGGTAAAGTACATCACGAACAAATTATATGTAGATAACTACTGACCTCTAAAGAAGCTATTAAAATTGCTAACAAAAACAAAACTGTTGAAATAGCCAAAGAGCTTAAAAAAAATGGCGTTGATAACAAAACAATTGCATTATCAACAGGGCTTTCTGTTAAGGAGGTTGAAAAGTTAAAAGTTTAGTTTTTAAGGCTTCGTAATTTCTTATAATCTTATTATAAAATACTTAAAATAACAAACGCTAGCTCTTACAAGTGCAAGCGTTCTGGTTGGTGTTATTATACTATTTTACAACACATATATTTCACTTCTATTATCTTTGCATTCTTTTCCTACTCATGCTGTCACAAGCAAAATGCTCGCGGTAGCAAAACGATTAATTCAGTTTAATTTTAGTAATATCTTTAGCGTTTTTTCAACGATTACTCTCTTTATTTTCGAGTTTCAGAGCATTCTAGCAGTAAAACTAGAGAAATTTATACGCATCTTCTAATTAATAATTAAAAAACAATAATTAAGTTCCTTAAATTAAATATATTAGTGACCATAAAACAGAAATAAGAGCACCTTTTATTGTAAAAGGTGCTCTTATTTAATTGTTAGCCAAAATTAAAAAATGACAGAAAACAAAACTACTTTTACTGGTGAATTAATATTATATGCAGGTATATTATCTTCTTTAACTGGTATAGTATCCAATCTAACTGAAATAATTAACTCTAATCTGTCTAAAACTTTATTGGTTATTGGAATTTCATTTGTTATCTTATATTTATTAGTAAAACAAAAGAAGAAAAAAAAAATAAAGAATATTTTTTTTATACTATCTACAACAATTGTAATAATTATTAGTACAGTATTATGTCTTTATTTATATGGTTTCATCAATCGAAAAAACACAAAATGTTTATTTGGAAATAATTATATATCAATCGGAATTTCAAAATTTGATGATTCAAATGAAAATTTCTCATCATTAGCTTACGAATTTATTAAAGAAGAAAATTTATCAGATTCAATCTACAAAATCCGAAAAATTGATAAACACTTTTTCTCAAAAATCCCTGATTCTTCTTTCAATAAAACACTTGACTCTTTATGTTTAAAAAAAGGACTTATAATTTCAGGAAAATATAACTCTAATGAAAAGTTATTTTATTGTAAAATAAAAATCAGAAATTTGTATAACAGGAGAGATTCACTTCTTGTTAATAAATTAGTAACATTTAGAAACCCTGATTTACACGAGTTTTCAATGGATTCTCAAGCACAAATATTGGTAGATTTTGTACTTGCTATTTTGTCATTTTCTGAAATGAATTTAGAAAAATCTGAAAAACTTTTTTCTAATTGTATTAAAGAAAACAAAAATAAATCAAATAAAAAATTCTTATCAGATTGTAATATTTTTTTAGGAGATATTCATTCAATAAATAATCAAGAAGAAAAAGCTTTGAATTCATATTTAAATGCTTTTAAGTTAAGAGAAAACGACAATCTCCTTTTTTCGATAATAAACATATACTTAAAGCAAAAAAAGATAAAAAAAATTAAGAAATATATAAAGAAAATAAAAGACATAAGAAAATTTGATATTTCAAGTATTAGGAAAAAATTAAAGTTATTAGAACTTGAATATAAAAAAACAAAAATATCTAAAAAAACAACAGAGAAGATGACCGTTCCTCCTCAAGGTTCATTTAAAGTAAAAGGAGTAATTGTAAATTATATCTCTGTAACAACCTATAATCATAAGGAAAGAGTTTTTTTTATATATCAGTCAACTGAAAGTAAATTTGGAATTTTTGACTCATATGGAAGAGTAATTAGAATGCCTGATTTCAAAAACATTAATGAAGCTAAAAAATTTATTAATCAAATAACATCATAAAAACTTTCGCTAATCGAGTAGACGGTTCCGACTAAAATAGTCGGAATGCGCCTCTCACACCACCGTACGTACGAGTCTCTATACGGCGGTTCGTAAATCATCACACCAAAGCTCTTTTCACCATTGGCACTATCTTCTAGTTTAGGTATAGGCTACAACTAGTGCTTCTGTACGAATTTTGAAGAGAATTACGTTCAGTCCTTCCCTACTCGTGAGACCATCTAAGGTGTTTCCTCAACTCGTTTCCCATAGGTACCATGACTTCTGCTGACTTCTCTACTTAACCAACTCGTGGTTGTAAAAGCTAACCGTTGCACAAGCCTATAGTTTTATAAAAACAGCAATAAAACAAGCCCTTTTTAGGGCTTTCATTTTTTTCTCAGGCTTTCTAAAAACTAAAATTAAGTGAGCTTAAAACAAACACCTGTTTGTTTTTAAAAACATATTTAGATAATATGTAAACCGAAAGGCAGAGCTCCTTTTAATTGCTTTGATTATTAATCCTAACCGTAAAAAAAGAAAGGTTCTTCCTTACTTTTTTTACGGTTTTTTAATGCCTTTTCTCTTTTTCATGAAATACATTTGTAAAAAAAAGCAATGTTCTTTTTACAAAGAACAACACCTCTCAAGCCAAACACATATGATTTACACACTTATTAATTGCAAGGAAAAAAATTATGGCAAAATCACAATTACATTTTTTAGGGCATGTAGTAGACCTATTAACAGTAGAAACCGTTTACAATAAAGATTTTAACCAATTTAAAGGTGCTCCCATACGCTATAATAAAGGCGGCTTACTTAAATTTGTTTTCGATTTCGAAGCAAACTTTCGTTTTTTAGAACGTATGAAGACTGTTAATTATGACCTTTATAAACGAGGATACCCTATTGATGATGGAAAAATTGTTTTCTATGATGCAAATAGCGACAATTTAAAAGACTGGTATTTTAAAGATGCGCCTGTTGTTTATTATCAGTTTAAATTTGATGCTAACGGTGGCGGTATGAGGGTAGAGATGATAATTTCTCCTGCTATACAAAACTATGGTTATAAAATTCATAGAAGCTGGCATATAACGCCTATTGAAGAGGAAGGTTACAAATCGCCTGTGCAGGCTACTGAGAAGAAGGAGAACTTTTATTTAAGTATACAACATTTAACCGATAAGAAAACACTAGTTCCGCTAGGAATTCCTGCTTTTAATAAATCGCCCGAAAACCAAAATATTGAATTTGAAATAGAAATTACCGAAAATGGTATTGACGATTTTCAAGTAGAGTTTTTACACGATAATAAAATTATTCAATCATATTATTCAGGCGAACAAACATTAGATGAAGTTATAGTAACCGCAAAAGGTTCGGGTAATTCGTCTAACTCTACTACTAATAGCCAAAACACGCAAAGTAATTACCCAAAAGGAAAATATCATGTTAAATGGGATGGTTTTGATAAGAATGGTATTTATGATAGTACTGTTTTTACCACAGGCAAACTAAAAGCTCGCATAAAAGGGAAACGAAATGGTATAGAAAAAAGAGCAGAAAGCAGTGAGTTTTCTTTTGAGTATAATGAGGTAACTTGGGTAGATACTAAGATTAATAAAAACACAAAACGTATTGATGTTACACTTCGTGTGAATCTTACGGATGGTGGCGCAAACGGAATTAAGTGTATTGAGAAAGATATTGACCCTGATCCAAAATTTAGAATTCCTATTAAAGAATGTCCTTGGGATAAAATAACTAAAGAAACGTTATCTTACTATAGAAAACCTATAATAAAAAGTAGAACAAAAGAATTTGAAGATTTAAAAAAAATGGCTCTAGAAGGTATAAATATTTATTGGAGTAGAAGACATTCTAATACGGAAGGAACAATAATTAATGGCATCAATTGGGAAATAATAGTAACAGCCATAAATACAGAAAATTCAAATATTAGCTTAAATGATATTCCTTTAATTTATAATACAAATAATCCCTGGTCTCGTTCTGGAAACCCAGGAACAAGTACTTTAGGTGATGGTAATAAAATGGATGAACTTGCAAGAATACTTCCTAACGGTATTGTTCAGCGTATTTCTTATAATATAGGTTACATAAATTATGCTAGTTGGAAAGATTTAGAAAAAACACATTGGTTATATAAATTAGAAGGATGGAGATATTATAAAGAAAGTAACGAAAAAAAAGAATTTGAATTTACCGCTGCACACGAAATAGGTCATGAAATACTACAATCTTTTGGAGGCACTGTATACTCTTGGCAACATAAAGGTAGCTCTTATTACTTACCACAAGATACCAAACCAGTAGGAAGAGAAACTTTCGAAGAAGAATATATTAATAGAGATTTTATGGAAAATACTAAAGGAGAGAACTACCCCATAACAGGAGAAATTGACTTAATGAAGTATTATAATAATGACCCAAAATATACCGATTACGATAGAGCAACTGCTAATAAAAAAGATGTTTTAGGTTTATTATGGCTTACAAAATTAGAAATAAAATGAAGAATTTTTTAATTATAGCTCTTATCTTTATTATTATTAGTTGTAAAAACACAATAGATGTAAAAGTAAAAGGATATATATATACTAGTGATAAAATTCCTCTGAAAGATGTTAGTATTCAAACCAGAGTAATTCTTGCCCCTATGAAATCTTTGTATTCCATAAGAACAGATATATATCATAAAAACAATGGGGAATTCGAGTTTAAAATAAAAAGGAAAGAGATGAAAGGGGATAGTAATTTTGCAATCCTCTTTATAAAACAAGGATACAAAGATGAATACAGGTTTATAGATCTAAGAAAAAATAAAATAATTGATTTAGACACAATATACTTGAAAAAATAAATAAAATATAAATAGAGGTTTTTCTTTTACTGCTGCACACGAATTAGGACACACCATCTTAAAAGCCTTTGCAGAAAAAGGAGGTGGAGAGACAGACCATTCTTATAAACATAAAGGAAGTTCTGATTATTCTAATACTATACCTGTGAGCGAAGGTGGTGAAAATTATCCCTATAAAGGAGAGATTGATTTAATGAAATACTATAATAATAATAATAATAATAATAATCCATATTGGAGCGATTTTGATAGAATCGTAGCAGATCAAGAAGATGTTTTAGGGCTATTGTGGTTAACTAAATTAACGTTATAGAGGTCAGTATATAAGTTCATATCTTTAAAGTCAACGAATATAATGTTATTATGAATATTTTTAAAGGCCAAAACCTTCTAGAGTTTGCTGATCGGTTCAAAACTAATGAAGATTGCAAGGAATATTTGGCAGATATTAAATGGAAAAATTGTTTTCAATGTGTTAAATGTGGTCATAAAAAGGCTCAAATAAGAAAGGATTTCTCACGTACTTGCAATATTTGTTCTCATCAGGAATCTGCAACGTCAAACACACTTTTCCACAAAGTTAAATTTGGAGTTAGAAAAGCTTTTTTCATTGTTTTTGAAATGAGTACAAGTACAAAAAGTCTTTCTGCAAGCTATGTTTCAGTTCGTTTTAGTGTCACAGAAAAGACAGCACGTTTATTTATGCTTAAAATTAGAGAGGCTATGAAAAGTAGTGGAAATAATCCTATGACTGGGATTGTTCATGTTGATGAGTTTGTTCTAGGTGGTCGTGAAAAAGATAAAGTGGGCAGAAGTTATAAAGCAAAGAAAAAGAAGGCTATAACTGCTGTTGAGCTAACTGAAGATGGAAAAGTAAAAAGAATGTATGCAATGAGAATCGAAGATTTTTCAGCTACTTCTTTACAATATATTTTCGTGAATCATATCAGTCGAGAAGCTAAAGTGATAACTGATAAATGGAGAGGCTACAGACCTATTGCTAAAGCCTATGATATTACCCAAATTGAAAGTAATGGAGGTATGAACTTTAAAGCTCTTCATACAATGATTCATCAAGTGAAATCTTGGATAAGAACAACTTACTCTTGGGTAAGTGACTTTAACATAAACAGATATTTTAATGAATTTTGTTTCAGAATTAATCGCTCACAAAGCAAAGAAACAATATTCAATAACTTAATAAGAAAAATGGTTGAAAAGGGTAAAGTACATCACGAACAAATTATATGTAGATAACTACTGACCTCTATAACGTTAAAATGAAAAATATAATTTTATTTATAATAATCATATTTCTTTTTTCATGTAGAGAGGGAACAAAAGAATATTTCGAAGGCTATGTTTATTACAGTAATGAACCTCTTATAGGTGTCACAATAACAGAAGGTTATTCTAAACCTAATGATGTACTCTCTGTAACAGATAGTTTAGGTTACTTTAAATTAAAACGCTTTTCACAAACATTTTCTGATGAACTAATTTTTAGTAAAAAAGGATTTAAAACTAATACTATTAAATTATTAAGAGGCAGACACTCTCCTCCTTTATATACATTATTTTTAAGAGAGGAATCAGATACATTGTTTATGAAAAAAGAATAAAAAGGGATTATGCATTTTTTAAAACGCATGAAAACTGTTAATTACAAACTTTATAAACGAGGACACCCTATTGATGATGGAAAAATTGTTTTCTATGATGCAAATGGCGACAATTTAAAAGACTGGTATTTTAAAGATGCGCCTGTTGTTTATTATCAGTTTAAATTTGATGCTAACGGTGGCGGAATGAGGGTAGAAATGATAATTTCTCCTGCTATACAAAATTATGGTTGTAAAATTCATAGAAGCTGGCACATAACGCCTATTGAAGAGGAAGCTTACAAATCGCCTGTGCAGGCTGTTGAGAAGAAGGAACAGTATTTTGTTGAAGAAATAAAAATTGAAAATTTAGATGAAGGCTCAAAAAATGGAGGCTCAAATAAAAAACTAGGAATAATTTATGGTAAAGAATACCGTTTAAAAGTTAGTAAATATAAAAATAATAAACTTCCAAATGATAACAAAACAGTAAAATGGTCATATAGTTATACGAATGCAGAAGGTGTGGCTACAATAGGAAAGATAAAACAAACGGGAGGCATTATAACTTTTAAAACGGATAATTTAGATTTCTGTGGTAACAATATTACATTTTATGCCTACATTAAAAATAAAGAAAAGGAAGCTAGTTTAGACGTTTTTCACCATTACCGTTTTAGATGGTTTGATAAGAAAGTTTTTGATGATGAAATTAAAAAAAGAACAGTTTCTAAGATGCCTTGGAAAATCAATCAAAGCTCCACTTCTTTATGTGGTATGGCTTGTATATTTTATCTTTTTGCAAAAGAACAACCAAACGAATTTAAAACATTTTCAGAAGAACTTTTTAGAACAGGAGAAACAGTATTTAATGGCTATTCTGTAACTCCTTCTGAAGAAATACTAAACAAAAATCCTAAGGATAGTGATTTTCCAGAGTATTATGATTACCCTAAAAGAAAATACGTTAATATGCCTTTTGTAGATTATATCACTATGGTAAGTGTTAGAAATGCAGACAACCCAAGCTACAAAGGAGGGAACGAACAATTTGAAGCTATTAATTGGCCACCATTAATGACAGGATTATTAGAAAATATGCTAGGATACAAAAAAGTTGAATCTAATGGTATATATAATCCTATTAAAAGAACTTTTACAGGTACTTCTAATGTAGAAATTCAAAATAAAATAGATAACCTGAATAAACTATACAACGAAGGGTATAAACTAATTTTAATGATAGACTCTGATTTGATAGCTCAAGACAAAGATACTTTAAAGAATATCGGTCAGTTAGAATATCATTGGGTTGTTTTAGAATCTAAAATACAAAACATTCAAAATTTAGATACCAACGGTAATATTTTTTATAAATATTATTTTAATGTGTATAGTTGGGGGAGTAAAACAAAGTATATTAAGAAAAGTATAACTTGGCAAGATTTTGCACACAATTATTATGGGTACATTAAAATTAAATAACATACTATTATTAGCAACTCTTTTATTTTTTAATAGTTGTAAAGAAATTCATAAAAAAGAGAAAGGCTATTGTAATAAATATATTTCTGGAGGAATGGGCTTTAGTTTACTTTTAAATGAAATTTCAGAAACTAACTTTAAAGAGTTAAGTATTACCTCAAAAAAAATCGGAAAACTAAAGTTTTTAAAGAAATATATAGACGAAAAAAATTTTGTTCTAGGAGATAGTATTCTACTTTCAGATACCATATTTCTTAAATTTAAAGATAAAACTTATAAACTCCATAGTTTTAAAAATGGAAATATGGAAATTTTTACTGATGGTAGAAATGGAGAGAAGTACCAAAATTGTTTTTTAGAATCGATGAGTTTTAATGGGGAAATTATTAAACGAGAATCTAATCTGACCTTTAAAATACCATTACCTAATAAACCTGATAAAATACAAGAATGAAAAACATAGTTCTTCTAGTAATATTTATAAATTTTTGATTAATAAAAAAATCAGTGTAAAATCATTTAAATCTAGATTTTATGGATATATTGAGACTAACTAAAATAATAATTTATCTATTTTTTTTAGCATCATTGAGTCTATTAACTCTTTTGGTATTCGTCTATTTATGGAATTCAAGCCCTGATTATAATCAACAGAAACAAATAGTAAATTCTTGGAATATTAAAATCGTAAATAATTTAAACAAACCAATAGAAAATGCTTTAATAATTGATAATATTATTTCAAATGCTAAAGGTTATGCTAATTTTCACAGATTAAGAAGTAATTCTGTCATAGTACAAGCCAAAGGTTATGTTTCAGACACGATTTATATAAATGAATTAACTGAAAATAAAATATATTTATTAAAATCTACTAAAAAATAACGTTGCCTAACAACTAAGCAAATAGCATCTTGATAGGCAAACGCTATATGCCTTATTAACTGGTACGTATGACCTTTATAAACGAAGATATCCTATTGATTAAGGGAAAACTATTTTCGATTTCTACAATTACTATTTACCTACCCCCTTTTCTCACTCATACCTAAAATAAATACACTTAAGGTTATTAAATTACAATGAAGCTGATTATGAATTATTTTTAGTCTTATTCAATAATTATTTGATAAAAACTAAAACAAACTAACAATGACAAAACCTTCAAATAAAAAACCTGCTTCGTGTTGGAACTGCGATGGAGATATTACCTTAGTTACACAACGTCTTAAAGAGATGTTTGTAGAAATGGGACAAAAAACTAGGATTGAAAAAGGGCAAAAACCTGCTGAGAGAGCTGTATTTAGAAAACAACACGGTATCGCTTATGGTCGTTTTGAAATAAATAAAGATATTGACGAAAAATTTAAAATTGGGATTTTCGCTGGTGATACCTACGAATGTGCCGTTCGCTTTTCAAGCGATACAGGGCCAACATCTCCTGACTTGCATTCAACTTTAGGAGTAGGTTTAAAATTATTTGGTGTTGATGGGCCTAAATTATTAGGCGATGGTACCAATGCTGATTTTATTTTTCAAAACATAGATCGTTTTTTTGCTCGTGATGCACAACAAATGTGCAGCTTTACTAAAGCTGGCGTTATTAATCATGATTATGACACTTACATAAATAAGCATCCTGAATTGGCAAGTATTTTACAGGCAATGACCAAAGAAGAAGCTAGTGTGTTAAGCGCAAGTTATTGGGCAATACTTCCTTTTAAATTAGGAGACTCTCAAATTGTAAGATACCGCCTAGTACCTGAAGATACTTATAAAGGAACTCCTTTTAACGATACCAATTACCTAGGACTAGATTTACAACAACGTTTAGTAAAAAAAGAAGCAACTTTTCGTTTTGAAATACAGCTAAGAACTAACGATGCTACTATGCCGTTAGATGACGCTCAAGTTGTATGGAGTACAGAAGAAAGTCCGTACATCTGTATTGCAAAATTACATTTACCTCAGCAAGATGTTTCAAGTATTGGGCAAGCTGAGTTTGGTAGTAATTTAGCCTTTAATATTTGGAGAACATTACCACAACACGAACCATTAGGCTCTATTGCACAAGCAAGAAAAGTAGTATATGCTGCGAGTGCAGAAGCAAGACATCAAGCTAATGGGCAACAATTACAAGAACCAACTAAGATAAATCCCGAATTTAAAGGAAATACAGATGAAGATAGCGACTGTATTGTAAAAGCAGGTATCTACCCTCCTATTGGTGTTATGAGAGTTGGTAATAGTGAAAATGAATACTTTTTAGGCCCTTTAGTTGATAATCCAGCACCGCAAACCGATTCGTATGCATACAGAGATAAAACGGGTGCCTTAAAAAGGCAAGCTGCTCAGTTTAGAATTTACGGTTTTAATGCAGCGGGTAAAGCTGTAAAAGAATTAACTGCCGAAAATTCAAACATTACATGGCATAGTCATTTATCGAACCAAAAATCTTCATGGTATCAATTTAACATTGCTTTAGATATTCCTGAAGCAGCTGATGTTCCTCCATCTATGTTACGAAATATCGATGTAAAAGATCGTGAATCATTACTAATCGACGGAGGTGCTAAATCTATTTCGGGTACCAATAATAAAAGTGATTCTTTTGAAGGAGAGTTTTTAACTACCAAAGTGTATTTAGGTGAAATGCATACCGATGAAAAAGGACGTTTAGTTATGTTAGGTGGGCATGGAAAATCTGAAAATATTAACGGAGATATTGCCATTACTTTTGCAAATAATGAAGGTTGGTACGATGATATTTCGGACGGCCCTGTTACTGCTGAAGTTGAATACAACGGAAATAAAATTACCGTAGACCCTGCTTGGGTTATTTGTGCGCCACCAGATTATGCACCAATGCAAAAATCAGTACGTACAATGTGGGATTTAATGCGTGATGTAGCCGTAAAATCGAATATGTTAGTACGCCCAAAAAGACCTTCGTTCACTAAAGATATTTTACCAATATTTCAACGTATGACCGATTTACAATGGGTAAATGCTGGTTTTGCAGGAGCTTTTGGATTTGGAGGTCAATTTAATTACACAACCATCGAATGGATAAAAAAACTAGGAAACCCATCTTCTGCTTATATGGAAATGCGACGTACGCTTTCTAATAATTTCCGTCGATTTGAAGTATCAGGGGCAGAAGCTCCGCAATTATGGCCATGGTTATATGGTGATGCTATTAGCATTCCTCCTACTGGCTCTGTTCGTCAGCATGCTACTTTATCTAATTTACAATTAGAATTTTTAGATCAATGGGTTAAAGGTGATTTTGATGCCGACTATGTTGATATGACTGGCTGCCCTCATATACCTACTCCTCCAACAATTGATGAACTAACAATAGCGGAACAACCAGATATGCTTACCAAAGCTGCAATGGAATTTTGTTTAGCAGATGCTTTTCACCCTGGTTGTGAAATGACATGGCCAATGCGTTCTTCGGGAATGTATATGGCACCTTTTCGAATAAAACATGCTCCTAAAACACCGCCTGTTAACACAATGTATTACGGTGCAATGATGAATAACGATATACTGCCTTTAGCTAAAGGACCTATTTTAGGAGGACAAGTTGCTGGTAGTATTACTCGTTGGATGGCTATTCCTTGGCAAACTGATACGGCTAGTTGTAGAGATGGCTATACAAGTGACTATGATCCGTATTTACCTACATTTTGGCCTGCTAGAGTGCCTAATAATATTTTAAATGAAGATCGTTATCAAGAAGTTATCAATCCCGATTTAGCTGAAGAAACGCGTATTCAAGCATTTAATTTTCGTTCAGAATGGTTAGACGACCTTCCTTTAGATGGAGGAGCTCCTACCTATACAAATCAAATTAATAGCATGATTAAGTATTTTGATAAGTTAGCTGTAGTTCAAAAACGCCCTGGTGTTGCACATGACTCTAACTTTCCGAAAGAAATGCAGGTTGGAATTACGCCTACTCCTGAGCAAGAGGCTGAATTATTAAAAGCTACTTTAGTTGATTTAGATACTATTTTAAATAGCAATCATACTTTAAATGATACGACTAAAAATGTATTGTATGCAGCTGTAGACAAACTTTCTCATAACAACTTATTAAATGAACAGTTTTTATTAGAAGGTGCTAAAGGAGAACTATTAACATTGGTTGAAGATGAATTAACAAAAGATTTTAAAACATCAACAAATGTTACCAATACGATACACCTTATTGCTTCTAAGTTACATACAATGAAACAATCAGATTCACATCAACAAAAAACTCTTGTAAAAGTAGAAGTTGGTATTCCTGAAAAAATGACACGTTTTTCAAGATATACGCCTAAATAATATATTTTTATAATTGTTTAATACAATTAACAACCTTGTAGTATTACAAGGTTGTTTTTTTAATTAGTAAACTATTAATTTATTTAAACTTCATTTTGTGGAAAAAACAGATATACTTATTATAGGCGGAGGTATTGCAGGTTGTATTGCTGCTATTTCTTTGGCTAACGACTATAATGTTACCTTAATAGACAAAAAAACAACACCTGTTGATCGAATTGGTGAATCTTTAGCACCTGCTGCTCAAAGAATCTTAAAAAAATTAGATCTTTTAGAGAATGAATCTGATGATTTTAAACAATCGCTATTTAGTAATAACCTTGGTATGCAATCATATTGGGGAAGTGATCAACTTCACATAGTAGATCACCTTAAAAACCCTGATGGATTTTCTAGAAGTTTAGATAGAAAGAACTTTGAAGTATACCTTAGACAAAAAGCTTTTGAAAGAGGTGTTAACTGCTTGTGGGGAATCCGTCTTTTTAATAGCTCTTATGAAGAAAACTTATGGAAAGTAACAGGAAAGTCTGATGATTTAAAAAACAGAATAACGCATACCATTCATGCAACTTTTGTAATTGATGCAACTGGTAGGCAATCTCACTTTGCTAAAAGTATTGGAATTAAACGAGTTCAATATGATAAATTAATTTCATGTTGGGTAAGTATGCCTAATACAAATATTAATACCATGAGTACCATTGTAGCTGATGAATTAGGCTGGTGGTATAGTGCTGTTTTACCTGACAATAAAAGAATTCTTTCTTTTCAAACAGATGCTGATCTAATTGATAAAGCTATACTTAAAAATTCAACTTCTTTTTTAACGCTTATTAAACAGCATAAAGTAATGCAATCATTACTAGCAAAAAACGAAAAGGATATTACTTTTCATGGAACTGTTAGTGCTAATTCAACACGTTTAGAGCAACCAGTAGGTAAACAATGGATTGCTTTAGGTGATGCTGCTATTAGTTTCGACCCTTTATCTTCTCAAGGAATGTTTAATGCCATGGCTAACGCAATGCAAGTTAAAGAACTAATAACAAATTTTAATTTTATAAAAGATTTTAGTGTTGCTAAAATGGAAGACTTCAACATGCTATATTCTAATCAAATAAAGCAAGTATGGAATCATTATCTAAAACATAAAAACTTGTTTTATAGCGCTGAAAAAAGATGGAAAGATGCTCCTTTTTGGAAAAGGAGAAATTCTTAACACATGTACTATCAAAAATATTTAATTTGATAGTGATCAATAAGTTGTTATTTATCTTTAAACATAGTACTATAAAAGAGGGAAAACCCCTTCAACAATTAAATTGCCAAAGAGGTCTTCTAAAAAAAATCAATCTAAAAGTTTTACTTCAATCTATTTTGTATAAACTCTACTACTTCTTGTTTTGCTTTCATTGTTTCTATTTCGTTAGAAGTTTTTCCTTCAGCTGCTTTTATATATGCATCAAAAATATGACTTAGATATATAGGAGAACTTTCTTTTGTATAACTTACTGCATTATGACAACTAAAACAATTTGCTAAATTAGAAACCTCAATTTTTTGAATGCTATCCTGAAACGTTTGTGTAAAAGTTTCCATTGTAACATTGGCACAGTTTAAAGACCCTCTAGCAAAAGATTGTGGATAGGTATTATTAATACTACCTCTTAACCCCACTAAGATTTCAGCCTGTTGTGTTGACGTAAATCCATCAGTATCTATCCAAATAGAACCATTATAAAAGTAATTTTTCCAAGGCCCTACTTCTTTTTCTAAATTAGCTTTTACACAAGTATTTATATTTTTAATGTTATTAAAGTTAATTGGTTCTTCTTGACTTGTTATCATAAAACCACCAACACTATCTCTTGGCACTCCATATTCAAATAAATCGAAAACTCTAAATTTTTCTAGTGGTTCTTTTGTTGTTTTATTCCATACAATTCCATTGATACCAGTAGTTGTTCCTTCTGCAAATAATAATTTATCTGTAGATGCTGCTGCCTTATTATCTTTCCTGTTATAATTTGGAGCCATATCATCATGCTCAAAAGTTGCCCAAATAAATTCTGGGTGGTTTTCTACTACTCCAACCACATGCATTCCTAATAATGCAACTTCAGTATTTTTAAATATCTTTCCGTCTCTACTTACAGCAGCTACAGTTGTATAATAATTTTTAATTTTATCTTTAGAAATAGCACTTTTTGCAACCCAAGAAACCTTTAACTCTAAAGAACCTACAGGAAAAGAAGATAAATTATCTTTAGGTAAAGTTCCTTTTAATATCGAATCTCTGAATTTCGTAGCTGCATTTTTCATTATTGGATCTACGTAAATTGAATAAAAAACTGTTTCTGATTTTTTATTTTCTCCATACGCAGGGTTTGTCTTTAAAATTCCTTCAGCCCTTCCTGCTTGCACCGTATCAATTAATACTAAAGCAGCACCTTCTTTTTGTTTTACGAGTTGCATACTTGAATTAACTTGATGCATTTTCTCAGGGTTTAAAAATAAAGGTAAAGTTTCCCCTACATATAAAGGAACATCTTTTCCGTCTAATTCTACAACTAATTTTTCTACTTGATATACTGGTTTTGTTAACCATAAAAACTTTTGCCAAGACCATTGATGAAAAATAGCATTGGTAGTACTAATGGTATCAAACGGACTTCCTACTCCTTCTTCTGGATTTGGAGTTTGTGAATGCGGAAACCAATCACTTTCACATAAACTTTCTAATGCAGCTTTATTATAAGCAACTTTAGTTGTTTTTTTAACAGGTTCTTCTTTTTTCTTTTTACAAGAACTTAAAAACAATATACTCAATATGAGTACTGCTTTTAAAGTAAATTTAAATGATAATTTCATGTTTGTTAGTTTTATACAGTTGTTTTACAAATTTGTTGATTTTAACAACATCATTTAAAAAAAATGTCATGAAGCTCATAATTATGGGTATGAAAATAAAAATATCAACATTAAGTGTATCTAAAAAAAGCACTCATCTTAAAAAATTAAGTTAATTAACCTATTAGACAAAAGAAATCAACTAGTTTTGTAATCCCTTTTTTATAAAAACAAAAAAATGAATAAACACGAAGAGTATATGAGTGAAGCTGTAAAAGCGGCTTTAAAAGGAATGAGTAATAATGAAGGTGGTCCGTTTGGTTGTATTGTTGTAAAAGACGGAAAAATTATAGGTCGTGGAAATAACAAAGTTACTTCTACAAACGATCCTACCGCACATGCTGAGGTAACTGCTATTAGAGATGCTTGTAAAAACATAGGTTCTTTTCAATTAGACGGTTGTATTGTTTATACTTCTTGCGAACCTTGCCCAATGTGCTTAGGTGCTATTTATTGGGCCAGACCTGATAAAGTATATTACGGTAGTAACCAACAAGATGCTGCTGACATAGGTTTTGATGATGAATTTATTTACAAAGAAATTCCATTACCATATGAGAAAAGAAGTATTCCGTTTGAACAAATTGGAAGAAAAATTGCCTTAGAGCCTTTTGAAAAATGGACTGAGAAACAAGATAAAATTAAATATTAAAAACAAAAAATCCCAAACTAATCTTTGGGATTTTTTGTGCTATTAAATATAGTATCTTTTTAAAATATTTTTTCGATAACTTAGCTAACTATTCTTACAAGTTATTAAATACGCTCGTATTAATAATAAAAAGTCAACAAATAATCAATGATAAAATTTACAACTTTAATAACTTTTCTCTTAATGTCAACTACCATTTTATCTCAAACATCTAAAATATCAGAAACTGTTTTAATAAATGGAAAAACCCTCTATTACGAAGTTTATGGAGAAGGAAAACCTTTGTTTTTATTACACGGTTACACTCAATCTTCTAAATCATGGAAATCATATATTAAAGACTATGAAAAAGAATATGAAGTCTATTTAATAGATTTAACAGGTCATGGAAAGTCAGAACCGTTTAAAGAAGATTTATCAATAAAGGCTGTTTCCGAAGATTTAAACTCTTTAATCAAACACTTGCAATTAGAAAAAATAAAAGCGATTGGGTTTAGTTTTGGAGGCGATGTACTTTATCAACTTGCTTTAATTAACCCATCTATAATAGAATCTATGATAACTATAGGTGCAGTAGGAACATGGACTATTAATGATTTTCCAGAATATTTAAAAGCTTTTACTTTTGAAAACAGAAATAACTTCCCTTGGTTAAAAACATCGCATGATGGAGATGAGCACATTAAAGCAATGATGTATCAGTTTAAAAACTATACTATAAAGCTAAGTGATAAGGAATTGCAAAGTATACAGCCAGAAGTATTAATAATGATAGGTGACGATGATGAAGGTATGGATTTAGAAGAAGTTATTCGCGTAAAGAAAAACCTACCTAAATCTGATCTTTGGATATTACCAAACGTATCACACGGAGCCCATGAGGGTGAAAACAAAAATAATTTTATACTCAAATCGAAAGCCTTTTTATCAAAAAAATAAGTTAATAAAATGACACAAGAACTGTATCAAAAAGCAATGAAATATGCTGGAGAAAAACACAGTGAACAGAAAGTTCCTGGTACAAATTCTAATTATCTATTACATATTTCTAATGTAGCTATGGAAGTTCTAATGGCTTATCATTTCGATAACAATTTCGATATAAACTTTGCCATACAAACAGCCATACTTCACGATACTATTGAAGACACTGATACTTGCTTTAAAGATATTAAAAGTGAATTTGGAGAAGAAATAGCTAAAGCTGTAGTAGCTTTAACGAAAGATGAAAAGATAGCTTTAAAACAGGATAGAATGGTAGATAGTTTAACTCGAATAAATAAATTACAAAAAGAGGTTGGGTTGGTTAAAATAGCTGATCGAATAACAAATTTACAAACTCCTCCTAGTCATTGGAATCATCAAAAAATTGTTAACTATTGTAATGAAGCTAAATTAATTTCAAAAACCCTTTCTAATAAAAATGATTATTTGAATAAACGTCTTGATTTAAAAATTAAGGAATATGAAGATAGAATTACCAAATCTCAGCAGTAAAATTTACTAATTATACCGACATAATAAATTTAAGATATAATTAATAACTTCCTGACCTTTAGAAATGCAAAAAAACGAACTTAACTGAATACGTTATTTAGCTAATTGAAATTAGACAAATCAATAAAATTTACAGGGTCCAAAAAGCATCTTAAATCCATGAAAAAAATACTTTTATTTATAACACTAGCATTTTTATTTTTAAAAATTAATGCTCAAGAATACAAAGAGTATTATAATAACGGTTCGTTAAAAGTATCTGGTACAACAAAAAATAAAATTGATACAGGGGAATGGAAATACTATTTTGAGAGTGGTATAATAAGTAAAACTGGAGTATATGAAAACGGAAAGCTACATGGTGAGTGGAAATACTACCACGAAAATGGTACATTAAGAATAATTGGAAAGTATAAAAAAGGAAAAGATACTGGTAAATGGAAGTATTATCACAAAAATGGTACGTTAAGGGCTATTGGAAAATATAAAAACGGAAAACAAAAAGGCAAATGGAAATACTACTATAAAAACGCTGTTTTAAGCAAAATAGGAAGAAAAGTAAATGGGAAAAATGTTGGTGAATGGAAATACTTTAATAAAAATGGTACCTTAAAAAAAATGCTAAAGAAGCTATTAAAGAAAAAATAAATTAAAATTAACACACAACATTAAATGTAAATAATAACACCTAAAAGGTATTACTATTCATACTTCTGTCGTTAGTAATAAGACGACAAAATTACAATTCATACTCAACCTAAACATCTCTATTTCAAAATAAATATAGGGTAAAAACTTGTTTGTATTCAATTATTCAATACATTTGTTGAATAATTGAATAAATTATGAATAAACAAGAGTTCAAAAACAGTATATACCAAGAAATCGCTAATATTGGTAAAGCCTTGGCGAATCCTTATAGGCTAAGAATCCTTAATTTAATATCGCAGGATGACTACTCTGTAGAGCAAATAGCAAATGAAATTGGTGTTTCAATAGCTAATGCATCACAACATTTACAAGTATTAAAAAAAGTTAAACTCCTTAAAATAAAAAAGAAAGGTCATTACGTTATTTATTCTTTAACCAATAGTAATGTATACACTCTTTGGAATGCGTTACAAAGTTTTAGTTTACAAAACACCCTAGAAATACAAGCAACTTTACGAAATCTTAAACAAGAAAAATTTGCAAAAGTAACCACTATAAATGCAGCTGAAATCATAGCCAATAACAATCTAAACGATCTCTATTTTTTAGATGTTCGTCCAGAAAAAGAGTTTGCCAAGGAAGCCATCGCAAACGCTAAATCTATTCCTATTTCACTATTAAAAGAAAACCTTTCGCAATTACCAAAAAATCAACAAATAGTGGTTTACTGTAGAGGGGCTTTGTGCTTTTTTGCAGATGAAGCTGTTCAGTATCTTCAAGAAAATGGCTATAATGCTATTCGGCTTAAAGAAGAAGTTTTAGAATGGAAACAAAAAGGATTACCTGTTAATTAATAGTATCTAAACACGAAATAAAAATGAATTTCAAAAACGCAAAAACTATTAAAGTAGCTCAACTCAGAACTTTATTAGAAAACAAAGAACCCGTTCATATTTTAGATGTTAGACCTAAAGAAGAACGAGAAGAGTGGAATATACCTGAAAGTGAATTTGTGGATATCTATTCTAAGTTAAAAGCAGGAGAAAAAAAGCTATTTTCTAATATGAATTTTCATCAAAATGTACCTGTTGTTACCCTATGTGCAGCTGGTAAAACAAGCATGATTGCTATGGAGCAACTTCGCGAAAATGGTATAGAAGCTTATTCGTTAGAAGGCGGAATGCGTGAATGGACAACCGCCTGGAACTCAGCTAAAACAAAAGATAGCTTAGAAACTACCGTTATGCAAATTCGTAGAACTGGAAAAGGGTGCTTATCTTATTTATTAGAAAACAATAGCGAAGCAATCGTTATTGATGCCTCTTTAGATACAGAGGTTTATACAAGTATTGCTAAAAAAAATAACTGGAAAATAAAATATGTGGTCGACACTCATATTCACGCTGATCATTTTTCTAGAGGAAAACAATTAGCTGATGCCACTAATGCAATATTTTTATTACCAAATCAGGATTTGGTAAATTATAAGTTTCAGCCTATTATAGACGGCACGTTACTTAACTTTGGTAAAGCTACATTAAAAGCAATTCACACACCAGGGCATACACACGAAAGTTATTCTTATTTAGTAAATAATGAATCTTTATTCTCTGGAGATACACTATTTACAGGAGGGGTAGGAAGACCAGATTTAAAAGCTACACTAGATTTAGCACAACAAAAAGCAGGCTTATTGTATCAATCACTTCAAAAACTATTGGCATTTGAAAATTCATTAACAGTCTATCCGGGTCATATAAGTAATCCTGTTGCATTTGATGAAAAATTGATATGCAATACTCTTGGTGATATCAAAAAAAATGTAAAAATATTAGAACTTAATGAAAATGACTTCATCAACAATCTATTGAAAAAAATTCCCGAAACGCCACCAAATTACGAAACCATTGTGAAATTAAATTTAAAAGGACGTACAGACGGAGCAAATTTAATTGATTTAGAAGCTGGTGCCAATCGATGTGCCATATCATAACTCCCAAAAAAAATGATCATCATTAATGATACTCCATTCAAAACCGAAAAGGCATACAAAGCACTACGTCTAGCAATGGCACTTCAATAAGAATATGGAGAAAAATAAGCATCAAAATATTTTTATTAGCTAATGCTGTTACCTGTGGATTGTCAAATCAAAGAAATACCAATGGCCATTATAACATTGAAAGAATACTGAAAATTAAAGAATTGTGGAGGCTGTTTGGAAGTACGAAGTATAGACCAAATAGAGTTTATTAAAGGTGTAGAATTAAGTAATATGAAATAATTTACCCAATAGACATTTTAATCTAATAAAGTGTTGTCTTAAAAAAAAATAAAATCGTAATGAGCGAAAAAAACATACAATTAGGTTTAAAAGAAAATTGGAAACAATTTACATTATTATTAATAGTGAATGCTTTTGTTGGCGGTATGGTAGGTTTAGAGCGTACTATACTTCCAGAATTAGCAGAAAAAGAATTTTTGGTAATTTCGACTTCGGTAATACTATCATTTATCATTGTATTTGGTGTGGTAAAAGCCATTACCAATTATTTTACTGGTGTATTAGCCAATCGTGTAGGGCGTAAAAATTTATTGATAATTGGATGGATTATAGCCATTCCAATTCCATTTATTTTAATGTATGCCCAACATTGGAACTGGGTTATTTTCGCCAATGTACTTTTAGGAATAAATCAAGGATTAACTTGGTCGAGTACCGTAGTAATGAAAATTGATTTGGTGGGTGAGAAACATAGAGGTTTAGCTATGGGACTCAACGAGTCTTTTGGTTATTTTTCTATTGCATTAGTGGCATTTACTACCGGATGGATTGCTTCAGAATACGGTTTACGTCCTTACCCTTTTTATCAAGGTGTTGGTTTTGTTGTATTAGGATTATTAATGAGTATCTTTTTTATTAAAGATACGGCAAAACACGTAGCATCAGAAACAAAGAAAAACACAATAAAACCTCTTAAAAACATCTTTTGGGAAACAACTTGGAAAGATCAAAATTTAGGGTCTATTTCTCAAGCAGGGTTTGTTAATAACCTAAACGACGGTATGATTTGGGGTGTTTTACCTATTATTCTAGCGAGCAAAGGTTTTAATTTAAAAAACATTTCAATTATTGTAGCTGTATATCCAGCAATTTGGGGAATAGGACAATTAGTAACCGGAAAACTATCCGATCATTACAATAAAAAAATGATGCTTTTTATAGGAATGGCAATACAAGGTTTGGCACTTATTTTTATGTTTTGGGCAACAAGTTACCTTCAATTTATCATTCTCTCGTCGCTTTTAGGTGCAGGTACAGCTATTGTATATCCAACATTTTTATCGGCAATTGCAAGTTTTACAAACCCAAATCAAAGAGCACAAAGTATTGGTACTTTTAGGCTATGGAGAGATTTAGGCTATGCCTTTGGAGCCTTATTAACTATTATTATAACACAATTTTTTGATGTTGATATTACCATTATCGCAATTGGAATATTAACTGTAATATCATCAATCATTATAAAAATAAGAATGTCATAATCATGAAAACACCTTTTATTTACCTCGATTATAATGCCTCTACACCAAACGATCCAAGAGTTGTAGATGCTATGCTCCCATTTCTTACAAATCATTATGGCAACCCTTCAAGCATTCACACCCAGGGCATAAAAGCAAAAGAAGCTATTGAAAAGGCACGTACACAGGTAGCTAACTTATTAGCAGCATCTCCCGAAGAAATTATATTTACCAGTGGCGGAACAGAATCAAATAATTATGCCATTATTGGTAGTGCAATGGCAAATAAAAAAAAAGGGAATCATATTATTACTTCAACAGTGGAGCATCCTGCAGTAATTGAAGTCTGTAAATATTTGGAAACACAAGGCTTTAAAATCTCATATATTGATGTAGATAATGATGGAGTTGTTAATATTGAATCGTTAAAAAAGGCAATTTCACCAAACACCATATTAATTACCATTATGCATGCCAATAATGAAGTTGGTAGTATTAACCCCATAAAAGAGATTGGAGAAATTGCTAAACAACACAACATTGTTTTTCATACAGATGCCTCACAATCTGTTGGGAAAATTAAAACCAATGTAACCGATTTAAATATTGATTTATTAACCATAGCAGGACATAAAATTTATGCACCAAAAGGAATTGGAGCTTTGTACATAAAAAAAGGAATTAAGCTAACTAAATTATTGCACGGAGCTAGTCATGAATCTAACAAGCGACCAGGTACCGAAAATGTAGTACAAATAGTTGGTTTAGGAAAAGCTCTCGAAATTGCACATCAAGAATTTGATAAAAACACTTCAAATATGAAAGCAATGCGAGATTATTTGTTAGAAAAAATCAATACGTTAAACTTTGATGCTGTTGTTAATGGCGATTTAGAAAAATCGTTGCCAAATACATTAAATATGAGTTTTAAAAATATTGATGCAAATGCAGTAATTTATGAACTTCGAAACAAGGTAGCCTTATCTGCAGGTTCTGCCTGTCATTCGGGAACTGCAAACCTATCTAATGTTTTAAAAGCGACATTATCCGATTATAATTATGCCAATGGAACATTTAGATTTTCGTTAGGAAAAAATACTAATAAGCAGGAAATAGATGATGCAATTATTCACTTTAAAATAGCATTTAATAAATTGAAACTTAAGACGTAAAATTATCATTAAAATATAAAGCCCAGTTGCTAACAACGTGCATAAGTAATAGCGATTTGAGTTTTAATTCAAGTCGCTATTCTTTTTTTTAATGTAAATTACTTTCTGAAAAGTAGTGTATATAAATTCGCTACTACTCATACACGTACGTGTACTGGAGCTTGAAATCTAAAACACGTTATAGTTCTCCTCTTTTTCTATCTAAAGATATTTAATACAAACTAAAGAAACACGTTAGCAATAATTAAAAAACGAGCACAAAATATAATTTAACAACCCAAACATGAAATCAAGAAAATTATTAATGATCCCTGGCCCAATAGAATTTGAAAGTGAAGTGCTACAATGTATGGCAATACCAACTCCTAGCCATGTTGATCCTGATTTTATAGACACCTTCTCAAATAGCTTGAAACTAATGAAAGAGGTCTTTCAATGCCCATCTGGTCAAGCATTCATAGTAGCTGGAACAGGAACACTTGCTATGGACATGGCTGCGGCTAACCTCATCGAAGCTGGAGACAAAGCCCTTGTAATATCTACAGGCTACTTTGGTCTACGTTATGCTGAAATTCTAAAAAGATATGGAGCTGAAGTAGATATACTTGAAGCGGAACTTGGCGATATTGTATCTATGGAACGTATCGAACAACAACTCAAATTCAAAAGCTATAAACTTTTAACCTTTACACATGTTGACACATCAACAGCTGTGTTAAACGATGCTAAAAGTATAGGTACCTTAGGTAAAAAACACAAGGTACTGACAGTTCTTGATGGTGTTTGTTCTGTTGCAGCTGAAGAAATTAAGCAAGAAGAATGGGATATTGATGTAGTACTTACTGCCTCTCAAAAAGCAGTAGGTGTTCCTCCAGGACTCGCACTTTTAGTTGCTTCTCAAAATGCAATTAAAGCATTTGAACAGCGAACAAGTCCAGTTGCTAATTACTATGGAGATTGGACTAATTGGTTACCCGTAATGAAAGCTTATGAAGATAGAAAAGCATCTTATTTTGGTACACCCGCGGTTAATCTTGTAATAGCTTTAGAGAAAAGTCTACAGCTCATTGTAAAGGAGGGCTTAGATAATCGTTTCAACCGACACCAAAGAGCAGGCAAAGCTATCCGAGCTGCAATTGAAGCTTTAGGCTTAGGTATGCTATCAAAAAATGAACAAGTTTCTGCAAACGCATTATCAGCCCCTTTATATCCAAGTCAAATGGACCCTGCTACATTTCTACAAACAGTAAATCAAGAAGGTATAATATTAGCAGGAGGACTTTTACCAGAATTAAAAAACAATTACTTTAGAATTGGACACATGGGATCAGTAAACAAAAGCGATTTACTAGCAACAATAGGAGCAATTGAAACAGCATTGATGAACAATGGGTATTCACATGAATTAGGAATTGGAACAGCCCAAATATTAAAGCATTTCTAATTATAATAGTTAAATGATCTTTTTTACAAATACAAATACTAAAACTAATGCCAACAAAGGTAATCGTTGCACAAGTACTAAAAAAGTATAAATAATAATATAAAAGCTCCTTTTTAAGGAGTTTTTATATTTAAGAGAAGAAAGTGTTTTTCTTAATTAACAAGGAAGACAGGTGCTTATTTCGAAGCTTAAAAAAAGTTTTAAGTCATTCAGATAACAACACAATGCTCCTGCATCGTTTTTTACCTTTTTAACAATGAATTTTAAGTATTTCTTTAAATTATAAGCAACAGCGGATAAGTGCATTGCCTTATTTTGCTTGTTTTTCTTTCTGATTTATATCTCTTTAATTTAACCTTTTTATTAAATAGCTAACTTAATCGATGTATGAAACAAAATCTATCACCTCAAAAACAAACACTTGTATTCATTTATTAAGGCTACTAAGTTTTTAATTTGGCTTTAAAACGGATAAGTTAAATCAAAATATAAAAAATTGACTATGTGCTAAATCCAAAAATGTAGTATCTTTTTACACGCTACGTTTCATATACTGAGCCGAAGCTAACATTAACGAAATTAGTCCTAGTTAGTTAAATTAAATCTGTAGATAGCAAAAAAGACATGCTAAACCCTATTAAATTATTTGACATATGCAATAGTAATGGATATCGAAATCCAAAAGATACTCTAATATATCCATAAATTATGGCACTCATTAATTGTGGTAAAGTTAGAATAGGAAGTAAGAGAGTATTAGTCCAGTTTAACTCGTATTTCGAGTAATGTAACCAAGCAAAAAACAAACAAACAAACAAACGATATAATAAATACCTCTAAAATTATTACTCCAAAAGATAATCAATCCATTTTTTATTGACTTGATATTGAATATAAAATAAAGAACTATTCCTAATGAAGTTGAAACAGCAACCCTTATAAAAAAACTCTCATCTACAGAGCTAATTTTGGTGTAAAATACAATTTTGGTCAAAATATAATAGCAAAAAACACTTGATGTCAAAGCCAAATAAATGGGTTTGAATATTAATGAAAGCCTAAAAAGAGTTTCTTCAAGAAACGGTAGAATTACTACTCCTACTAACAAAAGTATAATTGGAGTAAAACGTTCAGACATATTTCCTTTTTGTATGTTTTCTGGATCATATACAACTGCAAAAAACAAAACAACAGGAATCAAGAAAAGCATTTTTAAAATCAGTAAACCAATAGTATCATAAATTTTCTGCTTTGTTGATTTTGTGCTGTTTTTCTCGTTTGTAGGATTTTTACTGAAGTTGAGAATATCTTTAAATAAAGAGAAGTAATATTTAGGTTTGATTAGTGGGTAATTCATATCAGTTATTTAATCTGAAGGCGATAAAAATAATTATTTGTTACAAGAATAACGTTGGACAACAAAGAACTGAGGTAAAACCCAAATAAGTTCTTCATTAAGTTTATACAATTTTATTCTAGGCTCAAAATGCTACTACTTCGTATTTTGAGCTTTTATTTTTTAGATAAAAACTACTTATTTAGGCAATACCAGAATGTTTTTTTCATCATAAGCCCCCCTTTCCAATTACAGAACTTTACTTTATTAGCTCACTTACAATTATTTTAATACTATTTTTTTGCTAACTTTTTTTATCTCTCCGTTTTCTTGATTTTGATAAACATCAATTTTAGAGTTTTTAATTTTAATTTTATCAACAACACTAAAAATAGTACCAAGATCACGATTCCATTTCTTTGGCAAAGAAATAATATCTCTTTTTTGGCTATCAGTATCTACAATAACGAAACTTAAGCCATCCTTATTTTTTTTATTAACTGCAATGTATAAATTCCGGTTATCAGTTTCAAAACTAGTTTGCCCTTCATATTTTGGATAATACAAAGCCTCTTCAATTAACGGTTCCTTACTATCTATGTTAAAAATCATAACATATTTACAACCCGAACCACAACCACCTACTACAGAAAAACTTTTTTCTGTAATCCATTCAACACTTGAAGATGCTCTAAGCAATCGATATTTTTCTCCACGTAAACTAACCTTATGTTTTATCTTTTTATTCCCATACTCAGCGATCAAACTTCCCCTACCCTTTTCAATTGAATAAATTTTCAAAAACTTTCCGTTTGAAACTGTATCAATCAAAGAAACAACTTCTTCCTTTTCTTTTACTTTCTCATTAATTTCTACAAAATTCAAGTTTTTATCTTTTTGATTACTCAAGAAAAAAGAAAGAATTATAAATGGTATCAGAATTTTATTCATATTATTAGTAGTTTATCTAGATATGATTTTTTAAAACTTATTATTCCGTGTTTAAAAAAGAATAAATTTAGTCTAAAATACTATCTAAACCTTAATCTACCACAAAATAAACCCAACTATTGTTTATTTTTTTCTTACACACTACAAAACATTACTTTTTTAACTATTTTAGTTTTATGAAACAAATACGCTATTCATAAGAATAATCTGTTACACACAAAGAAAAAAATGAGCTCGAACACTGATAAATTCTATAATCGATTTTCAATATTCTACCCTATAGTTGAAATATTTTTAAAACCACAAAAGCGAAAATTATTTCAAGAGATAAACAACCTACCTTTTGGTAAATTACTTGAGATAGATATATAAAAATGGATATTGAAAAAACATTAAATAAAATTGGAGAAATTTACTCTCCTTTATCAAATAAATGTAAGCAAGAACTCATTGCTAACTCTAAAATTTGCACTTTTAAAAAAGGAGAAATAATTGTTAGAGAAGGACAGTTTTCTAAAAAAGGCTACTTAATTGTAAAAGGTTGTTCAAGAGCATATTATTTAAAAGATGGTAAAGATATTTCTGATTGGTTTACTTTTGAAAACGAAATAATGGCTTCGATAGTTAGCTTTTTTAGTGAAGAACCAAGCCCACATTATATTGAATTCATTGAAGATTCTATCGTTATTGAATTTTCAAAAGACACCGTTGATAACCTCTCTAACAAACACCATGATTTTGAGCGTTTTATTAGCAAAGTTGTAACACTAACCATGTTAGGTTTATGTGAAAGATTATATACTATTCAATTTAACAAAGCAGCTGAAAGATACAAGCACTTATTAAGTATTTATCCTAAAATTACAAATAGAATTCCACTTACTCATATTGCATCCTATTTAGGAATGACACTCGAAACCCTAAGCAGAATTAGAAACCCCAAAAACCGAATTTGATTTATATCAAATGATAATTCTTCCATTAGTTTGACTTTTGTGAAAACAATAAAAAATGGAAGAAAAAAATAAACAACTCAAATCAGTATGGGGAAAGTGGTGGGAATCTATTAGAAAATGGTTTTACCCAATTTGGTTACTCTATGAGCTATCAATTAAGTTTTATAATTATTCTGAAACCACTTATTATTATTTTATAGCGCAAAACTATATCAGCGAACAAGGCTTACAGATCTTAGCTATTTTTTGTAGTGTTGCCTCCTTTATTATTTGTAATTTCTTTTTAACCCTTCCTGCTTGCTTTATTCTTTATAAATTTTTCAAAATAGAGAACTTAACAAACACTCAATTTGAAAATAAAATAAAAAAATACTTCTAAAGCAGATGAAAAAAATATTAATTATAAACGGGCACCCCGATAAAGAAAGCTTCAGCTTTGCACTTTCAGACTCTTATAAAAAAGGGGCTAAATTTTCAAATGCTAAGATAAAAGAAATTAATATCCGAGATTTAAACTTTAACCCAAACCTAGAGTTTGGATATAGAAGGCGTACAGAATTAGAACCAGATTTATTAAAAGCACAAGTTAAATTAAAATGGGCTGATCATTTAGTTTGGGTATATCCTATCTGGTGGAGTTCTGTTCCTGCAATAATGAAAGGTTTTTTAGATCGAGTTTTACTTCCTGGATTTGCTTTTACCAAAAGAGATAACTCATTATTTAGCGATGCTTGTTTTATTGGGAAAACAGCAAGAATAATTTGTACACTAGACCAACCAGCACGGTATTATAAATGGATATATGGAAACCCAAGTCATAACGCTATTAAAAAAGGAACTTTAAACTTTATTGGAGTAAAAAAAGTACGAATTACAACCATAGGACCTATAAGACTCTCTAAAGAAAAGTATAGAGAAAAGTGGTTAAAAAAGATTGAAAAACTAGGTAAAATGAACAAATAGCAACTATCATCCAGTTTTAAAACAAATTGAGAGAAAAATACTATTTTATTGAGTAGGAAAAGAGGGCTTATTTTTCCTACTCATACTTAAACATTTAAGCATTATTTTCAGAAAATTCAAAGAAACACTCGTATATTAAAAATATCTACAGTTTAAAATCAGAATAGAATTAAAAAGAAGTTTCTTAAATAAATTAAGAGAACTTCTATTTTATTTTTTCTCAAATACAATACTAGGTAGCACTTTATACGTTTTTTTAAATGCAACTGTAAAATGCTGCGGATTTCGATAACCAACATCATATGAAACTTCAGAAACAGGAATTCCTTTTTCTAACATCTTTTTAGCCTTATCCATCCGCAAAAATGTTAAGTGTTTAAAAATAGTTCTAGAATAAACTGTTTTAAAATTATTTTTTAATTTAGTTACACTTATTCCAAATTTCAAAGACAGTTCTTTTATTGTTAGTTCTTTTTTTATATTAGTTCGAATATAATTTTCAATTTCAATAATCTGTCTACTATCACTAACTTTTAATGTCTTATTTTTATAATCCTTTTCATTGGTCTTAGCCAATAACATTAATAAAAGCTCATTAATTTTTGTTCTTAGATAAGCTTCTTTTAAACCCTTTGTATACTTACAATCTATTATTTCTTCTAAATGTTTTTGCATTTCTACAGATATAGGCATACTATTTTCCCACATTTTAAACATTTTCTTATTTGAAATTGCTTTACCAAATTCAATAAGATCATCTTTAAAATCATTTCCTATTAATGTTTTTAGATACCATTCTGTAAAAACAATTTCAACTGTTTTTCTATACGTTGTATTATATGTTAAAATTCCATCTACTTTTGGTATATAAAATAAATTATAGCTACCATTAGAAATATAAACCTGATTGTTATTAGTATTTTTAGGTGTGTACAAACTCGATCCTTCAATTTCAAACTGAAGTTTAAAAAAAGGAAAATCATGAGAAACTTCAATAGAAAAAGGGGTTGTTTTAATATCTCTTAATATAATTCTTACCCCTTTTAGTTTAATTGTTTTTATTGTTCCTTTTTCATTAATGTTATTTATTTCTAGATCTTTTTCAAAAAATTTATCAACCTTAAAATCAATAGGGTATTCTTTTATCAATTTTCCTTTTCCATACATCTCTCCTCTTAATACCGACTTCATAATCTATTGCTTTTAAAACTTACTTTTTGCGTATTATTTATGACTTTTTACGTTGTCAACGAACAAAAATAAGATTTTACTTTTGCCTGAAAAAACAATTAATATTTAATCTAAATAAAAATGAATAAAAGGCAATTTATTTTAACCTTCATTATAACTTGTTTATGGTCTGCACTAGCTGTATCACAAACAGGTAACATAAAAGGACGATTATTAACAAACGATAATCAACCTGCAAAAAATGTAGCTATTTACATCAAAAACTCAAATAAAGGTACAGTATCAAATGAGAACGGGAATTATGAAATAACAAACATACCAGTTGGTCTTAAAAAAATTAATTTTTCTATTATTGGACTAAATAACAAGTCAATAGAAGTTACAATAATTGAGAATAAAACAATTACTATTGATAATATAGTATTAAATGTAAGTCAAGAAGTATTAAATGAAATAACAATTACATCAAAACGAAAAAACAAATTCAATAGAAAAGAAACAAAATATGTAGCACGACTTCCTTTAAAAAATATAGAAAACCCTCAGGTTTATTCAGTAATAACTTCTGCCTTGTTAGAAGAAATACAAGCTGTTGATGTAGAAGCTGCTTTGCTAAATGCCCCAGGTATTAATAATGTAATGAAAGGTGTTGGTTCTGGAGGAACTGGAATTAGGTTTAACATGCGTGGTTTTAGTGCTGATATTGCTATGAGAAATGGTGTTTCAACAGCATTTGTTACTGGTACTGACCCTGCGAATCTTGAACGTTTAGAGGTTATAAAAGGGCCGTCTGGTACTTTATTTGGAAATCATTTAACAAACTCATATGGTGGTGTTGTTAATCGTGTTACTAAAAAAGCACATGATAAGTTTAAAGGAACTATTACCTACAATACAGGTAGTAATAGTTTATCTCGTATTTCTGCAGATATTAACACGCCTCTTAACAAAGAAAAAACAGTTCTTTTTAGAGTTAATGCAGCAAAACATAACGAACATAGCTTTCAAGATTATGGCTTAACAAGAAATCTTTTTGTATCGCCAACATTAACTTATAAACCATATGAAAGACTTCAATTAACAATAGAAGGAGAGTTTTATAAAAATAATTCACCTAGTACTTACTTTAATATAAGTCGTTCTAAAATCACTAATATTGAAGATTTAAACTACAACTTTGATAATTCATACGGTAGTGATTATTTAAGCAGTACATCTGACTCTTACAGTATTTTTGCTGAAGCAAATTATAAAATATCTGACAATTGGGAATCACAAACAATAATATCTTCTTCTAATGTTGATAATAACGCTAATTACCTGTTTTTAGACTTCTTTAATAATAGTGAAGCTAAAAGAAGGATTATGAATATTACAAGTCAATTTTACATAACACAAATACAACAAAATATTAAAGGTCAATTTAAAGTTGGAAATGTAAATAATAAACTATTAGTAGGTATTGATAATTATCAGATAAAAACTCCCTACAGAAGAACACAATTAATATATGATAGTATTGGAGTAAATACTCCTCAACTAGATTTCAACTCTAAAAAGTATGAAGCGCTTCTAGCACAAAATGATGCCTTTAGAATTGGTCAAAGAGATCAATCTAGTTTTGGTGTATATGCCTCAAACGTTACCGAAGTTACTCAAAAACTATCAATAATGGCGAGTTTACGTGTAGATTGGTTTAATAATAAAGAAGATGAATACAAACAAACTGTTTTATCTCCAAAGTTTGGAGCTGTATACCAAATTGTAAAAGATAAAGTATCTGTTTTTGCTAATTATATGGATGGGTTTAAAAACGTTGCTCCAGAAATTACAGCAGAAGAAACGACTAAATTTAACCCAGAATATGCAACACAAATTGAAGCTGGTATAAAAAGTGAATTGTTTAATGACAAATTGAGCTTTACTTTAAGCTACTACGATATTATAATAGACAATGCCGTAAGATGGGAAAATAATAAAGGTGATTGGTCTAGAATTCAGGATGGTAAAAGAGCTAGTAAAGGATTTGAAGCAGAATTAATAGCGAACCCTTTTAAAGGATGGAATTTAATCGCTGGATATGGTTATAATGATAGTGAATATCTAGAAGGAAAAGAATCAATTATAGGAAATACTCCTTATGCTTCACCTGAAACTACTTTAAATTTTTGGACAAGCTATAAATTACCTAGAACTGTTTTAAAAGGTCTTGGTTTTGGTTTTGGTCTTAACCATACAAGTGATTCTTTTTTAAGTGATCGAAATAAGTTAACCATTCCCGGAAACACAGTTATAAACTCTTCATTATTCTATGATCATAATGACTTTAGAATAGGACTTAAGTTTAACAATATAACTAATGAAAAATATTGGGCAAATATGGGAGCCAATATACAACCACAAAGAACAAAGAATACTGTTATTACTTTTAGTTATAAATTTTAATCTTTTTTCACAAAAAACAAACTCTCTTAAAGTTAACTTAAGAGAATTTGTTTCTTAAACCACAATAAATGAAACACTTATCAGCCTTTATAATATTACTTACTATTTGTTTCTTTTCACAAACTACAATAGCGCAAGAAAAGATAGAAATAGGAACAAAACATCGTCTTTTTTCAAAAAAAATGAATGAAGAAAAAGATTACTGGGTATATCTACCTCCTAGCTATAATGATACGATTTATGCTCCTCAAAAATATCCTGTAGTTTATTTTTTAGATGGAAGTAGACATTTTCATTCGATAACAGGTATACATGATTTTTTAATTAAAGGGCCATATGGTTCATTACCTGAAATGATTATGGTAGGAATTATAAGTAAAGATAGAGCCAAAGATTATACGCCTACAAAAGTGAATAGTGGTTTAAAAAAGTTTCCTACAAGTGGAGATAATAGTAAGTTTTTAAACTTTATAGAAAGTGAGTTAAAACCAACTATTAATAAAAAATATAGAACTAGTGAGTTTTCTATTTTTATAGGTCACTCTTTTGGAGGAATCGCAGTTTTAAATGCTTTACTAGAAAAACCTGAATTATTTGATGCTTACATCTCAATAGACCCAAGTATATGGTGGGATAATGCTTATTTTTTAAAAAAAGCTAAAGAAAAATTTACTAAAGAGCTGTTTAACAAAAAGTCTCTTTATTTAGCTAGAGCAGATAATTTACTACAACCAAAAAACGACTATACAAAGTTGTACAAAAAAAATATAGCTAAACATTTAGAAAAAATTGAGAAGTTTCATTCTTTATTAAAAGAAGCTTCAAATTTAAAGTTACGATGGGGATTTAATTTTTTCAAAAATGAAGATCATGGTACTGTTTCTTTACCTGCTGAATTTAAAGGTTTACGCTTTATTTTCGAAAATTACCAAGCTCCTGTTAAATCAGTAGCTCAGAATCCAGAAATTCTAGCCTCTCAATTTAAAACACTATCAGAAAAAATAGGAACCCACATAAAACCTTCTGAAGCGAGAGTAGATTGGATAGCTAATTATTGCATTAAAAGGAAATTGAAAGAAAATGCGATAAAACTTTTAAAAATGAATGTGAAATGGTACCCTAATAGTACACATGCTAAATTAGCTTTAAATAAAGTGTTACTTTTAAAGTAGAGTTACTAATAAGACTTCTCTACAATCTGTATGAATTATAAAATCTCAAGTTAATAATCAACTTGAGATTTTTATTTTATTAGAAAATGATTCTTCAAAAAACAGGATGTTATCATTTACTAAATACTTATCAAATCACCAGTAATATCTTTAGAAGGCAATTCAGATTTTCCCATTAAATAAAGATCAACCTGTCTTGCTGCTTCCCTACCTTCAGAAATTGCCCAAACAATTAATGATTGTCCACGGCGCATATCTCCTGCAGCAAATATATTTGGAATGTTAGTTTGGTATTTTCCATATTCTGCTTTGTAATTAGAACGTGCATCTTTTTCAATACCCAACTTATCAGCCAACATACTCTCAGGACCTGTAAAACCTAAAGCTAGTAAAGCTAAGTCGCAAGGCCATGTTTTTTCTGTACCTTCAATTTCAATAAGTTGAGGTCGTTCTCCTGGAACAGTTTCCCATTTAACATTAACCGTTTTTAAAGCTATTAGTTTACCGTTTTTATCAGTTACAAACTCTTTTGTATTAATTAACCAATTTCTTTTCACACCTTCTTCGTGAGAAGATGACGTTTTTAATTGTAAAGGCCAATATGGCCATGGAGTAGTTGGTGAACGAAGACCTGGAGGTTTAGGCATAATCTCAAAATTTATTACCGATTTTGCTCCCTGTCTATTTGATGTTCCAATACAATCTGAACCTGTATCTCCCCCTCCAATAACTATTACATCTTTATCTGTAGCCATTATTTGATTTTTCACCTCTTTACCAAACAATACTTTTGTTTGTTGTGTTAAAAAATCCATTGCCTGTACAACACCATTGGCATTTATACCTGGCGTAGGTAAACTACGTCTTTCTGTAGCACCTCCACATAAAACAATAGCATCAAAAGCTTTCAACTCTTTTACTTCATAATTTACACCAACGTTTACATTGGTTTTAAATATAATTCCTTCAGCTTCTAAAATTGCTACACGACGATTAATGATACCTTTTTCTAATTTGAAATTAGGAATTCCATAACGTAATAAACCACCTACCTCATCGTCTCTTTCAAAAACAGTGACTATATGACCCGTTCTATTTAATTGTTGAGCAGTTGCTAAACCAGCAGGTCCAGAACCAATAACAGCAATTATTTTCCCTGTTCTTGCTTTTGGAGGTTGCGGCTTAATCCACCCTTCTTTAAAAGCACGCTCTACAATGTTTTTTTCAATATTTTCTATAGAAATTGGATCTTCAATAATACCTAATACACATGATTTTTCACATGGAGCGGGACATAAACGTCCCGTAAATTCCGGAAAATTATTTGTAGAATGTAATAACCATGAGGCTTTTTTCCACTCTCCTTGATGTATCATATGATTGAAATCTGGAATTAGATTACCTAACGGACAACTACTATGACAAAAAGGAATCCCACAATCCATACAACGAGAACCTTGTTTTTCTAAATTTTTTTCTGAAAGAGAAACTGTAAATTCTTTATAATTTTTTACACGATCTTTTACATAAGTATATGTTTCATCTTGTCTTTCAAATTCTTTAAATCCTGTTACTTTTCCCATGACATTATGCTATTGTTAATTCTTCAAACATTGGTTCTTCTGTTTCTAAACGTTTTAAAGCTCGTTTATATTCAATTGGCATTACTCTTACGAAGTTTTTTAAACTGGTATCCCAATCAGCTAACAATCTTGTTGCTTTTTTACTTCCCGTATATAAAACATGCTTTTCTATTATTAACTTTAGTTCTACAGCATCTTCATTTGAAATATCTTCAAACTCTATTGTTTCTGTATTACAAAGACCATTTATAAATTTATCTTCTATATCATAAACGTAGGCTATTCCTCCACTCATACCTGCTGCAAAATTCCTCCCTGTTTTTCCTAAAACAACAACTTTACCTCCAGTCATATATTCACAACAATGATCTCCAACACCTTCTACAACAGTCGTAGCTCCAGAATTACGAACAGCAAAACGCTCCCCTGCAATTCCATTAATATATGCCTGACCTGCTACTGCTCCGAACAAACAAACGTTACCTATAATAATATTCTGTTCCGCGATAAAATCTGCCTTATCAGGTTTTTTTACAATCAATTTTGCCCCTGACAATCCTTTTCCTAAATAATCATTGGTATTACCTTCTACTGTAAATGTTAATCCATACGCTCCAAAAGCACCAAAACTTTGTCCTGCTGAGCCAGTAAAATTAATATTTAAGGTATCTTCAGGTAAACCTAAATGTCCATAAATTTTTGAAATTTCATTACTAACAATTGCTCCAACGGTACGATTTGTGTTTTTTATTGGATATGTAAGATTCATTTTTTCCTTTCTATACAAAGCTCTATGAGAATCTTTTAGTATCGTAAAGTCTAAAACATTTTTCAAGTTATGGTCTTGACCTTCTGTATTTTTAATAATCATACTCTTATAACTAGTAGGTCTATGTAAAATACTCGATAAATCTAGCCCTTTTGCTTTATAATGCTTGATTGCTTTATTTGCATTTATTTTATGAGTTTGCCCAACCATTTCGTCCAACGTTCTAAAACCTAATTGCGACATAATTTGCCTTAATTCTTCAGCGATATAATAAAAGAAGTTTATTACATGTTCTGGAGTTCCTTTAAAGTTTTTACGTAATTCTTTATCTTGAGTTGCAATACCTACAGGACAAGTATTTAAATGACATTTACGCATCATAATACACCCAGAAGCTACTAAAGGAGCTGTAGCAAAACCAAATTCTTCAGCACCTAATAGTGCCGCTATTGCAACATCTCTACCCGTTTTTAATTGACCATCACATTCTACAACTATTCTACTTCTTAAATTATTTAAAACAAGCGTTTGTTGTGCTTCTGCTAAACCAAGTTCCCACGGTAAACCTGCATGTTTTAAAGAAGTAAGTGGAGAAGCTCCCGTACCTCCATCATAACCAGAAATTAAAACAACATCTGCTTTTGCTTTTGCAACACCAGCAGCAATAGTACCAACACCAACTTCAGAAACTAGTTTTACATTAATTCTTGCTTCACGATTTGCATTTTTCAAATCGTAAATTAATTGTGCTAAATCTTCTATTGAGTAAATATCGTGATGTGGTGGTGGAGAAATTAAACCTACAAAAGGAGTTGAGTTTCTTGCGGCAGCAATCCATGGCAATACTTTTTCACCAGGTAATTGTCCTCCTTCACCAGGCTTAGCACCTTGCGCCATTTTTATTTGAATTTCTTTTGCACTTGATAAATAATGAGAAGTTACCCCAAACCTACCTGATGCGACTTGCTTAATTGCAGAATTTCTACTATCACCATTTACATCTTTTTGAAAACGTTTTCTATCTTCACCTCCTTCACCTGAATTAGATTTCCCTCCAATTCTATTCATTGCAATGGCTAAATTTTCATGGGCTTCACGAGAAATAGATCCATACGACATTGCTCCCGTTTTAAAACGTTTCACAATCTCTGTCCAAGGCTCTACTTCTTCTATAGGAATTGGATCTAAGTTATCGAACTGAAACAGTCCTCGAATAGTCATTAAACTTTCTGACTGCTCATTAATTGCTTTGGCATATATATCATAACTATCTTGATCACTTAACCTAACAGCTTGTTGCAATTTTGCTACAGTTGTTGGATTAAATAAATGACGTTCACCATTTCTTCTCCATCTATAATCTCCACCAATATTTAAACTTAAATTTTTATCTATTTGATTATTAGGATATGCTTGTTTATAACGTTGGTCTATTTCTTTTTCTATTTCATATAAACCAATACCTTCTATTCTTGAGGCGGTATATGGAAAATATTTTTCTACAAATTGAGAGTTAAATCCAACTATTTCAAAAATTTGAGAACCTCTATACGAATGTAATGTTGAGATTCCGATTTTATTCATCACTTTTAAAATTCCTTTTCCTATTGCTGTATTAAAATTATCCACAGCTTTTTGCTCATCCATTCCTACAATAAAACCTTCGTTTACTTGAGAACGAATAATTTCATTTACCATATACGGATTAATTGCACTTGCTCCATAACCAAATAAAGTTGCAAAATGATGAGGTTCTCGTGGTTCTGCCGATTCAATAATGATATCGAAAAAAGAACGTTTACGTAATCGGTTTAATTGGTGATTAACAAATGAACAGGCTAATAACGCCGGAATTGGAGCAAATTCTTGGTTTACACCTCTATCTGAGAGAATAATAATATTTGTCTTTCTTTCTAATGCTTTTTCAATTTGAATGATAATATTATCTAGAGCATCTTCTAACCCGTTAAGACCTTGTGCTTTTGGATATAAAATTTGAAGCGTTTCTGCTTTAAAACTTTCTACAGAAATGTTTCTAATTTTTTCTAAATCATCATTAGAGATAACAGGGTTTTGAATTTCTAATTTTCTACATTGTCTTTCTGTAATGCTGAAGATATTTCTATCTTTCCCTAAGTTTAAACTTATATCTGTTACAATTTTTTCACGAATTCCATCTAAAGGTGGATTTGTTACTTGTGCGAATAATTGTTTAAAATAATTTGATATTAATTGAGGCCTATCTGATAAAACAGCTAAAGGAGTATCAATTCCCATTGATCCTAAAGCTTCTTTACCCACTTGAGCCATTGGCGTAATTACCTCTTGAATATCTTCAAAAGTATAATTAAATAAGCGTTGACGGGTTTTTATATCAATAGATTCTATAGGGCAAGTTTCACTTGTATAAGGAACATCTTTTAAATGCAATCGTGTTTTATCTAACCATTGTTGATAAGGTCGTTCTGAAACAATTTTACTTTTTATCTCCTCATCCTCAATTATTCTACCTTCATTCATATCAACCAAAAACATTTTTCCTGGCTCTAATCTTCCATGTTTTTTTACATCTTCTGGAGTTACATCAACAACTCCTATTTCTGAAGACATAATTAATTTACCACTCTTAGTTACAGTATATCTTGATGGTCTTAAACCATTTCTATCTAATAAAGCACCAATATAATCTCCATCTGTAAAAGGAACAGATGCAGGCCCATCCCAAGGCTCCATAATACAACCATTGTATTCATAAAAGGCTTTTCGAGATTCAGACATGGTTTCATGTTTTTCCCAAGCCTCAGGAATCATCATCATCATAATTTCTGGCAATGACCGTTCAGTATGTGTTAACAATTCAACAACCATATCCATAGATGCTGAATCAGATTTACCTGGTAAAATTATTGGAAATAATTTATCTATTTGAGGGCCAAAAACATCACTTTTCATGATCTCTTCTCGAACTCTCATTCTACTTACATTACCTCGTAATGTATTTATCTCTCCGTTTTGACACATATGCCTAAAAGGCTGTGCTAACTCCCAAGTTGGCATTGTGTTGGTAGAAAAACGTTGATGCACTAATGCTAAACGGGTAACTAAATCTAATTCTTGTAAATCTTTATAATAAGGACCAATATCTTCTGGCATTATAATACCCTTATAGATAATGGTTGTTATAGATAAACTTGCAACGTAAAAGTATTCACTTTCAGAAATTTTAGATTTTCTAATTATATGTTCTGCTATTTTACGTGCTGCATATAGTTTTGCTTTAAAAGTAGCTTCACTTATGTTTTTTGATTTATCAATAAAAAGTTGCTCTATACTTGGTTCAGATGCTAATGCTATTTCTCCTAACTGAGAAGAATCGACAGGAACCTGTCTCCAACCCAAAATAGAAAGCCCTTGAGATACTAGCTCTTTTTCAAAAGTTGTTTTACAAAAATTGTATTGATTTAAGTTTTTGGGAAGAAAAACCATTCCAACAGCGTACTCTCTTTGTGCTGGTAGAGAAAAACTACAGACTCTTTTAAAGTAAGCATGAGGAATATCGATTAACAAACCTGCTCCATCACCTGTTTTCCCATCTGAACTAACTCCCCCTCTATGCTCTAATTTCACTAAAATCTCTAGTGCATCATGTATAATTTGATTCGTCCTTTCTCCATTCAAATTACATATAAAACCTGCACCACAATTTTCGTGTTCAAATTCTGGTAGATATAAACCTTGTTTTTTCATTTTAAATTAAATTATATTTACCAAAATACAAAATTTAATGAAAATAATTCAACAAAATAGACTAAACACGTAATTAAACGCACAAGAAACTTAATTTCATTAAATAAAACTACACATACACTAATTAATTACTCAGTAGATTATAAAAAAACACTACTATAATTTCTCTAAATGAAAAATTATAGTAGTGTTTTAAAATGTGCTATTTTACAAAGGTCTAGATAATTGTACTCTGACCTGCATGAATGTTTTGAAAGTTTAGATTACTATCTTCTTGATTGTAAATATAATCTGCAATAAAGTCTCCAACCTTACTTGTTCCAAAATTCTTATCTGAACTAATATCTTCTGTAGTTATTCCTAACTCTAATGATTTTTCAACAGCATTCTCAATCGTTAAAGCTTCTTCATTTAAACCTAGGTGCTTTAATAACATTGCAGCCGACAAAATAGATGCTAACGGATTTGCAATATTTTTTCCTTTTGCTTGTGGGAAAGAACCATGAATTGGCTCAAACAACGCATTCTCTTTACCAATAGATGACGATGCTAATAAACCTATAGATCCTCCAATAACACTAGCTTCATCAGATAATATATCTCCAAATAAATTTTCAGTAAGAATTACGTCAAACTGTTTTGGGTTTAAAATCAACTGCATTGCTGCATTATCTACAAATATAAAATTTAACGCTACATCTGGATAATTACTAGCCAAAGCAGTAACTGTTTTTCTCCATAGTCTTGAAGTTTCTAAAACGTTTGCTTTATCAACTAATGTTAGTTTTTTCCTTCTGTTTTGTGCTGCTTTAAAAGCTAGGTGTGCTATACGTTCTATTTCTTCTACAGAATAAGAGCAACCATCGAAAGCTATTTGTTTATCATCACTAAGCTCTTTAATTCCAAAGTAAATTCCGCCAGTTAATTCTCTATAAATAGTAATATCAGTTCCTTCAATAATTTCTCTTTTTAATGGAGAGTTATCTATCAATTGCTGATATGCTTTTACAGGACGTTCGTTACAAAATAAGCCCAACTCTTTTCTTAGTTTTAATAAACCTTGTTCTGGACGAACTTTTGCCGTTGGATCATTATCATATTTAGGGTCTCCAATAGCTCCAAACAAAATAGCGTCACTTTTTTTACACAAAGTAATCGTTTCATCTGGTAACGGATTACCTGTTTTATCAATAGCACAAGCGCCCATTAACGCTTCTTTAAAAATAAATGTATGATCGTATACATTGGCTACTGCTTCTAAAACTTTTTGAGCTTGTATCGTTACTTCTGGTCCAATACCGTCTCCTGGGATTACAGCTATATTAAATTTCATTTTTATATTTTTTTATAATGATGCTTCAAAAGCTTCTATTTTATCTTTTTTACTTATTAGAAAATCAATATCATCATATCCATTAATCATACATAATTTTTTATATGGATTAATTTCAAATTTACTAGTACCAATATCTGTTTTAATTACTTGCTCTTCTAAATTGATAATTATAACTGTTTGTGGTTTTTCAATTACTTTTTTAAGTAATTTTTCTAAATACTCTTTAGAAACTTGCACTGGTAAAATACCATTATTTAATGCATTTCCTTTAAAAATATCTGCAAAAAAACTACTTATAACTACTTTAAAGCCATAACCTGCTAAAGCCCATGCTGCATGTTCTCTACTCGATCCACATCCAAAATTATCACCCGCAATTAATATGCTTCCGTTATAGTTTTTATTATTTAAAATGAATTCGTTATTTATGCTTCCATCCTTATGAAAACGCCAATCTCTAAATACATTGTCTCCAAACCCTTTTTTATCTGTAGCTTTTAAAAAACGAGCAGGAATAATCTGATCTGTATCTACATTTTCAGTTGTTAATGGAACAGCTGTATCAATTAATTTTACAAATTTTTCCATCTTAATTTAAGTGTTTCGTTATATCAATAATCTTTCCTTCTACAGCAGTTGCAGCAGCCATTAAAGGACTTGCTAAAATTGTTCTTGCTCCTTGCCCCTGTCTTCCTTCAAAATTTCTATTAGAAGTAGAAACACAATATTCTCCTTCAGGAATTTTATCATCATTCATTGCTAAACAAGCTGAACATCCTGGTTGGCGTAATTCAAAGCCTGCCGCTTCAAAAATAGTTTGTAAACCTTCTTTTTGAATTTGTTGCGCTACTTTCTGTGAACCAGGAACTAGCCAGGCATTTACATTTTGTGCTTTTTGTTTTCCTTTTACATAATTAGCGACTTCTCTAAAATCCTCAATTCTAGAATTCGTACAACTACCTATAAACACATAGTTAACTTTTTTATTAATAAGGCTTTCACCTTTTTTAAAGTTCATATATGCCAATGACTTCTCAAAAGATGCATCTGTTTCATTTGGTATGGTTTCTGAAATTTTTATTCCCATACCAGGATTTGTACCATAAGTAAGCATTGGTTCAATCTCTTCTGCATCGAAACTATATTCTTTATCAAACTTAGCATCAATATCTGATGGTAATGTTTTCCAATAAGCTACTTTCTTTTCAAAGTCACTTTCTTCTGGTGCAAATTCTCGACCTTTTACATAATCAAAAGTAGTTTGATCTGGAGCAATCATTCCTCCTCTTGCTCCCATTTCAATACTCATGTTACAAACGGTCATACGACCTTCCATAGACATTTCTTCAAATACATTTCCTGCATATTCACAAAAATAACCTGTACCTGAATTGGTTCCTAATTGAGCAATAATATAAAGTATAACATCTTTAGGTGATACCCCTTTTTTTAATTTCCCATTAACAGAAACTCGTAAACTCTTAGGTTTTTGTAATAATAAACATTGACTTGCAAATACTTGAGCTACTTGACTTGTACCAATACCAAAAGCAATTGTACCAAAAGCACCATGTGTAGAGGTATGACTATCTCCACAAACCATCGTCATTCCTGGTTGTGTGATTCCTAACTCTGGAGCTATAACATGTACAATTCCATTATTTTCATGACCTAAGGCATATAAAGTTATATTATTTTCATTACAATTTTTCGTTAATTGTTCTAACTGATTTCTAGACAATTCGTCTTTAACTGGTAAATGTTGGTTTTCTGTTGGTGTATTATGATCTGCCGTTGCAACAATTTTATTTGGACGTGCAACTGGTATGTTACGCTCCTTTAATTCATTAAAAGCTTGAGGACTTGTAACTTCATGAATTAAATGTTTGTCTATATATAAAACCTGTGGTCCATTTTCTATTGAATCTACTACATGGGCATCCCATACTTTATCAAATAATGTTTTTCCCATTATGCCATTACTATTTTAGATATTTTATTTACTTTTTGCATAATTAAATGAAGATCATCATCAATTACTTCTTTTTGTTTATCAGCAAAATTTAAAAAAGTTTTATAAGCTGAATCTAATTGTAATTTAGTTAATTCGTATCCTATTTTTTTAGCTCTATATGCTAATGCTGCTCTACCACTTCTTGCTGTTAATATAATAGCACTTTCTGTAACACCTACATCAGCAGGATCCATTATTTCATAAGTTTCCCGATTTTTAATCACACCATCTTGATGAATTCCTGAACTATGTGCAAATGCGTTTGCTCCTACAATTGCTTTGTTTGGTTGTACTGGCATTCCCATACTTTCACGAACCATTATACTTGTATCATACAATAACTGAGTATTAATATCTGTCTGTAAATTCAAATACGGATGTTGTTTTAAAACCATAACTACTTCTTCTAAAGCAGTATTTCCTGCACGTTCTCCTATACCATTAATTGTACATTCTATTTGGCGTGCTCCATTCATAACTCCTGCTATAGAATTTGCTGTAGCCATTCCTAAATCATTATGGCAATGACAAGATAAAATTACATTTTCAATACCTTTTACATTTTCTCGTAAATATTTCATTTTAGCACCATATTCTTCTGGCAAACAATATCCTGTAGTATCAGGAATATTTAAAACAGTTGCACCCGCTTTAATTGCTTCCTCACATATTTTAGCTAAAAAAGCATTATCTGTTCTACCAGCATCCTCTGCATAAAACTCTACATCTTCTACAAATGATTTTGCATAAGAGACTGCACCAATTGCACGTTCAATTACTTTTTCTCTTGTTGAGTTAAATTTAAATTTTATATGAGAGTCACTAGTTCCAATTCCTGTGTGAATTCTAGGTAATTTAGCATATTTTAAAGCTTCTGCTGCAACTTTAATATCATTTTCAATGGCTCTTGTTAACCCACAAACTGTAGCATTTTTTACAATCTTAGCTATTTCACTTACTGATGCAAAATCTCCAGGACTAGAAACAGGAAAACCCGCTTCAATAACATCAACTCCTAAGAAATCAAGTCTTTCAGCAATAACTAACTTCTGTTTAGTATCTAATTTACATCCAGGGACTTGCTCTCCGTCTCGTAAAGTGGTGTCAAAAATTTGGACTTTATCGTTTTGCATCTCTATTAATTTATTTACCTTTTATTAATCCAAATGTATATATTAGATTCTTCAACAAGTCACTTACATACTTATTACTTACGACATTAAAGTTAAAAAATTAAAACACAAAAGACTGAAAATAAACACGTTATGAAGAAACTCATTACACTATCCAACCAACAAAACGATGCTCTTTTTGTTTTAATAAAATCTTTATCTAAGTCTGAAAAACGTCAATTTAATCTTTATGTTGGTCGTTTAGATGGAAATAATGACGCTAAATTTTTTTCTCTTTTTAAATTTTTAGACAAACAAAAAAAGTATGATGAAAAAATAATTATAAAAAGTGGTATTGTAAGTAAACAACAACTTTCTAATTTAAAAGCTCATTTGTATAAGCAAATATTAATTAGTTTGCGAATGAACCCTGCTCATAAAAATATAAGAATTCAAATAAGAGAGTTATTAGATTTTGCAACTATTTTATACCAAAAAGGACTATATAAGCAAAGTTTAAAATTATTAGACAAAGCTAAGAATACTGCTATTGATAATGAGGAAAAAAATATTGCCTATGAAATTGTTGAATTAGAAAAAGTTATTGAAAGTCAGTATATAACCAGAAGTATTAGTACTAGGGCTGATGAACTAACTATTCAGGCTAAAAAATTAAGTCAGCAAAATGTAATTGCTAGTAAGCTTTCTAATTTATCGCTACAGTTATACGGTACTTTATTAAAAACTGGATATGTAAGAAATGATGCCGAGCTTAAAAAAGTTAATTTTTATTTTGAATCTAAATTACCTAATTATGAATATGACAACTTAGGTTTTAGAGAAAGGTTATGGCTATATAAAGCTAATTTATGGCATAGTTTTTTAACACAAGATTTTCTTCAAAGTTATAAATATGCTAATAAATGGGTAGATTTATTTAAAAACAATTCTAAAAACATTGCTATTCACCCCGTTTTTTATCTAAAAGGAAAAAATTACTTACTAGAAAGTTTATTTTTTATAAAACACTATTCTAAATTTAAAGAAGAGCTAACTTTTTTTGAAAAAGAAATTGAAAATAACTTAATACCAATAAATAGTAATACCGAAATTTTAATTTTTCAATATTATTATGCTAATAAATTACATTTACATTTTTTAGAAGGTAGTTTTTCTGAAGGTGAATATTTAGTAGAAACAATAAACACAAAAATCGAAACCTATAAAAACAGGCTTGATAATCATCATATTGTTGTTTTGTTTTATAAAATAGCTAGTTTATACTTTGGTATGAATAAAAACAAAGAATGTATTTTTTATTTAAATAAAATTATTAAATCTAAAAAAATTCATGTTGCTGAAGATTTACAATGTTTCGCTAGAATTTTAAGCTTAATTGCACATTATGAATGTGGTTTAGATTATGATTTTGAAAGACAATTTAAGGACACCTATCGCTTTTTATTAAAAATGGAAAATCTTCAGGAAGTTCAAAAAGAATTCATTTCATCAATAAAAGCGCTAGGTGATGTTTTTCCTCATCAAATTAAAAAAGAGTTTAAAAAAATATATGATCGTTTAAAAATTTATGAAAATCATCCTTATGAGAAAAGAGCTTTTTTATATTTAGACATCCTTTCTTGGTTAGAATCTAAAATAGAAAATAAACCGGTTGCAGTAATTATAAAGCAAAAGCTTATTCAAAATAAAAGATAATTTTAGAATAATGCTTTTGCAATCGCTTTAACATTATCACTTTTTCCCATAGAGTAATAATGTAATAGCGGTACTCCTGCTGCTAACAATTCTTGAGATTGTTGTATACACCATTCTACACCAACTTGTCTTACCTCTTTATTGTTTTTACAACCATCTATTGACTTTATTAATGCTTCTGGTAAATCTATTTTAAAAACTTGTGGTAATAATTGTAAATGACGTTTAACCGAGATTGGCTTAATTCCTGGAATAATAGGTACTGTGATTCCTATTTTTCTTGCTGCATCTACAAATTCAAAATATTTTTGGTTATTAAAAAACATTTGAGTTACCACATAATCAGCACCTGCATCTATTTTTTCTTTCAATCGTTTTAAATCTGTTTGTAAAGATGGTGACTCTAAATGTTTTTCTGGATAACCAGCAACACCAATACAAAAATCAGCTTTGTGATTAGCTTCAATTACATCATGTAAATATTTTCCTTTATTTAAACTTTTAATCTGATCTACTAATTCAGATGCGTATTTATGACCATCTTTACTTGCTTCAAAATATCGTTGATGACTCATTGCATCTCCACGTAAAGCCATTACATTTTCAATACCTAAATAATGACAATCTACCAACAGATATTCTGTTTCTTCTTTCGTAAATCCCCCACATAAAACATGTGGTACAGTATCAACATCATATTTGTGTTTTATTGCTGCACAAATCCCAACTGTTCCTGGTCGCATTCTGGTTATTTTTCTATCTAACAACCCGTTTCCTTTGTCAATATATAAATGTTGCTCTCTAGATGTTGTTACATCTATAAAAGGTGGATTAAATTCCATTAACGGATCTATATTGCTATACAAATCTTGAATGTTATTTCCTTTTTTGGGCGGAATTATTTCAAATGAGAATAATGTTTTCCCTTTTGCTTTTTTTATATGTTCTGTTACCTTCATAATTTAAGTACAAAGGCATATTTAACTACATAAATGACGCTATAAATAATGACACCGTAAACATTATAAGTATCTGAATCACAAACCTAATCTCTAAACTATACTTTTTCATTTGTTCTAATTTTATTGATTTTTTTATGCTTCAAAATTACTATCGTTTTTCAGTTTTAATCTTACCTAAAGGATAATTTATTGTTAATTAAATATGCTTTCTTTTTATGTTTTATATTATTATTTTAATAATTCGTTTTTAACCGATTCGTATGACTCTTCATATTCCCAATAAATCCATCTACCATCTATATAATCTGTTAAAACATATTTATCACTCAAAGATTTAATTCTACTAATCGCAATTGTTTTTGGTGAGAAAACATCAGCAATAAATTCTTCAGTTATCTCTTTATTATTTTCATCATATCCATGAGAAATAATGTGACTCCTTAAATTTAATTCTATGAATTTTACACTCATTATATTTATTTTAATTATCAGCTATTGCAGGATGAAGCCATTTTCTAGCCTTATCTAGCTTAATTCCTTTTCTATTAGCAAAATCACGTACTTGATCATCAGTAATTTTCCCTAATCCAAAATACTTAGCTTCTTCATTACCAAAATAATATCCAGATACCGCAGCAGCTGGCCACATTGCTAAACTTTCTGTTAATGTTACTCCTATTTTTTCTTCAACTTTTAATAAATCCCAAATCGTTTCTTTTTCTAAATGATCTGGACAGGCAGGATAACCTGGTGCAGGACGAATTCCCTTATAAGTTTCCTTTATTAATTCGTCGTTTGATAATGTTTCATCAGCTGCATATCCCCAATGTTGGGTTCTTACTCTATGGTGTAAATATTCTGCAAATGCTTCTGCAAAACGATCTGCAATTGCTTGTACCATAATTGCATTATAATCATCTTCTTTTTCTTTATATGTTTTCGCCAGTTCATCTGCTCCATAAATAGCAGTACAAAATGCACCCATATAATCTTGTTTTTTAGATTCTTTTGGTGCTATAAAATCTGACAAAGCAATACTTGGTTTTCCTTCTCGTTTTTTAAGTTGTTGACGTAAGGTTCTAAAAACAGCTATTTCTGCTCCTTTTTTCTGAATTGAAATATCATCATCGTTAATTGTATTTGCTTCAAACAATCCAAATATTGCTTTTGGTTTTAATAATTGTTTGGTAATTATTTCATTTAAAATTACTTTAGAATCTTCAAACAATTGTGTTGCTTGCTCCCCTACAATTTCATCAGTTAAAATATCAGGATATTTCCCATGTAAATCCCAACTTCTAAAAAACGGACTCCAATCAATAAATGGTAATAAATCTTTTAAACTTATTTGTTCTAAAGTCTGAACTCCTAACTCTTTTGGTTTTACAATAGGTGTTGTTTCCCAATCTATTTTAAGCTTTCTTTTACGAGCTTCTTCTATTGAAACATATGCTTTTGCTTTTCCTCTCTTTAAAAATTTTTCACGAAACTCATCGTAATCCTTTTTTAACTTTACTTTATATGCATTGCTCGTTTCTTTATTTAATAAATCACTCACAACAGTTACTGCTCTAGAAGCATCATTTACATGTACTACCGCATTTTTATACTGAGGATCTATTTTTACGGCCGTATGTGCTTTTGAGGTTGTTGCTCCACCTATTAATAATGGTACTGTAAAATCTTGACGCTCCATCTCTTTTGCCAAATACACCATTTCATCTAACGAAGGTGTTATTAATCCTGACAAGCCAATAATATCTACATTCTCTTTTTTAGCAGCCTCAATAATTTTTTCTGGAGGAACCATAACTCCTAAATCAACAATTTCATAATTGTTACATCCCAGTACAACACTTACAATATTTTTACCAATGTCATGTACATCCCCTTTTACAGTCGCCATTAAAATTTTACCTAAAGCTTGTTGTTTCTCTCCTTTTTCTGCTTCAACAAATGGATTTAAATACGCTACTGCTTTTTTCATTACACGAGCAGATTTTACAACTTGAGGTAAAAACATTTTTCCTGCACCAAATAAATCTCCAACAACGTTCATTCCAATCATTAAATGACCCTCTATTACTTGTATTGGTTTTTCAGATTCTTGTCTTGCTTGTTCTACATCCTCAATAATAAATTCATCAATTCCTTTTACCAAAGCATGGGTTATTCTTTCTTGCAAAGGCAAACTACGCCATTCCAATATTTTAGTTTCGTCTTGCTTCTTAACCCCTTTTACCGTTTCAGCAAAATCTAATAACCTTTCTGTCGCATCATCTCTTCTATTTAAAACAACATCTTCTATGTGTTCTAATAAATCTTTCGGAATATCATCGTAAATTTCTAACATTGCTGGATTTACAATTCCCATATTCATACCTGCCTGAATCGCATAGTACAAGAAAACAGAATGCATTGCTTCTCTTACTGTGTTATTTCCTCTAAATGAAAATGACACATTACTTACCCCTCCACTTACACTTACATTTGGTAAATTTTGTCTCACCCAACGGGTTGCTTCAATAAAATCAATCGCATTTTTTTTGTGTTCATCCATTCCTGTTGCTACAGGAAAAATATTTAAGTCGAAAATAATATCTTCGGATGCAAAACCAACTTTATCTACTAATACTCTGTATGACCTTTCGGCTATTTCTATTCTTCTTTGGTAATTATCTGCCTGACCAACTTCATCGAATGCCATTACAATAACAGCCGCTCCGTATCTTTTTATTTGAGTTGCCTCCCATATAAATTTATCTTCTCCTTCTTTTAAAGAAATCGAATTCACCACAGATTTTCCTTGTACAACTTGTAAACCTGCTTCAATAATTTCCCACTTCGAACTATCAATCATTAACGGAACTCTACAAATATCTGGTTCAGCAGCAATTAAATTTAAAAAACGAACCATTGCTTCTTTTCCGTCAATTAAACCATCATCCATATTTACATCAATGATCTGCGCTCCTCCTTCTACTTGATGTCTAGCAATAGCTAATGCTTCATCAAATTTTTCTTCTTTTATTAATCGTAAGAATTTTCTAGAACCCGCCACATTAGTTCGTTCACCTACATTAATAAAATTAGTAAAATCACTTAAAATCAAAGGTTCTAAACCTGATAATTTTAAATATTTATCTTGTTTTATTTGCATTTTCTTGGTTGATATTTAGCTGCTAATTCAGCAATTGCAGAAATATGTTCTGGTGTTGTTCCGCAACAACCTCCAATAATATTTATTAAATCTTTCTTTAAATAATCTTCAATTTGATCTGCCATTTCCTCTGCAGTTTCATCGTATTCTCCAAAAGCATTAGGTAATCCTGCGTTCGGATGTGCTGAAATAGCAAATTCTGTTTTTGATGCAATTGCCTCTAAATGTGGTTGCAATAAATTAGCCCCTAATGCACAATTAAATCCTACAGACAATAACGGAATATGAGATACAGAAATTAAAAATGCTTCTGCTGTTTGTCCTGATAAAGTTCTACCACTTGCATCTGTGATCGTACCGCTTAGCATTATTGGAATGTCAATTTTACGTTCGTCTTTAACTTCTTCTATTGCAAATAAAGCAGCTTTGGCATTTAATGTATCAAAAACAGTTTCTACTAATAAAAGATCTGAACCACCATCTATCAAAGCTTCAACTTGCAGCTTATAAGCTACACGTAATTCATCAAAAGTAACCGCTCTATAACCAGGGTCATTTACATCTGGAGACATACTTGCAGTTCTGTTTGTTGGTCCGATTGAACCTGCTACGAATCTTGGCTTATGTGGTTCTTTTGCTGTAAATTCATCTGCTACTTCTTTCGCTATTCTTGCAGATTCATAATTTAATTCATATACCAAATTTTCCATTTGATAATCTGCCATTGCAATAGTAGTCCCTGAAAAAGTATTAGTTTCTACAATATCTGCACCTGCTTCAAAATATTTTGCATGTACTTCTTTAATTGCCTTAGGTTGCGTTATAGACAATAAATCATTGTTTCCTTGTAGTGGTGTTGGATATTCTTTAAATCGTTCTCCTCGAAAATCTTCTTCAGTAAACTTATATGCTTGTAACATAGTTCCCATGGCTCCATCGAGTACGAGAATTCGTTTTTGTATTTCTTTATAAATGTTTGACATTCCTGATATTTTATAGTAGAAGTTATCAGGAAAAGAGGAATATTCTTTCCGTTATCTCTCTTTAATACTGAAATTACAACAGCATAAAAGTAGAATTTAGCACCTTCTCTGTTTATACAGAGGGTTGCTAAGGTTTCAACGGGTCTAATCCCTCCACCTTTCTTGATAACATTCGTATTAAATTAATGAACTAAAGTGCAAATAAACAAACTTTTTTTGTTTTTACACCATTTTTTTAATAATTATATAAATTTGATGATAAATATCGATCGCCAATATCACAAATAATAGCTACAATAATACCTTCTTCTATTTTTTCTGCAACTTGAAGCGCCACATGTACAGCACCTCCACTACTCATCCCTCCAAAAACACCCTCTTGACTAGCTAGTTTACGTGCTTGATTTCTTGCCTGATTTTCGCTTACCTCAATAATTTCATCAACTTTTGATCTATCAAAAATCTTTGGTAAATACTCTTCCGACCATTTTCTAATACCTGGTATACTTGAACCATCTGTTGGTTGTGCTCCAATAATTTGAATATTTGGGTTTTGTTCTTTTAGATAGGTAGAAACCCCCATTATGGTACCTGTAGTTCCCATAGCCGATACAAAATGTGTTACCTCACCTTCAGTGTCTTTCCAAATTTCTGGACCTGTAGTTTTATAATGTGCCTTCCAATTATCATTATTTTCAAATTGATTCAACATAAAATACCCCTCTTTGTATCGTAGCTTTTGTGCTAAATCTCTAGCTCCTTCAATACCTTCTTCTTTTGGTGTTAATAAAACTTCGGCTCCGTAAGCCTTCATCGTTTTAACTCTTTCTTCAGTTGCATTCTCTGGCATTACTAATGTCATATGCAGTCCTAATACTTTAGAAATAAAAGCTAAAGCTATTCCTGTATTTCCACTAGTTGCCTCTACTAAATGATCTCCTTTTTTTATATTTCTTCGGTTTAAAGCCTCAAAAATCATATTATAAGCAGCTCTATCTTTAACGCTCCCTCCTGGATTGTTTCCTTCCAATTTCAAAAACAATCGTACCCCTTTTTTATTAAGGATGTTACTTACCTCAACTAAAGGTGTATTTCCAATAAAGTCGGTTATTTTTTTGGCCTTCATAATTTACTTTTTTTCTATTGAAACAATTTTATTTTCCGATTGATAAATTACTAATGATTTTGGTGGTACCGATTCAGTAACACATACATTAGCTCCTATAATACTACTTTCACCAATAATAACTTCGCCTCCTAAAATAGTAGCATTTGCATAAATAGTTACGTTGTTTTCTATTGTTGGGTGTCTTTTTGTTTCTGCTAAACTCTTTTTAACTTGAATTCCTCCTAATGTTACTCCTTGATATATTTTTACATTCTCCTTTATTAATGTGGTTTCACCAATAACAATTCCAGTAGCATGATCTATAAAAAAAGAATTTCCTATAGTTGCTCCTGGGTGAATATCTGTACCTGTTACCCCATGTGTATATTCGCTCATCATTCTTGGTAAAACTGGTACTTTCAATTTTATTAATTCATGACTTAAACGATATACTGCTATCGCATGAAAGCCAGGATATGCTAAATATACCTCTCTTAAGCTTTTTGCTGCTGGGTCGGTTTTTTCAAAAGCAATAGCATCTAAATCTAATTTCTTACGAATTTCTTTAAATTTAGCTTTATAAAGCAACCAAGTTATACTTGCTTCCTTTATGTCTAATTTACCAGTTATGTCAAAAAATAAATTTTCTATCGTTTTTATATTCTCTTCGTAATACTGCTCATCAAAAAGGGCGTAAAATAATTTCTTTGTAAACTCTTCTACAGTATCTTTTAATGTAAGTGTGTAATTTTTCAATGACATATTACATTTCGGGTGCTAATTCTACTTCCAATCCTTCTAAATTTGGTTTCATTTGAATTTGACAACCTAAACGACTGTTATCTTCTACATGAAATGCTTCAGCAAGCATCATATCTTCATCAACCCCCATCTCTGGTAATTCGTGTTCAGATTTCACATAACATTGACAGGAAGCACACATTGCCATACCTCCACAAATACCAATCGTACCTTCTTCTGCTAATTCGTATGAACGAACTATTTCCATTAAATTCATTGCCATATCTGTTGGCGCTAAAATTTCGTGAAGTACTCCTTTTCTGTCTGTTATTTTTATGTTGATATCTGACATTATAATAATATTAAATCATTTTATTGAATTGCTTTTACAACTGCTTTTGGTGCTTCTTTTTTAGTTCCATCAAAACCTTCAACTCCACCTACAGTAGTATATTTCATTACATATTTTTTATCTGGATGAATACGTTTATAAGCACTTTGACACATTAAAGTTGCTTCATGAAATCCACATAAAATTAATTTTAATTTCCCTGGATACGTATTTACATCTCCAATTGCAAATATACCTGGAATATTTGTTTGATAATCTAAAGCATTGTTAACTTTTATCGCGTTTTTCTCAATTTCTAGCCCCCAATTTGCAATAGGTCCTAATTTTGGTGACAAACCAAATAATGGTATAAAATGATCTGTATCTATAATAAAAGGTTCTTCTCCTTTTTTCTCAACAGCAACACCAGTAACGTGTTCTTTTCCTAAAATTCCTTTTACTTCTGCTGGAGTTATTAAGTTAATCTTCCCTAAGTTTTTTAGCTCTTGTACTCTATCTACGCTATCTAAAGCTCCTCTAAATTCATTTCTACGGTGTATTAATGTTACTTCAGATGCTACGTCAGATAAAAAAACTGCCCAATCTAAAGCTGAATCTCCTCCTCCTGAAATTACCACTTTTTTATCCCTATACAACTCAGGATCTCTAATAATATACTCAACTCCTTTATCTTCAAAATTAGCAATATTAGGAATCGGTGGTTTACGTGGTTCAAAGCTACCTAAACCTCCTGCAATAGCAACTACTGGTGCTTGATGTTTTGTCCCTTTATTAGTCGTTACTATAAAAGTTCCGTCTTCTTGTTTTTCAATAGTATTTGCACGTTCTCCTAACGTAAAACCAGGTTTAAACTGTTTTGTTTGTTCTATTAACTTACTTGTTAAATCTCCTGCTAAAATTTCTGGATATGCTGGAATATCATAAATAGGTTTTTTAGGATATATTTCTGAACACTGACCTCCTGGTTGTGGCAATGCATCTATTAAATGACATTTTAATTTTAACAATCCTGCTTCAAAAATGGTGAATAATCCTGTAGGTCCTGCCCCTATAATTAATATATCTGTATGTATCATTGGTATTTGTATTATTCCTGCGATACAGGAACTTTAATTCTTTTATTTCTTGTTTTATAAAAGTTATAATCTTTTAACTTATTAAACTTTTCGTTAATTGATTTAACTGTACTACTTTATTTTCAAAGTTACCTTTAATTGTTTTTCTAAACTTATTTAAATTCTGAACTAATTCGTTAATGTCTTCTGGAATTATTTCTTCAAAGAATTGTCGTAATCTTTTTGCTGTAGTTGGTGATTTCCCATTGGTAGAAATTGCTATTTTCACATTTCCTTTTGTTACGATACCTCCCATAAAAAAATCACAATATGGAGGATTATCAGCTACGTTTACTAAAACATTTCTTTGCTTACAATCTTTATAAACTTGGACGTTTACATCAACATTGTCTGTTGTTGCAATAACCATGTGTTTGTCTTTCAAGTATGAGTTATCATATTTAGTAATAATCATTTTTATACCAAACTTATTTGCTAACGCTTGTGTTTCTTCTCTAAAAAATGTAGAAACCATTGTTACTTTAGAATTCGGACTTGATTTTAATAAAAACGTTAATTTCTCTAAAGCTACAAAACCGCCTCCTACAATAAGTGTTTCTAACTGTTTGGTTTTTAAAAAAATTGGGTATAATTCGTTTTGTTCCATTATACAGCTATTAACTCTTTTGAATATTCTTCTTTTGCCTTTTTTAAAGCTTCTCTGTGTTTTACAACTTCGCCTAAAACAATAATTGCAGGGTTACTTAGCTCATTTTCTTTTACAATATCTAAAATAGTATCTACAGTTCCAATACCTACCTTCTCTCTAGAAGTTGTTCCGTCTTGAATTATAGCTACTGGTAATTCATTTTTACCTTCTTTTTGAAATAATGCTACAATTTCAGCTAATTTTCCCATTCCCATTAATACCACTACTGTAGCTTTAGATTTTGCTGCTAAAGCTACATCGTTAGATAATTTATGTTCTTTTGTTGTACCTGTAATCACCCAAAAACTTTCTGCACTTCCACGCTTTGTAACAGGTATATTTTGATATGCTGGTACTGCTAAAGAAGATGAAATACCTGGAACCATTGCTGTTTCTATATTAAAAGCTGCTGCAAACTCCATTTCTTCTGCACCTCTTCCAAAAATAAAAGGATCACCACCTTTTAAACGAACTACATGTCCATGAGTTTTTGCTCTTTCAACAATCAACTCATTTATTTGTTCTTGTTGATATTTATAACAACCTCTACGTTTTCCTACAAAAATTAATTCTGCATTCGGGTTTATAAAATCTAATAACTCTTCATTAACCAAAGCATCATATAAAACAACATCTGCAGTTTTTAAAACTTTAATAGCTTTTAGCGTAATTAAATCTACATCCCCTGGACCAGCGCCAACAACGGTTAATTTCGGAATCTTATTATACATTACTTACTGCTTTTTTTCTATAAGCGTCAATCTTTTTATAAAATGCTTTTGCATCATTTAAATAGCTCTCTGCAAATATTTTTGTGGGTGCTTCTTTCTTTATTTGATATACAAAATCTTCAAAATTGGTCTCTAAACTAACTTTATCAGTAGCTATAAAATGCTCTTGAAAGCTCGTAATAATACCCGCTTGCGTATTTGTTTTTACATTTTCTGCAATTAATAATGCTTTTGCTGTATTAATCAGAGATGTATATGAATGATAAATACTATCAGAAAATAAATCTTCCTTTAATGCTTCTTCTGAATTGGTTATTTTCTCTTCACTTTCAAATAAAAGTGTTGCGATTAAATCAATTACAACTCCAGCACATTCTCCTACTCCAATTGCTTTTACATAGTTTTCTGAATGTCCCCAATCTATAAAATCACTTGGTACTAAATCACTTGTATCAGATAATTTTTTTAATAAATCGTAGAAGTACGTTTTCCCTTGCCTGTCGTAATATTCTAAAAAAGTTTCTTTTTCTTGTTGATTTTTAGCTACATCATTTAATAAAACTCGTAATGATTCTGGTCCTTTTTTACTTGGAATTTTAACTAATTTATCAGAAAAACGACCTTTTCCATCACCTAATATACCTCCTCCTATTAAAATTTGTAAAGCCGGTGCTTGTAAATTACCTACTTTTATAGACATTCCTTGAAAACCAATGTGCGCCATATTATGCTGCCCACATGCATTCATACATCCACTAATTTTAATAGCTATTTCTTTATTATTTAAATATGCTGGATACTCTTCTTCTAATACTTTTTCTAACTCAACAGCAATTCCCGTACTACTAGAAATACCTAAATTACAAGTATCTGTTCCAGGACACGCCGTAATATCAGCCGTAGAATTATAACCTGCTTTTGCAAAACCTAATTTTTGTAATTCTATATAGAAAAAAGGTATTAATTCTTCTTTAACATGACGAACCAAAATGTTTTGACGTAATGTTAAACGAATTTCGTTTGCTGCATATTTTTTAACTAAATCAGCTAACAACCTTGCTTTTGGAGTGTAAAAATCTCCTAAATGAACTTTAATTCCAATTGCAAATAAACCTTCTTGTTTTTGCTTAATTACATTCGTTTCTTTCCATTTTTCATAAGCTTTTTCATCTTCAATTTTCACTGAAGGTATTGCTATTTCTTGAAAAAGTATAGGCTTCTCAAATTCAGTTGTATCTACTTTAAATGTTTTATTTTCTAGAGCATTAACTTCCTTAGAAACTAATTGTAAAAAAGCTTCAACACCTAATTCTTTAACTAAAAACTTTAATCTTGCTTTTGCTCTTTTTGCACGCTCTCCAAATCGATCAAAAATTCTTAAAACACCTTCAATTGTTGGTATTAAAACATCTTCATCTAAAAAGTCATAAATAACATCTGCATGTCTTGGTTGTGAACCTAAACCACCACCTAATAAAACTTTAAACCCTTTTTTAGTTACTCCGTTTTCAGTCTTTACTTTTGCAATAAATCCTAAATCATGAATAAAACTAATAGCAGTATCATCATCTGTACCTGAAAAAGACATCTTAAATTTACGTCCCATTTCTTGACATATAGGATTTCTTAAAAAGAACTTAAACGTAGCATCTGCATATGGTGAAACATCAAAAGGCTCATTTACATCAATCCCTGCTGTTTCTGATGCTGTAATATTTCTTACTGCATTACCACAAGCTTCTCTTAAAGTAATATCGTCTTTCTCTAATTGCGCCCATAATTCTGGCGTTCTATCTAAACTTACGTGATGTATTTGAATATCTTGTCTTGTCGTAATATGTAATCTTCCACGAGAATATTCATCTGAAACATCTGAAATCCTATGTAATTGTTCGCTAGTAACTTTACCATAAGGTAATTTTATACGAATCATTTGTACTCCAAATTGACGCTGACCGTAAACTCCTCTTGCCAAACGTAAACTTCTAAAACGTTCTTCGTCTATTTTTCCATCTTTAAAAAGTTGGATTTTTCTCTCTAATTCTAGAATATCTTTTTCTACAATTGGGTTTTCTATTTCGGTTCTAAAACTTTGCATTACTATATATCTTAAAGCTCGTAAGCGTTACTTTTTAATTATGTAAGAATTTTTGTTTTGCCAATAATTCTTCTTCTGTTTCTACATGATTGTCATCTGGTACGCAACAATCTACTGGACATACCGCTGCACACTGTGGCTCTTCATGAAACCCTATGCACTCTGTACATTTATCAGGTGCTATAAAATAATATTCGTCAGATACTGCTTCTTGTGTTTCTTCTGCATCTACTTCAATACCATCTTTTAATTTTACATTTCCTGTTAATGAAGTTCCTTCACTATATTTCCAATCTTCAGCCCCTTCATAAATAGCTGTATTTGGGCATTCTGGTTCGCATGCCCCGCAATTGATGCATTCGTCTGTTATTATAATTGCCATACTATTTTGAATTACTTAATAAAGCCAACTCCGGCAGTATTATTTGTTTTAGGGTTGATTAAAATAAAAGTTCCATTTGCTTTATTTTTATCATAAGAATCAAAAAACAATGGTTTACTTAATTTTAAAGTTACATCTCCAATTTCATTTAATGTTAATTGTGATGGGTTTTCTTCTGCCCCTGAAAAATCAGTTTTTATAATAGATGATAATGACATGATTTTTGCTTGCACATCGTTTACTCCATGTTTTACATAATATTTATTGGAAGCTTCTAAAGGATCTTTATCCATCCAACAAATAGTTGCATCTAACTCTTTAGCAACTGTTGGTTGTTCGTTCGTTTTCACTAACATATCACCTCTACTTACATTTACATTATCTTCTAAAGTAATTGTTACTGAACTTCCTCTTTTAGCTTCTAAATACTCTTTATCAAAGAAATGAATACTTTTTATTTTTGATTCTGTTGCTGATGGTAATACTGTTACCGAATCACCTACTGCTAAATCTCCTCCATAAATTTTACCTGCATATCCTCTAAAATCATGATATTTATCTGTTTTAGGTCGTATAACAGTTTGTATAGGAAAGCGTGTTTGAGACTTTTCTTGTAAATCTTCAGAAACTAAACCTTCTAAATGATCTAATAATGTTTCTCCTTTATACCAAGGTGTCTTTTCTGATTTTTTAACAACGTTGTCTCCTTGTAAAGCCGACATAGGTATAAAAGTTAATTTTTGACTTTTATAAGAACTTTTACTTGCTAAATATTCAATTTCATTTTTTATTTGATTAAATTTTTCTTCTGAAAAATCAACCAAATCCATTTTATTAATAGCTATAACTACGTTTTCAACTCTTAATAGTGTATTTATAAAAAAGTGACGGTAAGTTTGCTCAATTACTCCATTACGTGCGTCAATTAATACAATTGATGCTTGTGAGTTTGAAGCTCCTGTAACCATATTTCGTGTATACTCAATATGCCCTGGAGTATCAGCAATAATAAAACTCGTTTTTGGGGTCGAAAAATATATATGAGCTACGTCTATCGTAATACCTTGTTCTCTTTCTGCAACTAAACCATCTGTTGCTAATGAAAAATCTAAATAATCAAAACCTCTTTGCTTACTTTTTTCTTCAATGGCTTCTAGCTTATCATCTGTTAACGAGTTAGTGTCATATAAAATACGTCCGATTAAGGTACTTTTACCATCATCTACACTACCTGCTGTTGCTATTTTTAATACATTCATTTTTTTATGCTTTTGGCTGATAGCTATATTTTACTACTTGCCTATATTTAAATTACTAAAGACTAAAATGCTTTAGTTAAATGGAAAATTCACTTTATTAAATTTTAAAAATACCCTTGCTGCTTACGTTTCTCCATGGCTGCTTCTGATCGTTTATCATCTATACGAGCACCTCTCTCTGATATTGTTGATACTTTAATTTCATCTACTACTGTATTTATGTCAACAGCATTAGAAAGTACAGCTGCTGTACAACTCATGTCTCCAACAGTTCTAAAACGCACCATTCTTTCTTCTACCTCTTCATTTTCATCTCTATAAACAACATCATCTTCTGCTGACCATATTAATCCATCTCGTAAAAAAGTAGCTCTTTTATGTGCAAAGTAAATTGATGGAATTTCAATTTCTTCACTTTTAATGTATGACCAAACATCTAGCTCTGTCCAATTTGAAATAGGAAAAACTCGTACATTTTGCCCTAAATCAATTCTTCCATTTAGCATATCAAACAATTCTGGACGCTGATTTTTTTCATCCCATTGACCAAAGTCATCACGAACAGAAAAAATACGTTCTTTAGCTCTTGCTTTTTCTTCATCTCTACGTGCGCCACCAATACATGCATCAAAACCAAACTCTTCAATTGCATCTAATAATGTTTCGGTTTGTAGCATGTTTCGGCTAGCGTACTTACCTGTTTCTTCTTTTACTCTTCCTTTATCAATATTGTCTTGAACGTTTCTAACAATTAATTCAACACCTAATTCTTTTGCTAAACGATCTCTAAATTCAATAGTTTCAGGAAAATTATGTCCTGTATCTATATGCATTAAAGGAAAAGGGATTTTTGCTGGATAAAATGCTTTTTGAGCAAGTCTTACCAATGTTATACTATCTTTTCCTCCTGAAAATAACAATACTGGTTTTTCAAACTGAGAAACTACTTCTCTAAATATATATATGGCTTCACTTTCTAAAGGGCCTACTTTTATTGTTTTTGTACTCATAATAAAATTATTAAATATGTAAACCACATTCTCTGTTACTCTCTACTTTTGTTGGATCAAAATATTTAAACTCGTTTGGAAGTTTATTATCGCTTAAATACTCATCTAAATCTTTATCTGACCAGTTATAAAAAGGACTTACTTTTAAAATTCCTTCTTTACTAAATGAAATTACACCAATACTATCTCTAAAAGCTGTTTGCCCTTTACGTAAATTAGTAAACCATATTTCTGGTTGATGTTCAGCCATTGCTCTTTTAAAAGGCTCTAACTTTACTTGTTCTGTAAATTTTTCATGATTTTCATCTTCTACAGAAGGAAGCCCCATGGTTATATTACGATGAGCCACGGTTTGTTTTGGTACATATAAACGAACATTCAAACTCAATTTATCAATTAACTCTTCTGCGTGTTTATAAGTCTGAGGGGTATTATAACCTGTATCACACCAAACAACTTTTATTGATGGATTGTCTTTAGTTACTAAATGTAAAAGAGCTACTTCATAAGGTCTAAAATTAGTAGTAATTATTGTTTTTTTGTTTAACTCAAAAACCCATTCTACAATTTCTTTTGGACTTAATTTCTCTAATCCTTTGTTTAACTCTTCAACATTAAATTCGTCTTGTAAACTCATTATTTTCCCCATTTTATTTTGTTCCAAATTCTCTCGTGAAAGAAATACAAAACCATTTTTGTTATCAACTCTATACTTCCTATAGAAAAAGCTAATGCCAGTTCGCCAGTTATTAACCAAGAAATTAAAACTGTATCAATAGTTCCAATTACTCTCCAACTAACCGATTTAACAAAACTTCTCCAAGGATTCTCTGAGTTTTTATCAGATTTGTAATTTTTATTTTCTTCTATTAACTGTTCTAAAATCATTTTTAAATTCTATTCCCTATCGGGTAACTAGGTTTTAAGATTCAACAAATATATATATACATTTCAAATAAAAAAACATTTATTTAAATAATTTACAAAACCCCTAAATTTGTTGAGTATTACACCAGATCGGCAAGTGTATTATTTCGAAGTACTTTTAAAGTATTATCTCTAACTTGTATCATTAATTTGTGAACAGAACATGCATCTTCATCAGGACAGTCACTACATTTTTCATAGTAATTAAGGCTTACACAAGGTAACATTGCTATAGGTCCTTCTAAAGTTCTAATAACATCTGTCATTTTTATTTCTGATGGTTCTTTTAACATATAGTAACCGCCTCCTTTTCCTTTTTTAGCTCCTAAAAATCCTGCTTTTCGTAAGGTAAGTAATATACTTTCTAAAAATTTATGAGAAATATTTTCGCTCTTAGAGATCGTTGCTATTTGAACTTTATCTCCTTTTTCTTGCCTAGCAATAAATGCTAGCGCTTTTAAGCCGTATTTTGTTTTTTTAGAAAGCATACTACAAAAATACACTTTTATTTAATTGTTAATTCTCTAAAGCTTGTTTTAAATCATTAATAATATCTACTACATTTTCTAAACCGATAGAGCATCTTACTAACCCATCTGTAATCCTCACCTCTAACCTATCTTCAACACTTAATTTACTGTGTGTTGTAGATGCTGGGTGCGTTACAATTGTTCTTGTATCACCTAAGTTTGCAGACAATGAGCACATTTTAATTGCGTTTAAGAAATTTCTTCCCGCAGTAATACCTCCTTTAATTTCAAAAGCAACAACATTACCTCCTAATTTCATTTGCTTTTTTGCTATTTCATATTGAGGATGAGATTTTAAAAAAGGGTATTTTACTAAATTTACCTTCGGATGTTCTTCTAAAAAGTTGGCTACTTTTAAAGCATTTTCACAATGTCTATCTACTCGAATACTTAATGTTTCTAAACTTTTTGATAAAACCCATGCATTAAAAGGTGACATTGCTGGTCCTGTATTTCTTGAAAATAAATAAATTTCTTTTATTAAATCTTTACGTCCAACAGCTACACCTCCTAAAACTCTTCCTTGTCCATCAATTAACTTAGTTGCTGAGTGCAAAACTAAATCAGCTCCAAACTTAATAGGATTTTGTAGATACGGAGTAGCAAAACAATTATCTATAACCAATAACAAACCATGCTTTTTTGCTATCTCACCTAACAATTCTAAATCAATAATATCTACAGCTGGATTTGTTGGAGTTTCAGCATATAAAATTTTAGTATTTGGTTTAATTAAACTCTCAATTGTATCTACTTCAGTAATATTAAAATAACTAGTTTCAATATTCCACTTTGGTAAATATTTGGTAAATAAACTATGAGTAGATCCAAAAACTGAACGACATGAAACAATATGATCTCCTGCATTTAATAATGCTCCAAATGTAGAAAACACTGCTGCCATACCTGTTGCGAAAGCATAACCAGCTTCAGCACCTTCCATAGCAACTATTTTATCAACAAACTCTGTAGTATTAGGATTTGAGAATCTACTATATAAATTTTTCTCTTTTTCTTCTGCAAATGATGCTCTCATATCTTCTGCATCATCAAAAACAAAACTAGATGTTAAATATAATGGTGTTGAATGCTCTGAAAATTGTGAACGTTCTGTTTGTGTTCTTATCGCTTGTGTTTCAAAATTCTTACTCATATTTATTATTTTTACAGGTACTACTTATGCAATACCTCTTATATTTTTATGACATTAATGCCTAATTATTATTTTTTGCTAATCGTAATATATCCCCAAAAACACCTCTTGCTGTTACTTTTGCTCCTGCTCCTGCTCCCTGAATTACAATAGGTTGCTCACCATATGATTCTGTAAATATTTCAAAAATAGCATCCGAACCTTTTAAACTTCCTAAAGGTGAACTTACTGGTACAGAAACTAATTTAACATCTAATTCTCCTTTACTTTGCTGTAAATCTCCATGCAAGTCTCCAATATATCGTAACACATGGTTCTCTTTTTGAAGTTCTTTTTCATTTTGAAAATGAGAATTTAATTTATCTAAGTTCGCTAAAAATTCTTCAGAAGTAATATCTCTAAATTTATTTGGAATTAAATTTTCAATAGAAATATCTTCAAATTCATTTTCTAAATCTAATTCTCTAGCTAAAATTAATAATTTTCTTGCTACATCATTACCACATAGGTCTTCACGAGGATCTGGCTCTGTAAATCCACTATCTATTGCTTCTTGTAGTATTGTTGAAAATGGTGTTTCTTCAGAAGAAAACTTATTAAACAAATAACTTAATGATCCTGAAAACACACCTCTTATACGTGTTATATTTTCTCCTGAATCATGTAATAATTTTATTGTATCAATTAATGGTAATCCAGCGCCAACATTTGTTTCATATAAATATGATTTATTATTTTTATCTAATGATACTCTTAACTCTTTATAAAATGAATGTGAAACTGTATTCGCTATTTTATTTGAAGAAACCAAATCGAAACCTGACTCAACTAAAGGAATGTAATTTTTTATAAAATCACTACTTGCTGTATTATCTACTGCTATTAAATTTTCTAAATGATGCTTTTTTGAGTATGCTATAATCGAATTTACTATTGAACTGTCATTAGCACTTTCCTCTAAATTTTTTTCCCAATTTTCAGCAACTCCATTTTTAATTAATAATACTTTTTTAGAGCTTGCTATCGCAAAAATATTTAATTGAATTTTACGTCGTTCTAAAACCGATTTAGAACTCTCTATTATCTGATTTATTAAAGTACCACCAACTAAGCCTTTTCCAAAAACTGCTATGTTTATTTTTTTTGCTATTCCAAAAACTTGACCATGAATTACATTAAGTGCTTTATGTAATTCATCTTTTTTAACAACAATACTTACGTTTTTACCTGAAATGGTATTATTAAATAATAAAGGCACAATTTGATTCTTAATTAAAGAATTATAAGGATGGTGAAATTCACTTAAATCTTGCCCTATTATAGAAATTACAGAGACATTATCTACAATTGAGATCTGGTTTACATCTTTTGTATATAAATCATTTTCAAATTCTTTCTCTAAAACTTTAACAGCTTCTTCTGCTTTATCCTTATCAATTACCAAACCAATGCCTCGCTCTGATGAACCTTGTGAAATTATACTTACACTAATTCCAGCATTACTTAGGGTTCTAAATATACGTGCATCAACACCTACTTTTCCTAATAAACCTCTTCCTTCAAAATTTAATAACGCTACTTTATCTAAAACAGAAAGTGATTTTATTCCTTTAGATGTAGATTTAGCTGTAATTAAAGTTCCATTATCTTTTGGATTAAATGTATTTAAAATACGTAGATTAATATTTTTTTCTAATAATGGAATAATTGTTTTTGCATGTAAAATGTTTGCTCCAAAATTTGCTAATTCATTTGCTTCTGAAAATGATAGCTCTTCTATTTTTATAGCATCTGAAACTAAATCAGGATTTGCTGTAAAAATTCCATCTACATGAGTATAGTTTTGTAACTCTTCTGCATCTAAATAATTTGCAATTAATGAAGCTGTATAATTACTACCATTTCTACCTAAAGTAGTTGTTTCACCTTTTAAATTAGAAGCAATGAAACCAGGTATTATAGCTACTGTATTCTCTTTAAATTGTTTAAAATGATGAATTACATTTTCTTTTGATAACGCGATTATTGGCAAAGCATTACCAAAACTCTCATCTGTTTTTAATAATTTTCTTACATCAGTTACATGTGCTTTTACATTTTTATTATTTAATAATTCTGAAACTACTTTTATTGATAATAATTCTCCATGAGCAAGTACTTCATCTTTTATTTTTTTACTATAATCACCTAATAAACGAACTCCTTCAAATAATTCTTCTAATCTTAAAAACTCATTAGAAAAATCAACTAATGGTGTTATTTTAGTTTGATAATTCCTAAAGATTTCTAAATTATCTTTATAGGGTTCATTCTTTGAGGCTTTCTCTAACAAATTTTCTAAATCGTCAGTTGCATTACCTCTAGCAGAAACTACAACTGCTATTTTTTCTCCTTCATTAACTTTATCTTCAATAATAGAAACAACATTTTGTATTCCTTCGTTAGATAATGATTTCCCTCCAAACTTTAAAATTTTCATTTTTTTATTTTTTGAATTTTTATTGAATATTGGTTCAATAATTTTTTCTAATTGCTCGTATTCTATTAAAAAAGCATCATGCCCATGTACCGAATTAATTTCGCTATATGTTACATTACTATGAATGGAAGCTAACTGTTTATAAGTTTCTCTATTCTCTTCTGCTGTAAAAAATAAATCAGAATCAACTCCTATAATATGAATATTTGCATCTATAGTTTCTAATACTTTTTGATGTACTCTACCTTTTGTAACATCAATCGTTTTTAACAATTGATTCATTAATTTATAAGAAGCTAATTGATAACGTTCCTGTAATTTTTCACCATGATGTAACAACCAACTTTCTACATTAAAAACTTGTAAATCTTCATTTTTTGAGCGCTTAAAACGTTCTTTAAAAGATGTAGGTGTACGATAGCATAACATTGCATGCATACGAGCATCATGAACAGGTTTACTTGAATTTGTTAAAAACTGTTCTTGTATTTGGCAATTTGCAATCAACCAATCGGTGGATTTCCAATCCGTAGCTATAGGAATAAAATGTTCTGCAACTTGTGGTTGTAACACAACCATTTCCCAAGCAATTCCTCCTCCTAAAGAACCTCCAATTAAAGCAAATAATTTATTTATTTTAAGTTCTTTAATTCCTAATAAAAATAATCTTGCAATATCTCGAGCAACAAATGTTTTATACTCATCAATTAAAAAACCATCATACCCATTTCCAGGAATATTAAAAGATAAAACAGTATATGCTTGTGTATTTATTACTTTTTCTTGCCCAACTAGGTCTTTCCACCAACCATGTTCACCGGCAACATCACTATTTCCTGTTAATGCGTGATTAATTAATATTACAGGTGCAGTACCTAATTCTCTTCCAAAAACTTCATAGCTTAACGGAATTTCATCAAAAAAAGCATTGTTTTCAGTACTAAACTTAAGAATATTTATATAAGGTAGATTATCTCTCAACTTGTTATTTTTTTAATATTTAAAACCGAATGATTTACATCAAATTATTTTCTCACTTCAAAAAACTCAAAAAAATTCGGCGTTATACTATTATCTTTTTATATTTTAGAAAATGATTCTTTTAAGTCAGCTTTTAAATCTTCAATATTTTCAAGCCCTACAGATAGTCTTATTAAATCTTGCGAAACTCCAGCACTTGCTTGTGCTTCATTGCTTAGCTGTTGATGAGTTGTACTTGCTGGGTGAATAATTAAAGATTTAGTATCGCCAATATTAGCCAATAATGAAAACAATTTAGTCGTATCAGCTATTGTTTTTGCTGCCTCATAACCTCCTTCTACTCCAAAAGTTACAATACCACTTTGCCCATTTGGTAAATATTTATCAGCTAATTTCTTATATTTACTACTCTCTAAACCAGGATAATTAACCCAAACTACTTTATCCTGCTCTTCTAACCATTTAGCTAAAGTTAATGCATTTTCACTGTGCTTTTTAATTCTAATTTCTAATGTTTCTAATCCTTGAATAATGTTAAACGCATTTGTAGGACTTAATGCTCCACCAAAGTCTCTTAATCCTTCTAAAATTAATTTAAAAGTATAAGCTGCAGCTCCCAAAGCTTCGTGATATACTAAACCATGATAACCGGCAGATGGCTCTGTAAATTCTGGAAATTTACCGTTTGCCCAATTAAAAGTTCCTGCATCAATAATTGCGCCTCCTAAAGAAGTTCCTTGACCTCCAATATATTTTGTTAGTGAATGAATTACAATGTCTGCTCCGTGTTTAATTGGATTTAACAAAGCAGGTGTAGCAACGGTATTATCTACAATAAAAGGAACTTTAGCATTTTTGGAATGTTCCGAAATAGCTTCTAAATCTAATACATCAAGTTTTGGATTCCCTAAAGATTCTACAAAAAATGCTCTTGTATTATCTTGTACAGCAGAAGCAAAATTATCTGGATTTGAAGCATCAACAAAAGTTGTTGTAATACCCAGTCTAGGTAATGTAACACTCAATAAGTTGTAAGTACCTCCATATAAACTACTAGAAGCTACAATATGATCACCTGCCTTTAACAATGTTAATAAACCTGTTGAAATTGCTGATGTTCCTGAAGCGAAAACGACAGCTCCGATACCTCCTTCTAAAGCAGCTAAACGATCTTGTAAAATTTGATTTGTTGGATTATTTAATCGTGTATAAATAAAGCCAAGTTCTTTTAATGAAAAAAGGTCTGCTGCGTGATCTGAATCATTAAAAACATATGATGTTGTTTGATAAATAGGAACTGCTCTTGTACCTCCTGTTTGTTTTACATCATGTCCTGCGTGCAACGCATTGGTTGCAAATTTTTGTGTACTCATTTTTCTTGTTTTTTGAGTTAATAAAAAAATTAAAACAAAAGCCAAATGCATCCATAAATGAATGTACTTACTAGAAAAATGTTATAAAGAATTTTAGTAATTACAGATGAGTAATTACTTTTGAGTTATCTATCCAATTTTAGATAAATGAATCTAAAATTAAGTAGAATTTAGCACCTACTTTGTCTAAAACAAAGGGTTGCTAAGGTTTCACAGGGTCTAATCCCTCCACCTTTCTTGATAACATTGTCAATAAGTTATTGAACTTTGTGAGTACAAATATTCAATTATTAAAAGTTAATATCCTAATTTTTTTTACTTTTTTTTGTGAAAATATTTTTATTTTGAACTTAACAGGTAATACATAAAAAATATTTCTTCAAAAAAATAAAAAAAAAGCTATTACCAATACATAAAATAAAACATCTAAATATCGCAACAAAACTCCTTATAGAAATAAAAGTAAGTGATTTAAACACAAATGATAATCTATATGAACCATTGTATTTACTACTCTTATTCTTGTTCTACAATTTTAGAGTAAGCAAGTAGAAAATTATAAACTTAATATTCTAGCAAGGCCAGTTATTGATGTAGAAACTCCGTCATCATCAACTAATTTAAATACAATTAACTTGGAATGCATCTACTAATAATATTGGTATTACTATGCATCGAAAATAAAAACGAAATATTTATTACTCCTACTTCTCATAATATAATCAGCTTAGTAGAAAATACTATATGTAACTTCTATGTAAAAACTAAAGACAATATATAAGTAATTACAAGCTGTAATAATTGAGAAAACAGAAGTTAATCATATCTAAATAAATTATTTAGATATGAAGTGTGCCATCTAATTATAACAATAGATAATTGCTTTAATACTAAACAGTAATTAAATAAAAAAATCTAAAATAAACTGCATTAAATTTTATAGATCTACCATATATCTATATTCATAATTTCTTAAAAACAAGTATCCCTCTTAATGATTAGTAGTTTATTTATACTTAATAAGGTACTTCTTACATTAAATAATATTAAAAAAGTATCAACTTTATCCATCTAAATATTTATTTTTTTTAATATGAAGTTCTCAACTTTATGAGTCTAAATACATCTTAAGTTAGCAATTTAATAAAAAGATTATAGAGGTCAGTAGTTATCTACATATAATTTGTTCGTGATGTACTTTACCCTTTTCAACCATTTTTCTTATTAAGTTATTGAATATTGTTTCTTTGCTTTGTGAGCGATTAATTCTGAAACAAAATTCATTAAAATATCTGTTTATGTTAAAGTCACTTACCCAAGAGTAAGTTGTTCTTATCCAAGATTTCACTTGATGAATCATTGTATGAAGAGCTTTAAAGTTCATACCTCCATTACTTTCAATTTGGGTAATATCATAGGCTTTAGCAATAGGTCTGTAGCCTCTCCATTTATCAGTTATCACTTTAGCTTCTCGACTGATATGATTCACGAAAATATATTGTAAAGAAGTAGCTGAAAAATCTTCGATTCTCATTGCATACATTCTTTTTACTTTTCCATCTTCAGTTAGCTCAACAGCAGTTATAGCCTTCTTTTTCTTTGCTTTATAACTTCTGCCCACTTTATCTTTTTCACGACCACCTAGAACAAACTCATCAACATGAACAATCCCAGTCATAGGATTATTTCCACTACTTTTCATAGCCTCTCTAATTTTAAGCATAAATAAACGTGCTGTCTTTTCTGTGACACTAAAACGAACTGAAACATAGCTTGCAGAAAGACTTTTTGTACTTGTACTCATTTCAAAAACAATGAAAAAAGCTTTTCTAACTCCAAATTTAACTTTGTGGAAAAGTGTGTTTGACGTTGCAGATTCCTGATGAGAACAAATATTGCAAGTACGTGAGAAATCCTTTCTTATTTGAGCCTTTTTATGACCACATTTAACACATTGAAAACAATTTTTCCATTTAATATCTGCCAAATATTCCTTGCAATCTTCATTAGTTTTGAACCGATCAGCAAACTCTAGAAGGTTTTGGCCTTTAAAAATATTCATAATAACATTATATTCGTTGACTTTAAAGATATGAACTTATATACTGACCTCTAAAAGAGAGAATTAAGGTTAATTTATACGGTGAAGCATTGACTTCGACAACATTGGTAATTGGCTCTCTTTTCTACTAAAAATCACGTTCAGTTCTGTGAGACCTAGATCTCGATTTCAAGTTGTTGTGAGTCAAGTAGCTTATTCTTTCATAAATCAGTTCTTATGAATAAATATAAGGAAATTTTTGGAGTTGACATTAGCAAAGACGTATTTGATGTTCATGGAAGTAAAAGTGGCCATGATCAATTTGAAAATAATGCATCTGGTTTTAAGTCCTTTCTAAAAAGGCTTCCTAAAGAATCATTAGTTGTAATGGAAGCAACAGGGTATTATCATTATCGATTAACTCAGTTTTTACACAAACAAAACATTATTGTTTCAGTAGTAAATCCTTTATCGTTAAAGCGATTTATTCAAATGAAATTAGCTAAAATAAAAACAGATAAAAGTGATGCCAAAGCCATTTATGAATATGGACAAATAAATGAAGTGCCTTTATATACAGCGCTCACAAATGTTCAAAGTAAATGTTTGCAATTGTTTAGATTGATGGATAGTTGTATCAAGAAACGTACAGCGACAAAGAATAAAATCCATGGAGAGGAAGTTTTAGATATTCCATCTAAATATGTATATCGTAGTTTAAAACGAATAAAAAAGTATTTAGATAAAGAGATTTTAGGAATAGAAAAGAAACTATTATCATTAGTAAAGCAAGAGCAGCAAGTACAGTTAACCTTATTGACAAGTATTCCAGGAATAGGACTTAAAACAGCTTTATTTATGATTGTAATAACCGATGGTTTTACCAAGTTTGAAAACTCAAAACAACTCTGTAGTTATGTTGGCATAACCCCAACAATACGAGAGTCAGGTAGCAGTGTAAGGGGGCGAAGTAGGATTAGTAAAGTAGGTAATCGAAAATTACGAAACCTCTTGTTTTTATGTTCCTTTAATGCATGTAAACATAGTAAAGCATGTAGAGATATTTACGAGCGTATTGTAAACAAAGGAAAGAGTAAAAAGCAAGCTTTAATAGCCGTTTCAAATAAGTTAATCAAACAAAGTTTTGCTATTGCAAAATCTGGTTTGCCTTATGATGAAAAGTATGTTTCCGTTTTCTCAAAATAAGTAGTGTTTAGCTAAAAAATAAAAGCTCAAAATACCAAGTAATAGCATTTTGAGCATAGAATAATATTGTATTAATTTAATGAAGAAAAGATTTGTTTTTTACCTCAGTTCTTTGTTACGCTTTAGATATCTTTTTTTTTAAGCTTTATTAAAAATATTTAACTAGACATTAATAAATATTTGATTATAATCTATCATTAAAGGCCTTCAAACAGTTATACACGCATTCTTAAATACTTTTCAAGCAATAAAACTCATCTATCGGTTTTAGTTCCTAAAAACTGTTATGTTTGCTTTAATGAAATATATCAGTGTGATTAAAACATCATTTTAATAATATTTACTGATACCACAGATAAATTAATCTGATTTACTTAATACTTATCATTATTTAAATAAAGATCATTCTATATAAAGCTTCATACTTAGATATTCATTGTTTTCATTTGAGTTTAGGGCAAAAAAAAACCTCAATCTATAACTAGATTGAGGTTTAAAAGAAAGGCAACGACCTACTCTCCCACCATTGGCAGTACCATCGGCGCAAATGGGCTTAACTTCTCTGTTCGGGATGGAAAGAGGTGAGCCCCATTGCGATAATCACCTTAAATTGTTTCAGTATATTACAACTGTATAAGTTAACATATTAGTAAAATCATATCGTAAATTATCAAAAGAGTTTGCGTCCCGACCCGAAGGTCGGGAACTATACATAAGCCTATGGGTTATTAGTAATACTCGGCTATGACATTACTGCCTTTACACCTGTATCCTATCAACGTGGTAATCTTCCACGACCCTTTAAAGAAATCTCATCTTGTGGTGGGTTTCGCGCTTATATGCTTTCAGCGCTTATCCCTTCCCAACGTAGCTACTCTGCAATGCTCCTGGCGGAACAACAGATACACCAGAGGTTAGTTCAACTCGGTCCTCTCGTACTAAAGTCAAATCCACTCAAATTTCTAACGCCCACAGCAGATAGAGACCGAACTGTCTCACGACGTTCTGAACCCAGCTCGCGTGCCACTTTAATGGGCGAACAGCCCAACCCTTGGGACCTTCTCCAGCCCCAGGATGTGACGAGCCGACATCGAGGTGCCAAACCCCCCCGTCGATGTGAGCTCTTGGGGGAGATCAGCCTGTTATCCCCGGAGTACCTTTTATCCTTTGAGCGATGGCCCTTCCATGCGGAACCACCGGATCACTATGCTCTACTTTCGTACCTGATCGACCTGTATGTCTCTCAGTCAAGCTCCCTTATGCCATTGCACTCTACGCACGGTTACCAAACGTGCTGAGGGAACCTTTAGAAGCCTCCGTTACTCTTTTGGAGGCGACCACCCCAGTCAAACTACCCACCACGCACTGTTCTCATTGCTGAGTTAGATTCTAGATAAGCAAAGGGTGGTATTTCAAGGACAACTCCACAACGCCTAGCGACGCCGCTTCATAGTCTCCCACCTATCCTACACATTACTTATCCAAAACCAATACGAAGCTATAGTAAAGGTTCACGGGGTCTTTTCGTCCCGCTGCGGGTAATCGGCATCTTCACCGATACTACAATTTCACCGAGCTCATGGCTGAGACAGTGTCCAGATCGTTGCACCATTCGTGCAGGTCGGAACTTACCCGACAAGGAATTTCGCTACCTTAGGACCGTTATAGTTACGGCCGCCGTTTACTGGGGCTTCATTTCATTGCCTCGCCGAAGCTAACAACTCCACTTAACCTTCCAGCACCGGGCAGGTGTCAGGCCTTATACATCATCTTTCAATTTAGCAAAGCCCTGTGTTTTTGATAAA
>NZ_PJBB01000003.1:4252500-4536370 GCF_002836595.1 Tenacibaculum sp. Bg11-29
GGTCGCCCAGTGGCTGCTCATTGTCCATACCATTGTAGCACGTGTGTAGCCCAGGACGTAAGGGCCGTGATGATTTGACGTCATCCCCACCTTCCTCACGGTTTGCACCGGCAGTCTCGCTAGAGTCCTCAGCATTACCTGTTAGCAACTAACAATAGGGGTTGCGCTCGTTATAGGACTTAACCTGACACCTCACGGCACGAGCTGACGACAACCATGCAGCACCTTGTGATCTGTCCGAAGAAAACTCTATCTCTAAAGCTGTCAGACCACATTTAAGCCCTGGTAAGGTTCCTCGCGTATCATCGAATTAAACCACATGCTCCACCGCTTGTGCGGGCCCCCGTCAATTCCTTTGAGTTTCAGTCTTGCGACCGTACTCCCCAGGTGGGATACTTATCACTTTCGCTTAGTCACTGAGTCGAAACCCAACAACTAGTATCCATCGTTTACGGCGTGGACTACCAGGGTATCTAATCCTGTTCGCTCCCCACGCTTTCGTCCATGAGCGTCAGTATATACGTAGTAGACTGCCTTCGCAATCGGTATTCTAAGTAATATCTATGCATTTCACCGCTACACTACTTATTCTATCTACTTCCGTATAACTCAAGTCAACCAGTATCAAAGGCAGTTCCATCGTTGAGCGATGGGCTTTCACCTCTGACTTAATTGACCGCCTGCGGACCCTTTAAACCCAATGATTCCGGATAACGCTTGGACCCTCCGTATTACCGCGGCTGCTGGCACGGAGTTAGCCGGTCCTTATTCTTACAGTACCGTCAAGGATCTACACGTAGATCGGTTTCTTCCTGTATAAAAGCAGTTTACAACCCATAGGGCAGTCTTCCTGCACGCGGCATAGCTGGTTCAGAGTTGCCTCCATTGACCAATATTCCTCACTGCTGCCTCCCGTAGGAGTCTGGTCCGTGTCTCAGTACCAGTGTGGGGGATAATCCTCTCAGACCCCCTACCTATCGTTGCCATGGTAAGCCGTTACCTTACCATCTAGCTAATAGGACGCATAGTCATCTTGTACCCATAAATGTTTAATTAATAAGTGATGCCACTCATTAACATTATGGAGTGTTAATCTTCATTTCTAAAGGCTATCCTCCTGTACAAGGCAGATTCTATACGCGTTACGCACCCGTTCGCCGGTCGTCATCTGTGCAAGCACAATGTTACCCCTCGACTTGCATGTGTTAAGCCTGCCGCTAGCGTTCATCCTGAGCCAGGATCAAACTCTTCATTGTATATTTTAAATAATATTAATGAATAAGTTTCAAAAGAATTTAACTTAATTAAAAGTTATGGTTATTCTACTCTTTGTTTACGCTGTCAATTTCAATATTTTCAATGAACGTGTCGAGTTGACACTTCAAGTGTTTTCAACTTGATTGCCCTCTCAGACTTTTGTAGAAACGTTAGAATCGAACTAACTGATTTTTATTAATAAATCATTTCCAAATTTTCTTGATTTTTTCGCTTTCTTAAAGCGGTTGCAAATCTACAAACTATTTTAAAACTGACAAAACTATTTTTGAAGTTTTTTTTAATTTGTTTTTGCTGTATTTTAATGAACTATCGTCTTTAAAACGGACTGCAAATATACTTTCTTTCTTTCGATTTAAACAAATTATATTTAACTTATTTTTAACCTTTTATTGAAGATATAATAACAACTATTTTAATGAACTTTTACCAATCTCAAACTTGCGTTTTACCCTTAGCGGGTGCAAATATAGATTCCTTTTCTAACATGACAATACTTTATTTTGCCTTTTTTTATTGTTTCTTACTCTTAGCCTATTTATCAATCTCTTAACTACAAAATTATATTAGTTTTACCAATGATATATAACAAAAAATAATTCTTAACTTATTAATTTCACTATTAAAATGGGTACTTTAGTTCTAGATGATCTCAGTATATCTTAACCTATATTTCTATTGATTCTTTTTTTACTCTGATTTACTCCTTTTATCAGTCTATCATTTTCTTTTATTATGCCTGTTTTCTTTCTAACAAAAGACCAATTATACTGTTTCTTATCTACTTTTTAATATGTAATTATAGAATCTTATTATTTTAGTAATCGATTAGGAAACTATTATTCTAGTATTTTAACCTTTATTCTTCCTTTTTATAGTTTTTTTATAATTCTATAATAAAATTTAGTCCTCTTCCATATTTCAAAATCTATATTATATAATTCTATGAAGTATAAAAGTAAGTTTTCTGTATAATTGTTTATTTGAAAGTCATATTTCAAGTTTTTATAACTGAGGTATCACCTTTATAATCTTAATTTGTAGATTCTAACTAATGACTTTTCTGTTCTATATAGTTAATAATAAATCTTCTTTACATTAATTCTTCTAGTAAATCTACTTAGCCTTTTTTATATTTAAATATTTTGATTTTGAAAACAGCAGATCTCTCCTATTATAATAAACTCTTATTTGAACAACATTCTCCTTTTCCTATAAAATTTTCTTATACATACAGAAGATCACTCTTATTAATTTTGTAATTCTGATTACAAGAAAACATTTTTCGAAATTTATTTTAGCCCTATTTTACTACCACGTGCAAAAAACTTCAAATATTTAGAAAGAGAGTATGTATGTGTTAATTATTTTTCTCCTTTATACTATAAAAGATACTTATTCTTAGTGTGCGATATACCTCACGCTTTTTAAAGATAGACAAAAGGCATAATTATTACATTGTATCATTATGCTTTACTAGTTTGATAATATTAAAGTGGTACTTTTTAAACTTGTTAAAAAATAACTTTACTAAATAGAGAGACTATATTGTTGCTACTTACATTAAAGTTCTAAAAAATTATAAATACTAAAAAAATGAGTATTTATAGTCATCACTATATTTTTACACTTAAATATAAATGGTCACAGAAAAATAATCTTATTAATTTTGTTGCTCTAGCCAATATAGAAGTCATATTCCTAAATTATATCTAATAATCTTCTACGACATAACTATCTTTTTTCTAATAAAATTATTTATCACTATTTAAATAAAGATCATTCTATATAAAGCTTCATACTTAGATATTCATTGTTTTCATTTGAGTTTAGGGCAAAAAAAAACCTCAATCTATAACTAGATTGAGGTTTAAAAGAAAGGCAACGACCTACTCTCCCACCATTGGCAGTACCATCGGCGCAAATGGGCTTAACTTCTCTGTTCGGGATGGAAAGAGGTGAGCCCCATTGCGATAATCACCTTAAATTGTTTCAGTATATTACAACTGTATAAGTTAACATATTAGTAAAATCATATCGTAAATTATCAAAAGAGTTTGCGTCCCGACCCGAAGGTCGGGAACTATACATAAGCCTATGGGTTATTAGTAATACTCGGCTATGACATTACTGCCTTTACACCTGTATCCTATCAACGTGGTAATCTTCCACGACCCTTTAAAGAAATCTCATCTTGTGGTGGGTTTCGCGCTTATATGCTTTCAGCGCTTATCCCTTCCCAACGTAGCTACTCTGCAATGCTCCTGGCGGAACAACAGATACACCAGAGGTTAGTTCAACTCGGTCCTCTCGTACTAAAGTCAAATCCACTCAAATTTCTAACGCCCACAGCAGATAGAGACCGAACTGTCTCACGACGTTCTGAACCCAGCTCGCGTGCCACTTTAATGGGCGAACAGCCCAACCCTTGGGACCTTCTCCAGCCCCAGGATGTGACGAGCCGACATCGAGGTGCCAAACCCCCCCGTCGATGTGAGCTCTTGGGGGAGATCAGCCTGTTATCCCCGGAGTACCTTTTATCCTTTGAGCGATGGCCCTTCCATGCGGAACCACCGGATCACTATGCTCTACTTTCGTACCTGATCGACCTGTATGTCTCTCAGTCAAGCTCCCTTATGCCATTGCACTCTACGCACGGTTACCAAACGTGCTGAGGGAACCTTTAGAAGCCTCCGTTACTCTTTTGGAGGCGACCACCCCAGTCAAACTACCCACCACGCACTGTTCTCATTGCTGAGTTAGATTCTAGATAAGCAAAGGGTGGTATTTCAAGGACAACTCCACAACGCCTAGCGACGCCGCTTCATAGTCTCCCACCTATCCTACACATTACTTATCCAAAACCAATACGAAGCTATAGTAAAGGTTCACGGGGTCTTTTCGTCCCGCTGCGGGTAATCGGCATCTTCACCGATACTACAATTTCACCGAGCTCATGGCTGAGACAGTGTCCAGATCGTTGCACCATTCGTGCAGGTCGGAACTTACCCGACAAGGAATTTCGCTACCTTAGGACCGTTATAGTTACGGCCGCCGTTTACTGGGGCTTCATTTCATTGCCTCGCCGAAGCTAACAACTCCACTTAACCTTCCAGCACCGGGCAGGTGTCAGGCCTTATACATCATCTTTCAATTTAGCAAAGCCCTGTGTTTTTGATAAACAGTCGCCTGGACCTTTTCACTGCGGCCCATCCGAAGATGGGCGACCCTTCTCCCGAAGTTACGGGTCGATTTTGCCTAGTTCCTTAGCCATGAATCACTCGAGCACCTTAGAATTCTCATCCCAACTACCTGTGTCGGTTTACGGTACGGGTTCTTATAATCTGAAGCTTAGAGGTTTTTCTTGGAAGCCTTTAGGCACACTATCAACGCATCCGAAGATTTGTTGTACTATCACATTTCACCTAGATCTGCGGATTTACCTACAGTTCCAATAGCTACATGTTTCAACGAACTATTCCGTCAGTTCGCGGTGCTTTCATTACTCCGTCACCCCATCGCAATTATAAGAAGTACAGGAATATTAACCTGTTATCCATCGACTACTCCCTTCGGATTCGCCTTAGGACCCGACTAACCCTCAGCTGATTAGCATCGCTGAGGAAACCTTAGTCTTTCGGTGAGGGGGTTTCTCGCCCCCTTTATCGTTACTTATGCCTACATTTTCTTTTCTATCCGCTCCAGCATACCTTACAGTACACCTTCGGCGCAAATAGAATGCTCCCCTACCACTTAATTAATTTAATAACTAAATCCATAGCTTCGGTAATATGTTTATGCCCGATTATTATCCATGCAAAACCGCTCGACTAGTGAGCTGTTACGCACTCTTTAAATGAATGGCTGCTTCCAAGCCAACATCCTAGCTGTCTAAGCAGTTTCACCTCGTTAGTTCAACTTAACATATATTTGGGGACCTTAGCTGATGGTCTGGGTTCTTTCCCTCTCGGACATGGACCTTAGCACCCATGCCCTCACTGCTGAGTAACATTTTATAGCATTCGGAGTTTGTCAGGAATTGGTAGGCGGTGAAGCCCCCGCATCCAATCAGTAGCTCTACCTCTATAAAACTTTCGCTCAACGCTGCACCTAAATGCATTTCGGGGAGTACGAGCTATTTCCGAGTTTGATTGGCCTTTCACCCCTACCCACAGGTCATCCAAAGACTTTTCAACGTCAACTGGTTCGGTCCTCCACTGTATGTTACTACAGCTTCAACCTGCCCATGGGTAGATCACTCGGTTTCGCGTCTACTACTACTAACTATGGTCGCCCTATTCAGACTCGCTTTCGCTACGGCTCCGGACCTTAAATCCTTAACCTTGCTAGTAACAGTAACTCGTAGGCTCATTATGCAAAAGGCACGCCGTCACACAGTAAATGTGCTCCGACCGCTTGTAGGCGTACGGTTTCAGGTTCTATTTCACTCCCTTACTTAGGGTTCTTTTCACCTTTCCCTCACGGTACTAGTTCACTATCGGTCTTTCAGGAGTATTTAGCCTTACCGGATGGTCCCGGTGGATTCATACAGGATTACTCGTGTCCCGCACTACTCAGGGTACTGCTATATTATCTTCGCTTACCTATACTAGACTATCACTATCTTTGGTTTGTCTTTCCAGACAATTCTAGTTCACTTAGATTCTAATGTCGCAGCCCTACAACCCCAATACTGCCGTAACAGTATTGGTTTGGGCTAATCCGCGTTCGCTCGCCACTACTAACGGAATCACTATTGTTTTCTCTTCCTCCGGTTACTTAGATGTTTCAGTTCACCGGGTTTGCCCCTATTGCTAGGTAACATGTCTTCAACATGCTGGGTTGCCCCATTCGGAAATTAACGGATCATAAAATATGTGCTTCTCCCCGTTACTTATCGCAGCTTATCGCGTCCTTCATCGCCTCTGAAAGCCTAGGCATCCGCCATACGCCCTTATTTAGCTTATTGTACTTTTTGCTCTAAACATAAATGTTTAGAACGAGCTCTTTATAATTTATTATAAAAATATTGTTGTTAATCTTTCAATTAACTCTCTATCTTGATTTCTTTACGATATCATTTTACCAATATGTCAATGAACATGGCGAATCGAAATTGATAAGTATTTTATCAACTTTAATTCTGCAATACTCTTGGAATAATTTTACTTATCCCTAGGCATTACCTAGTGGAGAATATCGGAGTCGAACCGATGACCTCTTGCGTGCAAGGCAAGCGCTCTAGCCAACTGAGCTAATCCCCCATTATAAATCCTAGAATACTATTCAGAGATTTGAATGTCGAATCCTCTAATTTCTAGAATTTCCTTTCTAATAACTTGCCTTTTTGTAGTCTCAGGCAGACTCGAACTGCCGACCTCTACATTATCAGTGTAGCGCTCTAACCAGCTGAGCTATGAGACTATAATAGCTTGTTATTAGTGTTTTTTAAAATTAACAGCAAAGAGTAAAATTTCCTTTTGTAACTCACCATCTTTCTCTAGAAAGGAGGTGTTCCAGCCGCACCTTCCGGTACGGCTACCTTGTTACGACTTAGCCCTAGTTACCAGTTTTACCCTAGGTCGCTCCTTGCGGTAACGAACTTCAGGCACTCCCAGCTTCCATGGCTTGACGGGCGGTGTGTACAAGGCCCGGGAACGTATTCACCGGATCATGGCTGATATCCGATTACTAGCGATTCCAGCTTCACGGAGTCGAGTTGCAGACTCCGATCCGAACTGTGATATGGTTTATAGATTCGCTCCTGGTCGCCCAGTGGCTGCTCATTGTCCATACCATTGTAGCACGTGTGTAGCCCAGGACGTAAGGGCCGTGATGATTTGACGTCATCCCCACCTTCCTCACGGTTTGCACCGGCAGTCTCGCTAGAGTCCTCAGCATTACCTGTTAGCAACTAACAATAGGGGTTGCGCTCGTTATAGGACTTAACCTGACACCTCACGGCACGAGCTGACGACAACCATGCAGCACCTTGTGATCTGTCCGAAGAAAACTCTATCTCTAAAGCTGTCAGACCACATTTAAGCCCTGGTAAGGTTCCTCGCGTATCATCGAATTAAACCACATGCTCCACCGCTTGTGCGGGCCCCCGTCAATTCCTTTGAGTTTCAGTCTTGCGACCGTACTCCCCAGGTGGGATACTTATCACTTTCGCTTAGTCACTGAGTCGAAACCCAACAACTAGTATCCATCGTTTACGGCGTGGACTACCAGGGTATCTAATCCTGTTCGCTCCCCACGCTTTCGTCCATGAGCGTCAGTATATACGTAGTAGACTGCCTTCGCAATCGGTATTCTAAGTAATATCTATGCATTTCACCGCTACACTACTTATTCTATCTACTTCCGTATAACTCAAGTCAACCAGTATCAAAGGCAGTTCCATCGTTGAGCGATGGGCTTTCACCTCTGACTTAATTGACCGCCTGCGGACCCTTTAAACCCAATGATTCCGGATAACGCTTGGACCCTCCGTATTACCGCGGCTGCTGGCACGGAGTTAGCCGGTCCTTATTCTTACAGTACCGTCAAGGATCTACACGTAGATCGGTTTCTTCCTGTATAAAAGCAGTTTACAACCCATAGGGCAGTCTTCCTGCACGCGGCATAGCTGGTTCAGAGTTGCCTCCATTGACCAATATTCCTCACTGCTGCCTCCCGTAGGAGTCTGGTCCGTGTCTCAGTACCAGTGTGGGGGATAATCCTCTCAGACCCCCTACCTATCGTTGCCATGGTAAGCCGTTACCTTACCATCTAGCTAATAGGACGCATAGTCATCTTGTACCCATAAATGTTTAATTAATAAGTGATGCCACTCATTAACATTATGGAGTGTTAATCTTCATTTCTAAAGGCTATCCTCCTGTACAAGGCAGATTCTATACGCGTTACGCACCCGTTCGCCGGTCGTCATCTGTGCAAGCACAATGTTACCCCTCGACTTGCATGTGTTAAGCCTGCCGCTAGCGTTCATCCTGAGCCAGGATCAAACTCTTCATTGTATATTTTAAATAATATTAATGAATAAGTTTCAAAAGAATTTAACTTAATTAAAAGTTATGGTTATTCTACTCTTTGTTTACGCTGTCAATTTCAATATTTTCAATGAACGTGTCGAGTTGACACTTCAAGTATTTTCAACTTGATTGCCCTCTCAGACTTTTGTAGAAACGTTAGAATCGAACTAACTGATTTTTATTAATAAATCATTTCCAAATTTTCTTAATTTTTTCGCTTTCTTAAAGCGGTTGCAAATCTACAAACTATTTTAAAACTGACAAAACTATTTTTGAAGTTTTTTTTAATTTGTTTTTGCTATATTTTAATGAACTATCGTCTTTAAAACGGACTGCAAATATACTTTCTTTCTTTCGATTTAAACAAATTATATTTAACTTATTTTTAACCTTTTATTGAAGATATAATAACAACTATTTTAATGAACTTTTACCAATCTCAAACTTGCGTTTTACCCTTAGCGGGTGCAAATATAGATTCCTTTTCTAACATGACAATACTTTATTTTACCTTTTTTTCAAGTATTTTATTTAGTCTTGTTTTTCAAGCTTTTAGAATGCATCTTTTTTTGCTTTTAGCTCTGCTTGTAGTATTCAACCAGTCGCTTTAGCTCTTTTTGTTTTGGTAAAACTGAAAAACGAGTAATGAAAGCTCAATATTAAAAAATGACATCGAATGAAATTAATTCTTTTTAAAAAGTATCTCACTTCTTTTTCTTCTTATTTATTTTACACTCCTATATATACTTTACCAATATTCTTTATATTTTTTTTATAAATAGAACCTCTAAAGCAACTTCTGCTAAAAATAACACACACTTAAAAATATAAATACGTTTATAAACACTCTCTTTATTAAAAAACACAAAATTATTTAAGAATAAATGTAAATATCTTCAATAAATTATTTTAAACTAAAGCAAGAGCTTTAAAAGTAAGCAGTTAAAATATTTACTTCTGTAATCTTGGAAGTAAAAAACATTTATAAACATAAAAAACTCCTGTAAGGAGTTTTTTATGTTTATAAATGTTTTTTAAGCTATTTAAAGAAACTATCTACAAATTCGAATTTATTAAAAACTTGTAAATCGTCTATTCCCTCTCCTACACCAATATATTTTACAGGGATTTGAAATTGATCTGAAATACCAATTACAACTCCACCTTTTGCTGTCCCATCTAATTTAGTTACCGCTAATGATGTTACTTCTGTAGCTTTCGTAAATTGTTTTGCTTGTTCAAAAGCATTTTGACCAGTAGAACCATCTAGAACTAATAATACATCATGCGGTGCATCTGGTATTACTTTTTGCATTACTCGCTTAATCTTTGTTAATTCATTCATTAAATTAACCTTATTATGCAAACGTCCTGCTGTATCGATAATAATAACATCTGCATCTTGCGTTACTCCTGATTTAACGGTATCAAAAGCTACCGATGCAGGATCTGACCCCATTTCTTGACGAACTATAGGTACTTCTGTCCTATCTGCCCAAACTTGTAATTGATCAATTGCTGCTGCTCTAAATGTATCTGCTGCTCCTAGAACAACTTTTAATCCTTTTTTCTTAAATTGAGAAGCTAACTTGCCAATTGTTGTTGTTTTACCAACTCCATTTACTCCAACAACCATTATTACATAAGGCTTCTTATTTTCTGGAATTGTAAACTCAGTGTCATTTTCTGTATTTGTTTCAGAAAGCAAGCCTGCTATTTCTTCTCTTAAGATTTGATTTAATTCTTCAGTACCAACATATTTATCTTTGGCAACTCTTACTTCAATTCTTTCAATAATTTTTAATGTTGTGTCTACTCCAACATCAGAAGAAACTAATATTTCTTCTAGGTTGTCTAAAACATCATCATCTACCTTTGTTTTTCCTGCAACGGCTTTAGATAGTTTCGAGAAAAAACTTGACTTCGTTTTTTCTAATCCTTTGTCTAATGTTTCTTTTTTCTCTTTAGAGAAGATTTTCTTAAAAAAACTCATAGTTAAATTTTACAATCATTTTATATAGTGTAAAAACTATACCAAACTTATTATATGGTCAAATTGTCATTAATACAGTCACTCTTAAATTTACCTAATAAAATCTTGTATCAACTTTTTACAAACTGATTTTTATAAACCTAAATTAAGGGTAATATTCAAAAATACAGTTTTTTAAGACAAAAAAAAGCTACTTTCTAATGAAAATAGCTTTTTTTTATATTGTAAACAAGTATTAATTTTTCGCGATAAAATCTTTTACTTGTGCAGGATCCATAATTGCTTCAACAAATGTGTAAGCTCCTGATTTTGGAGATTTCACCATTTTGATAGCTTTAGTTAACCTTTTTGCGCCTGTTTGTAACGATGCTACTGATTTCTTTGCCATGTCCTAAATTATTTAATTTCTTTATGTACTGTCATCTTCTTTAAGATAGAATTAAATTTCTTTAATTCCATTCTATCAGGAGTGTTCTTTTTGTTTTTTGTGGTAATATAACGTGAAGTTCCTGGTTGACCAGTTGCTTTGTGCTCAGTACATTCTAATATAACTTGAACTCTGTTTCCTTTTTTTGCCATCTCTCTAAAGTTTTATCTAGTAAGGAATTATTTAGTTAAGAAACCGTTTACTCTAGCTTCTTTTATAACAGCAGAGATCCCTTTTTTATTAATATTTTTTAATGCAGAAGCAGATACTTTTAAAGTAACCCATTTATCTTCTTCTGGAATATAAAAACGCTTAGTCATTAAATTAGCGTTAAATTTTCTTTTAGTTCTATTTAATGCGTGAGAAACATTGTTCCCAACCATTGCTTTTTTTCCTGTAAGTTCACAAACTCTAGACATCTTCTTGACAGTTTTTAGTATTATTTCTAAACGAGGTGCAAATTTACGCATTTATATTGATTGCGCAAAAAATTATCGTTTAAATTCTTATTATTTTTGATATATTCTAACTGAGGCTAAGCATCTAACCTACTGAAATCGTAACAGTCGGCAAATTTACAAAATTATATTAATAAAAATACTTCATATCAGTAAATATTTAAAAACTTATTAGCAGATAGCTTATTACGAACCTCACTAACCTAAAAAACAGCTCTTAATTATATTTTCAAGATGTTTTCACTCAACAATTCTAAAGCTTTTGTTACCGTTCTATTTATTACTTTTTCTCTCGGTTGCCCAAAATTAAACTCATGTACCTCAACACTATTCTCTTTAGCAATGGCAATATAAACTAATCCTACACTCTTATCATTATGATCGGTAGTTGGTCCTGCATTTCCTGTAACCCCAATTGCGTAGTCTGTTTTTAACTTTTTTATGCAGCCAATTGCCATTTCTTTTGCAACTTCTTTACTTACAACCGTAAACTCCTCAATCACCTGTTTTGACACCCCAAGTAACTGCTTTTTTAACTCAGCCGTGTATGCAATAAAACCTCCTTTAAAATAAGCCGAAGATCCTGGTATTGACACTAACTCTGAAGCTATTTTACCTCCCGTTAAACTTTCTGCTACACTTAGTGTTTTATTATATTTCTTTAATAAATCTCCTACACTCTTCTCTATAGAAGCGTCGTCATCGTAGCCAACAATAACATCAGAAATTAATGTATTTAGATCTACAATTCTCTTAGCAACTTCCTTTTCTAAAAGATCTTTATTGTTTCCTTTTGCTGAAATTCGCAATCGAACTTTACCAAACGATGGTAAATATGCTAATTTTATATATTCAGGTAAACTATTTTCCCATTCTTCTATTCTTTCAGCAATAATAGTTTCGCCAACACCTACTGTCATAATTGTTTTATGAAGGATAAATGGCAGCTTAAATTCCTCTTGAATTCTAGGTAAAACTTCATTACTCATCAAACCTTTCATTTCATAAGGTACACCTGGTAATGAAACGAAGACAGTACCATTTTCGTAAAACCACATTCCTGGAGCGGTTCCAAACTGATTCGTTAACAACCTTGCTTTTGATGGCAATTGCGCTTGATATCTTTGAATTTCGTTAAACGGATGACCAATCTTTTTAAATAAGTTTTTAATACGTTCAATTACTTCTGGATACTCAACAAACTCATTATCGTTGAAATACTCTGCGATCGTTTTTTTTGTAATATCATCTTTAGTTGGACCAAGTCCACCAGTTAGAATTACAATATCAACTCTATTTTCTGCTTCTTTTAAAGCGTTTAAAATATGCTGTTTTTCATCTTGAATAGATGATATTTGATACACAGAAACTCCTATTTTATTTAATTCTTGACCAATCCACTGTGAATTTGTATCCACAATTTGACCTATGAGAATTTCATCTCCAATTGTAATTATTTCTGCGTTCAAAAAAAATGTTTTTATTTACCATACAAATATATAACCATTTCTATTACTTTTCACACAAGAATAGTCATCAGTTTAACAAAAAAAGATAACTTATTTTTTTTAAAAAATCATTTAAACGAATACCTTAACACAAACTTATTACCACCTGTTTACCAACACTTAACGCAACCTTAACCTTTTAAAAACTAACTTTAATCACCTTTAATTATCTTTGATTATCAATTAATTAAAGTATTCGATTGAGTAGCTACTATCAATAATTAATTGCAGCAAAACGATATCTAAAAAGCTATAATAGCCCAAGAAATCAAACTTATTAATAAGACTTAACCGTCTAAAAAATTAAAAATTATGTCAACTATATTACAAAAAGAATTAGTGCAAAATGGAGAATTAATTCAAGGGTATGATACTGTACATGCTGCAGAGTGGTGCTCACCTTCATTCTTAAAGTCTAAAGTATGTACACGTGCATCTGCCGAGCATGGAGAAGTTACTTTAGAAGCTTCTCTTAAAACACCTTTTGGTAGTTACACCAAAAGTTTTACTTTTGATAGTAACGTAAGCTTTATATGGCAACCTTTTAGTAAACTTAAAGTTACCTTCACTATTACTAACCTTTCTATCGATGACGATCAAGTTAGTTTTGATATAAGTGCTAAAATAAGTATAAAAGTTCCCTTTCTTGGTTGGAAAAGTAAAACTTTCACACATCACTTCGAATTCGGTACTCTTTTACATAGCGAAGTACTTAACTCTATTGACGAAGCAACATTTGCGAGCCTTTTAGCTATTCAGGAATAGTTAAAAACTTTATTTAAAAAAATAAATAAGTACAGAAATAAACATAAAGTCTTGTTTTTGTTTTTACAACAAAAACAAGACTTTTAAACTATGTGTTTTACAATACTTTTACTTAATTTTTATATGAAAAGCTTCTTTTCCATCAATAACACCTGTTAATACATCATTTTCTACTATTCTACCAACTCCTGCGGGAGTTCCTGTAAAAATAACATCTCCTTTTTTCAAAGTAAAATATTCCGATACATAACTAATTAACTCATCAATTTCCCATAGCATAGATTCCGTATTTCCATCTTGAACGACTTCTTCGTTTTTATGCAACTGAAAAGTAATATTTTCTAAATTAAAATCTTCTTTCGGATAAAACTCCCCAATAACAGCACTACCATCAAAAGCTTTTGCTTTTTCCCATGGCAGTCCTTTTTCTTTACACTTCGCCTGTACATCACGCGCAGTAAAATCGAGTCCTAAACCTATTTCATCATAATATTTATGTGCAAATTTTGACGAAATATGTTTTCCTACTTTGTTTATCTTAACTAAAACTTCTACTTCATAATGAATATCATCAGAAAAGGCAGGTATAAAAAAAGGCATTTTCTTCGGAAGAATTGCGGAATCTGGCTTTAGAAAAACAACAGGGCTTTCTGGTTTTTCATTTGCTAATTCTTCGATATGTTTAGCGTAATTACGCCCAATACAAATTATTTTCATTTTTTATTTAAAAAGCATCATTGAGAATAAAATAAAGCAGCCTACCTTACAGATTACTTCGTTATACTTCCTCGTAATGACAAGGTTATTTTTTCGATTAAAGTGTCATTTAAAAAAAACAAAGCAATTTACTTGATAGATTACTTCAGTAAAACAGCCACTCTCTATGGAATCCATGTTTTAGGAAAATTTGGTTTCCTTTTTTCAAGAAAAGCATCCCTACCTTCTTTTGCTTCTTCTGTCATATATGCCAAACGTGTAACTTCACCTGCAAATACTTGCTGACCAACCATACCGTCATCAGTTAAATTCATTGCGAATTTTAACATTTTTATTGATGTTGGTGATTTTTCTAAAATTTCTTGTGCCCAATCAAAAGCTGTTTGCTCTAATTCGTCATGAGGTACAACTGCATTTACCATCCCCATGTCATAAGCTTCTTGTGCTGAATAATTCCTTCCTAAAAAGAAAATTTCACGTGCTTTCTTCTGCCCTACCATTTTTGCTAAATACGCAGACCCATACCCTGCATCAAAAGATGTTACATCCGCGTCTGTTTGTTTAAAAATGGCATGTTCTTTACTTGCTAATGTTAAATCACAAACAACATGCAAACTATGTCCGCCACCTACTGCCCACCCAGGAACAACACAAATTACTGCTTTTGGCATAAAACGAATTAATCGCTGTACTTCTAATATATTTAATCGATGATAACCATCTTTACCTACATATCCTTTCTCTCCACGTGCATTTTGGTCTCCACCTGAACAGAAACTCCAAATTCCATCCTTTGTAGATGGTCCTTCTGCTGATAATAAAACAACACCAATATTAGTATCTTCATGCGCATCTTGAAAAGCGTCTAACAATTCTGATGTTGTATGCGGACGAAATGCATTACGTACATTTGGGCGGTTAAACGCTATTCTCGCTACGTTATGTGATTTTTTATAAGTAATATCTTCATACTCTTTGGCAACTTTCCATTGAGGTTGTATCATAATTTTAAAATATTATCGTTAATAAAGTAGCACAAAAATAACATAATAACTTTGTTTTTCTTTTCTATATTTGAACGATATAATATAATCCCTTATGAAACATCTATATTTTTTATTCTTTTTATTATTAAGTACAAGTCTTTTTTCTCAAAAAATAATTAATGAAACTATTAATTCTACTGAACTTAATAAAAGTAGGACTATAAAAATTTACATTCCAGAAAATTATGAGCAAGATGAAACTGTTAGTTATCCACTAGCTATTGTTTTAGGTGATCAATATCTTTTTGACATGTATGTTGGTAATGCAAAGCTATATGCTAATACTGATAAAGCTCCTAGACAGATAGTTGTTGGTATAAATATGAGCAACACTTATTCTAAAGATATTTCAATTATTCCATCTAACAATGCTTTAACTGTTCATGCTCAAAAATTTCAAAATTTCATAAAAAAAGAATTGATTCCTCATATTGAGTTAAATTACAGAACTTCTCCTTTTATGACTATAACCAGTGAAGGGAGCGGTGCAGATTTTATCACTTACTTTTTAAAAGATGCTGACCCTATTTTTAACTCTTTTATTTGCATTACTCCTAAATTAACTAAATTTAGCGGTAGCAGAATAGAATCTTATTCTTTAAAAAGATTAAGCTCAATTGATAATTCTTACTTTATATATGCTAGTAATAACCAAAAGTATATAACGGCTAAACAAAATGATCGATTTAGTGAAATAGGTACATATTTATCTTCTTTTGATTCAAAAAACATGCATATTACCTTCGATAAGTTTACGAATGCACCTAATCATCTATCTGTTATAGGAGAAACAATACCTAGAGCTTTTGAAAAAATGTTTTACTTATATGCTAAAATAACTAAAAGTGAATTTGATACAAATATTAAAGATTTAGATCCTTTAAAAGCTATTAAATATGTTGAACAAAAGTATTTAGACATTCAATTTTTATATGGCTCTAACTTAAACGTTCGATTAGATGATATATTTGCAATTGAAGGAATTGTAATAGATAAACTAGATGGTGATTACTTACGTGTTCTAGGTGATTTTGTAGCAATTAAATACCCTGATTCTCATATTGGGGATTTCTATGTAGGTAAATATCATGAACTAGGAAAAGATTACGAGAAAGCTGAATTTTACTACAAAGCTGCTTTTGGTAAAATGAATCCATCTGACCCTAATGCAAATGCTTTTTATGAGAACATTAAACGCATGGGAGAGTTAAAAGGTAGTGAACCTAAAGAAGAAATTATTGAGGACGTTCCTGAAGAAGACAACGAAGAAGAGAAACAATAAAATTTTATTTAAATAAAAATCCGCTACTTTAATTAAGGTAGCGGATTTTTTATTTAAGACACATCGCTCTTACTTTATCAACTCTATTCTATCTTCTTTTAACTCTATTTTTTTATCTTTATATAAACCTCCAATAGCTCTTTTAAAAGCTTTCTTACTCATTTGTAATCGAAATTTAATTGATTCAGGAGAACTTTTATCAGTTAACATTAAAAACCCTTTCTCATCTAATTTACGTAGAATTACATCCGCATCTGTATCAATTACATTTCTAAAACCTTGAGGACGTAAAGAAATATCTATTTTACCATCTTCTCTTATATTTTTAACATAACCATATGTTTCCATACCCTCTTCTATATCTTGATACACTTCGCTATTAAACAATAAACCATCAAATTCATCATCTATTAAAACATTGTATCCTAATGGCGTTTGCTCAACTATTTTCAAATTTACCTGATCTCCTTCTTGTAATTCCATTTTATAAGTTTTTAAAATAGCTCTTTAAAACTACGTCATTTATTTCTTTTGGAGTAAATATCTCCATTATTTTTGGTTGATCTGACTCTGAATATAAGTCATTCAATCCAATATTTAATTCTTCTAAGCTCGAAACAGCAGTATAGTCAAAGTTATACATTTTTGCTAAATGTTCAGCTGTTAAGCTATGTGGTGTCTCAAAATAATTAGTCGCATTTGTAGTTGCTGGTCCAGGAATGAATCTAAAAATTCCTCCGCCAGCATTATTTAAGATAATAATTCTAAAATTATTTGGGATATTTGTATTCCATAAAGCATTACTATCGTAAAAAAAACTTAGATCCCCTGTTATGAAGGTTGTCTGTTTTTTGCCTGCAAATGCCGCTCCGATTGCTGTACTTGTACTACCATCTATTCCACTTGTTCCTCTGTTACAAAAAACACGTAAAGTAGTATTTAAATCAAAAAGCTGAGAATATCTGATTATAGAACTATTACTTATTTGAAGTTGAGAATTATCAGGAATAAAGTTTAAAACTGCTTCAAAAGATTTCAAATCTGAATATTCAGCATTTGCTAGATATTTCTTATGTTTTTCAGCTCTTTCTTTATTTTTAGTTAACCAATTAGCTTGGTAATTACTTTTTACCACAACTGTTTCACTTATTAACCTTTGCAAAAATTCAACTGGTATTTCTTGCACAAATTCAGATAAACAATGGTAAGTATCCATAGATCTCAATGTATCTATATGCCAATGATGTTTTGGTTGATATTTTCTTAAAAACTGTTTTATTTTTTTAGAAATAACCATCCCTCCTAAAGTTAAGAGCACTTCTGGTTGTAATTCTAAAAAACTCTTTTCAGTTAGCGGAAAAATCAGTTTATCAATAGCATTGATAAATTTTGAATGATATAAATTAGAAGTAGTTTCTGTTAAAACTAGAACAGCTTCGTCTTGAGTAAATTTGCTTAAAACATTCTGCAACGCTTCATATGGAAAACTACTTCCTACTAAAATCATTTTTTTAGAAGAAGAATTCCAAATTTCTACGAATTTATTGTAATTAATAGATTGCTTTGTTTTACTCGCAATGACATCTGGAAAATTAAAAGTATTTAATTCTTTAACTGTTTCATACAATGGTTCATCAAAAGGAACATTAATATGTATTGGTCCTTTTTTAAAAACAGCAGCTTCTAGGGCTTCAACTAGTAAATTAGTATTATTCTCTAACTGATTTTTAGCTTCTATTAAATTAGCTGAAAATAAAATATGGTTTCTAAACACATTCTCTTGTCGAATGGTTTGTCCATCACCAATATCAATTAAATGTTTGGGTCTATCCGCAGAGATAACAACTAACGGAATATTACTATAAAAAGCTTCTGCTATTGCTGGATAATAATTTAGCAATGCTGAACCAGATGAGCATATTATTGCCACTGGCTTCTGCTTTTGCTGTGCAATTCCCATTGCAAAAAAAGCAGCACAACGCTCATCAACAACACTCAACGTTTCTATATCTAGGTGATTTGAAAACCCTATAGTTAACGGAGCATTTCTTGATCCTGGTGATATCACAACTGTATCAATATTATACTGAAGACATGCTGAGATAACTAATTGTGCAAGTTCTTTTTTTGGGAACATTCTATTTAATTACAAGGCTGCAAAGTTACAAAGTCAAAAAGTTATAACGTAAAAAAAAAATCAGAAAGTAAAACATTTTTTACTTTCTGACTTATTTATACAAAAACCTACGAGGCTGGTTAGTTTCCTTTTTTGTAATCTGCTAAAAACTTAGCTAAACCAATATCTGTTAATGGGTGTTTTAATAACCCTTCTATAGCACTCAATGGTCCTGTCATTACATCAGACCCTAATTTAGCACAATCAATAATATGCATTGTATGGCGTACTGATGCTGCTAATATTTGTGTTTCAAACATATAGTTATCATAAATTTGACGAATTTCAGAAATTAAATTTAATCCATCTGTCGAAATATCATCTAAACGACCGATAAACGGAGAAACATAAGTTGCTCCTGCTTTAGCTGCCAATAATGCTTGACCAGCAGAAAAAACCAACGTTACATTTGTTTTAATTCCTTTATCAGAAAAATATTTACATGCCTTAATACCATCTTTAATCATTGGTAATTTCACCACGATTTGAGGATTTAAAGCTGCTAACGCATCTCCTTCTCTTTTCATTCCTTCAAAATCAGTAGAAATAACTTCTGCAGAAACATCACCATCTACAATCTCACAAATAGCTTTATAGTGGTTTATAATATTTTCTTCTCCTGTAATTCCTTCTTTTGCCATTAAAGATGGGTTTGTTGTTACTCCATCTAAAATACCTAAAGCTTGTGCTTCTTTAATCTGATCTAAATTTGCTGTATCTATAAAAAATTTCATCTATATATGTGTATTATCTTATTGTATTATTTTTTATTTAAGAACCTGTTTTCTAAAACGTTCCAAATTTACAATTTATAATGATTCATTAATAATTTTTCATAAATTTTATCTGGTAAGATTCGTTTTAAAGCTACTGAAAACTTCTCCATAAACCCACCAATTTTATAATGTATTTTTGGATTCTTTTTTTCAATTATTTTATGAATTTCTTTTGCCATCACCACAGGGTTCATTCCTGAACTTACATGACTATCCATCAATGCTAAATTTTCAGTATACTTTTCTTTATATGCTGAGTTTTCAAACACAGGTGTATGATACCTACCTGAAGCTATATTTGTTTCAAAATCTCCTGGAGCTACATTTATAACTTTAATACCAAAGCTTTTTACCTCCATACTCAAAGCCTCTGTTACTAACTCTAAAGCTCCTTTACTAGCTGAATAAATTCCCCTAAATGGCAACCCCATATATCCCGCTATTGAAGTTACGTTTATTATAATCCCTGATTTTTGCTTACGCATTTGTGGCAACACTGCTTTTGAAACATCAATAACTCCAAAAAAATTCGTATTGAAATTATCGCGCATTTCATCGGTTGGAGTATCTTCAATCGAACCTGTTATTCCTTTACCTGCATTATTAATCAACACATCTATTCTCCCCTCCTTCTCTATAACCTTCTCTACCGCTACTTGAATTGTTTTAGAATCTATAACATCTAAAGCAACCATAGCAAAAGGTAAATTTAATTTATCAGGGTTTCTACTTGTTCCGTAAACTGTATAATTTTTAGTATGTAAATAAGTAGCTATCGCTTTTCCTATTCCAGAAGAAGCTCCTGTTATCAATATAACTTTCGACATTATGATTATTTTATACAAATATCTTAAAGTTAACAGCAATAAAAAAAGACTTTAAACACTTATATTAGCAATCTTTTGAAAGCACACAATTATTATGAATAAAAAATTAATATCTAATACTTTATTTTTTCTTATCAGTTTTAATTTATTAGGGCAATCACCTTTGTTTGAACACTCTGAAAAATTTACACGTCAAGACTCTTTACGCGGTACAATAACCCCAGAAAGAGTTTGGTGGAATTTAACTTATTATCATTTAGATATTACTGTAAATCTTGATAAAAAATTTATACATGGAAAAAACACTGTACAATACAAGGTATTGAAACCTCATAACGTACTACAAATTGACCTACAGGCTCCTTTAAAAATAACAAAGGTAATCCAAAACGGAAAAAAACTAAAAGTTGTTTCTGAAGGTAATGCTCATTTTATTCAGTTAAAGGAAATTCAAAAAATCGGAAGTATAAACTCGTTAGATGTTTATTACGAAGGAAATCCTAAAATAGCAGAACGTGCTCCTTGGGATGGTGGTTTTTCTTGGAAAAAAGACAACAATGGAAATCACTTTGCTGCAACATCTTGCCAAGGCTTAGGCGCAAGTGTTTGGTGGCCGAATAAAGACCACATGTACGATGAAGTAGATAGTATGGCAATTAGTGTACGTATTCCTAAAAACTTAATGAACATATCTAACGGAAAACTTCGTAAAACAGAACAACATAAGGACAACACAACTACTTATCACTGGTTTGTAAACAATCCTATTAATAACTACGGAATAAATGTAAATATTGGAGATTATGTACATTTTTCAGAAAAATATAATGGTGAAGATGGTTTATTAGATATGGATTATTATGTATTACGAGATAATCTAGAAAAAGCAAAAAAACAATTTAAGGACGCTCCTAAAATGATGAAAGCTTTTGAACATTGGTTTGGTAAATACCCTTTCTATGAAGATGGATTTAAACTAGTAGAAGCTCCTTACTTAGGAATGGAACATCAAAGCTCTGTTACTTATGGTAACAAATATCAAAATGGTTATTTAGGAAGAGATTTATCCGGAACAGGTTGGGGTTTAAAATTCGATTTCATCATAATTCATGAATCAGGACACGAATGGTTTGCTAATAATATTACGAATAAAGATATTGCTGATATGTGGATTCACGAAAGTTTTACGGCTTATTCAGAAAACTTATTTTTAGATTACTATTACGGTAAAAAAGCTGCACAAGAATATGTTATAGGAACTCGTAAAAGCATTAAAAATGACATTCCTATTATTGGACAATATAATGTAAACAGTGAAGGCTCAGGAGACATGTACTACAAAGGGGCTAATATGCTACATATAATTAGAACCTTAATTAATAACGATGAGAAATGGCGACAAGTTTTACGTGGGTTAAATAGTGAGTTCTATCACAAAACAGTAACAACACAACAAGTTGAGAAGTATTTAATAAAACAATCAGGATTAGACTTAACAAAAATTTTCGATCAATATTTACGTACTGTTAAAATACCTGCCTTTGAATACAAAATAAAAAAAGGTAAACTTTCTTACCGTTGGAAAAATATTGTTGATGGTTTTAACATGCCTTTAAATATTATAGTTAACAAGAAATCACTACAAATAAAACCAACAAAAAACTGGCAAGAAATAACAATTAATGCGAACGACATTAAAGTCGATATCAACTTTTATATAACTATCAATAAAATCTAATAACAGTTTAATTTAAAATAAACAAAAATTCTAAAAAAGCGTAAGAACCTCTTTAATAAATAGATCATTAATCTAATATAAAATTAATTATAGATTTAAAATCTATAATTAATTATTATTACAGTTTTATATTAATCAGTAAATTACTTTTGACCTCTAAATATCAATATTATGTCAGATGCAAAAAATTTACCTGAAGAAATTCTACAAAAATTAAAAACACTCAAAGAGCAATTAACCACAGCTCGTGACACATTTTTAGGATACCCTGTATCTAAAGACTTTGATTACTCAGCCTTAAATGAGTTTTTTAAATTTCCTATTAATAATTTAGGTGACCCGTTTGAACAAGGAACTTACAGAGTACAAACACATGAAATGGAACGTGAGGTAGTTGCTTTTTTTGCTAAATTATTTAGAGCAAATCCTAAAGATTTTTGGGGTTATGTAACCAATGGCGGCTCAGAAAGTAACTTATATGGCTTGTACCTTGCTAGAGAGTTATTTCCAAAAGCTATTGTATATTATTCTGAATCGACTCATTACAGCATTCGCAAAAATATTCATCTACTAAACATTCCAAGCATTGTTATAAAGTCTCAAGAAAATGGTGAAATTGATTATGATGATTTTGAAAATACTGTACGCATGAATCGTCATAAGCCAGTAATTGTTTTAGCTACCTTTGGTACTACAATGAAAGAGGCAAAAGACGATGTTTCAAAAATAAAACGTATTTTAAGTAGCTTAGCCATTCAAGATAATTATATTCATTGTGATGCTGCCTTGGCTGGTTCATATGGGCCTTTTATGAAACCGAAATTACCCTTCGACTTTATTGACGGAGCAGATAGTATTTCTATTAGCGGTCATAAATTTATAGGATCACCAATACCAACTGGGGTACTAATGGCAAAACGTTCTAACAGAGATCGTATTGCTAAGGGAATTTCATACATAGGTTCTTCTGATACAACAATCACCGGCTCTCGTAATGGTCATTCCCCTTTATTTTTATGGTATGCTCTAAAAAAATTAGGCATAAAAGGTTTACAAAAACGCTATAAAGATAGTTTAGAAGTTGCTGAATACTGTGAAAATGAATTAAAAAACATAGGTATCAAAGCATGGAGAAATCCCAACGCTATTACTGTTGTACTACCAAAAATGCCAAAAAGTATTAAAGATAAATGGCAATTAGCTACTGAAGGTGATATAGCTCACGTGATTTGTATGCCTAACGTAACTAAAAATCAAATAGATAATTTTATTAACGATGTAAAAAATTGCTCAGAACCTGTTATTGAAGATGAATTTTCTTTCGATTTTTCATTAAGCTAATTTATACAGTTATGAATATTTTATATTAAAAACAAGCACGCTTTAAAAGCGTGCTTGTTTTTTTTAAGCTACTGCTACAATATTACTATAAGGGACTTCTCTTGTATCTCTAAAAATAATTGTTTTTTCAGAAAGAGTCCAAACTGAAGCCTCTACTTTTTTTAAACCAGTATGGTCTGTGTAAAAAATTTGAAATTTTTCCTTATTGAGGTTTCTTAAAAAAAAGACTTTTCGTTGTCTTATAAATTCGTTTACCTTCTCTATTTCATGCTCTAACACATTAATTTTAGGAAATTTTAATAACTTAACTTTGCTGTCATCGACAAGCATTGCTTTATTTAAAATCATACAAACGGGGAGTTTGGGGTTATAATAATACACATGACATTAATATCAATGAGCAAATATACATTTTTTTATCAACAACTGTTAATAACTTACTTAATTATTTGTTAATAACTTTTAATTACAAAATAATGTAATTAAGAAAACAAATAAAATTGAATAAAAAATATTAATTATCTTCCTAATAAATAACCTCCCACGCTATCTACCCTCTACACTCATAAATAACAAACTTACTATTTGATTTCACAATTTTAACTTCTGTAAAAACCTGCTTTAAATGCGTTTTATAATTTAAATGAGAATTAGCTACTAATAAAAATCGACCATTTTTCCTCAAACAACTTCGCACCCCTTTAAAAAGCAATACAGAAACCTCAATATTATTTTCATGTTCGAAATGAAATGGAGGATTAGAAATTACCAAATCAAAACTTTCTTTTTCTAAATCATCTAGATTATCTTCACAAATAAATTGAGCATTTTCACCTTTTACATTCATCTCAGAAGATGCAACAGCTAAGTTAAAATCATCAACTAAGGTTACTTGAGCGTTTGAATTTTGACGCAAAGTTTCAATTGCAAGAATCCCATTACCTGAAGCAACATCTAACACCTTTAACTCATCAGACTGCACTTGTAAATTCTCTAATAAAAACTGCGTTCCAACATCAATCTTCCCTGAAGAAAATACGCCATAATGTTGTTGAAGTAAATTATCGTTCCAATCAATTTCATTAGTTAACTCCTTATATTGAATTCCTTTTTTAGGTTCTTTTAAGATAAGTAATCGCGCTTTTTTCCAAGCTTTTGATTGCTCCACCTCGTCAAAATACCGCTCAGCAATCTTAAGAAAAGAAGCAGAGAAATGTTTAGTCATAAATCCACAAACAACTTCTGTTTGCTTATCAGCAGACTTATGTATTTGCTGTAAAAAAACTTCAAATAATTCCAATGATTTTGGAACTTTCATTAACACCAAGTCAACTTTACCTAAATCTTCCAATGGTGTCTTATAAGTAATATCGATAGATAAATTATTCAATTCTAAATTATGAACAATTGCTTTCTTCTGGCTTGCATAGGCCCAAACAGTCACTGGATTCTTACTACTCAATACAGAATTCCAAATTCCGAACCTGTCATTAAATAAATGAATATTATCTTGTTTTTTATCCGTAATATAATCTAAAACTAATAATTCTACACTGCTCCAAGCACGTAATGATTTATCATCTGTTTTTGGATATCGTGCTAATTGATATTCTTTAGAATTGTATAATAATTTTGTGTCCAATAGTTGTATATTTTGTAATTATCTTCCTTAAGAAAACCTTCTTTGAAAATAACTTAATTTAAATCGTAAATTTTATTTAAAGAAATAAGATCTCCTGCTTTCCCTCTTCTAAAAACATCTTCTGATTTCACCTCTGCAATAGATTCTTTTCCCATAGCAGCCACTACTTCTTTTACAGCCTCAATTGTTTTATCATGGTAATTTTTAACACGAATATTTTTATCACCAACAACTAAAGCCTCTACTAAATCTTCATCTTGAGTAGCTACACCAACTGGGCAAGTATCTAAATTACATTCACGTGCTTGAATACAACCAATACTTAACATAAAACTACGTGCCATACCAATAACATCAGCACCTAAAGCCTTATATTTAATAATATCAAAAGCGTCAATTGCTTTACCACTCGCTATAATTTTAACCTGCTCTTTTAAGCCATATTTCTTCAACATTTTATTTACAAAGGCCAACCCCTCTAATAACGGAGTACCTACATAATTAGAAAATTCTAAAGGAGCAGACCCTGTACCTCCTTCTCCTCCATCAACCGAAATAAAATCAGGATAATTATCAGCTTCAGCAAACGTTTTTATCATTGTTTCTATTTCTTCGTTATTCCCCACACAAAACTTAACCCCAACAGGTTTTCCATTAGACAACTCCCTAACTTTCTGAATAAAAGAAATCATCTCCTCAAAATTAGAAAATGAAGAATGTCCAGGAGGTGAATCTACTCTCGTAAATGGCTCTACTGAACGAATTTTAGCAATCTCTTCAGTATTCTTTTTTGCAGGTAAAATACCTCCATGACCTGGTTTAGCTCCTTGAGAAAATTTAATTTCAATCATTTTCACTTCTTTACGAATAGCATTTTCTTTAAAAACTTCATCATCAAAAACACGTTTTCCAGCCACACTTTTCCCAGCACCAAAATACCCTGTTCCTACTTGAAAAATTAAGTCACCTCCTTGTAAATGATACGGAGAAATACCACCCTCACCAGTATTATGTGCAAAATTAGCCATTTTAGCCCCTTGGTTTAAGGCCATTATTGCGTTTTTACTCAAAGAACCAAACGACATTGCTGATATATTAATTATTGATGCATCATACTTTTGAGTGCATTTATCAGAACCAACCAACACCCTTTCACCTACAATATGATGATGATCCTTAGGAAATAATGAATGTTTTACAAATTCGTAACCTTTTTCATACACATTATGCTGCGTACCAAACGGTACTGTTTCTATTTCTTTTTTTGATCGCTGATAAACGAGACTTCTTTTTTCACGATTAATTGGTGTTCCATTTAAATCATCTTCAATAAAATATTGTTGAATTTTCTCACGTTCCTCCTCAAAAACCCATCGTAAACGAGCAACAACAGGAAAAGACCTCATTAAAGAATGTTTATCTTGAAAAAAAGCATCATATAGTGCCAACAAAGTTACAGCAGAAGCAATTGTTAAAAGAATATAATTCCCCATATCAGGAATAAAATAAACCAACACTCCACATAAAATATTAACAACAATAATAACTGTTAAAATAGTATCTCTCATTTTTAAGAATTTAGGTAGCTAAAATACAAGATTTCTAACATAAAAAAAGCTCTAACAATTGTTAGAGCTCTTAGATATCTTAGATACTTGAAATTATTTTTTAAACTTCGAGTACTTGTTTTTAAACTTATCAATACGTCCTGCAGTATCTACCAGTTTAGATTTACCTGTATAGAAAGGGTGAGAAGTTCTTGAAATTTCTAATTTTATTAATGGATACTCAGTTCCTTCTACGTCTAAAGTTTCTTTAGTGTTAGCAGTTGAACGTGTTAAAAATACATCTCCGTTAGACATATCTTTAAAAGCTACCATTCTATAATTTTCTGGATGTATTCCTTTACGCATCTTAAATGACTTTTAAATATTGTTTTATTTTTTTATCAAACACTGTAAAAATGGTAAAGTTTTACACCGAAGAAAATTCTTTGGTTGTTTGAGGCTGCAAATTTAACCATATTTTTTAATTTTCAAACAAATAAATTGTTTTAATTTGTAGTATAAATGAATAAATTAGAATTCAAACTATAAAATATGCGTATTTATACATACTTTGCTTTAGCTTTAGCTACAATTATAATCACTTCTTGTGGCCAATCAGAATACAAATTTAAGTTAAACACCTCTAAAAAAACAACTTTAGGGCAAAAGGCTGCTATTAAATTTGAACAACTTAAGGGAAAAGAGATTGATTCGGTACATTTATTCGTTAATAATAAACGAGTAAATAAAAATGAAACTAGCTTAGCTATTAACACTTCTAACTTTGGTGTTGGTAAACATACTGTTACAGCATTGGCTTTTTACCCTCAAAAATCTAAAAAAATAAGTAATTCAATCGAAGTATTTGCCAAAGATGCTCCGACTCTTTATGGTTTTAAAATTATAAACACCTTCCCGCATGATGATAAAGCATATACGCAAGGACTAGAATATAAAGATGGTTTTTTATATGAAACAACAGGTCGTAGAGGTGAGTCTTCTTTAAGAAAGGTTGATTTAAAAACCGGAGAGGTTTTACAAAAAATTGCTTTAGATAAAAAATATTTTGGTGAAGGAATGTCGATAGTTAACAATAAAATTTATTGGTTAACATGGCAAGCACGTAAAGGTTTTGTTTATGATTTAGAAAATTTTAAACAAATTAATGAGTTTAACTACAACCGTAGCAATGAAGGTTGGGGATTAACACATGGTAATAATGAGTTAATAAAATCTGATGGATCAAATAAAATTTGGTTTTTAGATATTAAAAATCAAAAAGAAAAAAGAGCTATACAGGCTTATACCAATAAAGTTTCTTTAAAAAGCTTAAATGAATTAGAATGGATTAATGGAAAAATTTATGCAAATTATTGGCAAAAACCTTTAATTGCAATTATTAATCCTGATAATGGAGTTGTTGAGGGAATTATTAATTTAACTGAATTAGTTAAAGAGATGGAAAAAACACAAAAATTAGTTGACCAAGATGATGTTTTAAACGGGATAGCCTATGACAACGAAAATAACCGTTTGTTTGTTACAGGAAAACATTGGTCTAAATTATTTGAAATCGAATTAGTTAAGAAATAATATCTTAGCCTTTTAAATATTGATTAAACGAACTAACATTATTTTTACATATGAGATACTCCCTTCAAATTTTATCTATTATTATCTTAATTGCTGTTAGTTCGTGTAGAAAAGATTTTAACACGGTTCCTAATTTTGGAAAACTTGAATTTTCTAAAGACACCGTGTTTTTAGATACTATTTTTTCTAATATAGGTTCAGCTACTTATAATTTAAAGGTATACAACAGAAGCAGCAAAGCAATTACAATTCCTGAAATAAAATTAGATAATGGAATCAACTCTAATTATCGCTTAAATGTTGATGGTCTTTCTGGTAAAAACTTTAGAGATATTGATATTTTAGCAAATGACAGTATTTATGTTTTCATAGAAACTACTATTAATTTTAGTACTGTTACAGATCCGCTACACATAGATAAAATATTATTTGACAACGGAAATAATCAACAAAATGTAAATTTAGTTACTTTAGTACAAGATGCAAATTTCATATTCCCTTCAAAAAACAGTATGGGAATTGAAACCTTAACTATAGATGGTAAGGATTCTAAAATACAAGGTCGTTTTTTAACAGATACTGAGCTTATCTTTACAAATGAAAAACCGTATGTTATTTATGGCTATGCAGCTGTTCCTTCAGATAAAACATTAACAATTAATGCTGGCGCCAAAATTTATTTTCATAAAAACTCAGGATTAATAGTTGATAAAAAAGGAAGTTTAAAAGTTAACGGAACTCTTAACGATAAAGTTACTTTTGAAGGAGACAGGCTAGAACATCGTTTTAGTAAAATACCTGGGCAATGGGGAACTATTTGGATGATTGCAGGTAGTAAAGAAAATGAGATTAATCATACATTAATAAAAAATGGAGTTGTTGGTATTTTAGTCGATAGCATAGGGGCACTCACCTCTCCTACTCTTACGATAAAAAATTCTGAAATTTATAATAGTGCTAACTATGGTATCTTAGGAAGAAACACCAATATTAAAGGTGAAAATATTGTTATCGGTGATACCGGGCAATCATCTTTAGCTTGTACTTTTGGAGGTACTTACAACTTTACACATTCAACTTTTGCTAATTACTGGAACAATAGTTTACGACAATTACCAACTGTTTTAGTAAACAATCATTTTAGTTATATAAATGACAACAATAAAGAAATAACGTTAACAAGAGATTTAATAGCTGCTAATTTTACAAATTGTATTATTAACGGAAATAATAATATTGAATTTATTTTAGACAAAGTAGGTAGTGACTTATTTAACTACAATATTGAAAGTTCAATGATTCAATTTAATGATTTCAATAATTCTTTTACTGATAATGTTGAAATGAAATTTGATGATACAACACATTATCAAAATATTATTTTAAACGGCAACCCTCATTTTAAGGATGTTTCTAAAAATGAGTTTATTATCGGAGAAGAAAGCGATGCTATTAATAAAGCTAGAGCGTCATCTATATCAGAAGACATCTTAGGCATAAACCGATCTTTAAATCCAGATATAGGTGCATATCAACATGTTATTTTTGATTAAAACTTACATCCTCTATAACTTTCTTAAATTGATGTTTTTTATCTACAAAAAAGGCAATAGAAATGTATGTTTTTTGCATTCCATAGAAACTCTTAAAAACTGCTTTTTTATTTAAATGAAGAACTATATTATGAGTATCTAAATTACCTAGAGGAGAAAAAGGAATAATACTTTTATCAGTTGGTAAATCCTTTTCTGTTAAATCAACACCCTTTATATTTTCGAAAGGAATTACTGCTTCACCAAAAAAGCCATATTTTAAAGTTAATATTTTATTTATTAAATCAACTTCAATAGGGATTTTCGATAGAGAACGCATTAAAGAAAACAACTGTAAACATGTGTAAATACTTAAAACAGTTAACAACCAAGCAACAATAACATTCCATTTTTGCACCAATGCGTGAACAGCAATTGTTTCTATTAAAACAACTAATATCAACCCCATAATAATTGATACAGAAGTTCCATTTTTATGATAAGAAAATTCATTTTCTTTTAACATTCTCTTTTTCCAAGCTAAAAACCCATAATAAATAACAGAAATCTCAGTTGCTAACAGTTCTCCTATTTTATTTGGAAAAACAGCACTAACAGCTTGTTGCATCGCATTATAAAACACTAAATGATTGCTATGTTGTTTTTTAAATTCTTGAATAATTTTTCTTGCTTTAAAAATTAAAAAACTAAATACTCCTAATTCAACAGCAGGTAAAATAAACGTTTTTATTTGTGATAATAGCGCCTGATGTTCTTTTGGAATAATTATACTAACAATTACAATTCCTATTACAAATAAACTAACAACAGTGATTTTAGGAATTTCCTTTTTTCTAATAATTAAAAAATAAACAAACGGAATTGTTATCAGTAAATCTAATGTAATACCTATTGATAATTCTTTTGGGTACTCTATAAAAAATGATGAGTTTACTACTAAAAAAAGTGTTGATATTAATAGTAATGGAATTCCAAAAACAAAAAAGTAATTACGAGAAATAAACAATTGTTTCATAGTATATAACTTTATAATTAATGTCTATATATTAGTTGTTTAATTTCTTGTTTCGTTACATATTTCACAACTATTTTTTCTTATAAACAATTCCGTTTTTCATAACAAAAACAACATTTTCCATTGTATGTATATTTTTGGTTGGATCATCATTAACAGCTATAATATCAGCAAAAAAACCTTTTTCAACCTGACCAATTTCATCTTCCATTTTTAAAATTTTGGCATTTGTAATTGTTGCCGCTTGTATGGTTTCCATAGCCGGCATACCTACTTCTACCATATAACCAAATTCTTTTCCGTTATTCCCATGCTTAAAAACTCCTGCATCTGTACCAAAAGCAATACCTACTCCTTTTTTATATGCTCTTGCAAATGTTCCTTGAATTTGTGGACCAACAGCTAATGCTTTCGGCACAACGATATCTGGATAAAACCCTTTTATTTTAGCTTTCTCTTCAACTTCTTTTCCTGCTGTAATAGTAGGCACTAAAAAAGCATTGTGTTTTTTCATCAACTCCATTGTCTCATCACTCATATAAGTACCATGCTCAATTGTTTTTACACCCCCAATAATTGCACGCCTCATTCCTTCATCACCATGTGCATGAGCAGCAACATGCATCCCGTAATCTTTAGCGGTATCACAAATAGCTTTTATCTCTTCTATCGTAAACTGTGGATTATCTCCTGATTTAGCTACACTTAATACTCCTCCAGTCGCAGTAATTTTAATACAATCTGCACCATTTTTATAACGTTGACGTACTGCTTTTTTAGCATCCTCTACACTATTAACGACTCCTTCTTTTGGCCCAGGATTTCCTACTAATTTTCTACTGCTACCATTTGTTGGATCTGCATGACCTCCCGTAGTTGCTAATGATTTTCCTGCTGTAAAAACTCTTGGTCCAGGTATTTTTCCTGAAGCAATCGCCTTTGCTATCGAAATATTTACGCCGCTCCCTCCTAAATCTCTTACTGTTGTAAATCCATTTAACAACGTTGTTTTGGCAAAACCAACTGAGTTAAAAGCTACATCAGCTTCATTTAAAACATATCTATTCAACCTTGTTTTTCTATCAAACTCTTGTTCTATGTGCACATGCATATCAATCAATCCAGGCATCACAACTTTATCTCGTAAATCAATTGTTTTTGAAGTTTTATCTCTAGGCATTATATACCCATCAAAAACCTTTGTGATTTTATTTCCATTAACTACAATGGTTTTTTTTGCCTGAACTTTTCCTGACTTTGTATCTATTAACTTTCCACATAAAATATATGTACGCTGACCAAAAGAATAGGTTACAACTAATAAAAAAGCAAGTAAAAAATTGATTTTCTTCATTATAAAAAATTTAATTAGAACTATAAATGTATGAAAAAATTGAGTAGATTGCTTCTTTAATTTATCCTATTAAATGAAGAATATTGTAATTACAGGAACCAGTAGAGGTATTGGTTTTGAATTAGCACAACAGTTTGCTAACGAAGGGCATAACGTTTTAGCATTATCGAGAAATACTGAGCCTTTAAAAAAAATAAATCATAAGAATATTACTACGATATCTGTTGACTTATCTAATAATGAAGATTTAAAAAAAGCAACTACTTTCATTAAAAAAGAATGGAAAACTGTAGATGTTTTAATAAACAATGCGGGAAAACTAATTAACAAACCTTTTACTGATTTAACGACAGTTGATTTTGAAGAAGTATATAAAGTAAATGTTTTTGCTGTTGCTGAATTAACAAGGTTATTAATTCCGTTTCTTACAAAAGGAAGCCATGTCGTTACTGTTAGTTCTATGGGAGGAATTCAAGGAAGTATGAAATTTCCTGGTTTAGCTGCTTACAGTTCTGCTAAAGGTGCCGTTATAACATTATCTGAATTATTAGCTGAAGAATACAAGGAGCAACAAATAGCATTCAACGTTTTAGCTTTAGGCGCTGTGCAAACCGAAATGCTAGAAGAAGCTTTCCCTGGTTATGTAGCTCCTTTATCTGCTAAAGAAATGGCTAATTACATTTTTGACTTTTCGTTAACAGGAAATAAATTTTATAACGGAAAAGTATTGCAAGTATCTAGTTCTACTCCATAAAATAATCTACATTTTTCTTTGTACAAAACACTTATAAAATATATTCCAGAAAAAGCAATTCCATTAGTTGAATATTTAATTAATGAACATAAGATTAATCTTAAAATTGTAAATCAACGAGAGACCAAACATGGTGATTTTCGGACTTTTCCGAATGGACAAACACAAATAACGGTTAACAATAACTTAAATGAATACCAGTTCTTACTAACACTAGTTCATGAAATTGCACACCATGTTACGCATAAAAAATTTGGAAGAGTACAACCTCATGGAAAACACTGGAAAACAGTTTTTCAACACTTAATGTTACCTTTTTTACGACCAGACATTTACCCTAATGAAATTCTTCCCTACCTAGCTAATTATTTTAAAAATCCTAAAGCAAGTACTGATACCGATGTTAATTTATCTTTAGCTTTACGAGGTGGAAAAGCTGAAAGTGGAAAAAGCTTTATATTTGAGATACCAAACGGAACTGTATTTCAATTTAAAGACACATTATATAAAAGAGGCAATAAACGTAGAACTCGTTATGAATGTTTAAATTTAATGAACAATCGAGTGTATCTTTTTAATCAAAATGCAGAAGTGAAGTTAACAGCTTCAAACATATAAATAAAACTCCTATTCTTTAGGAATTATAATTAATTATTATGAATAAGAACTATTACGCAGTAATTATGGCAGGTGGTGTTGGTTCAAGATTTTGGCCAGTAAGCACCGAAGAATATCCTAAGCAATTTCATGACATGTTAGGTACAGGTGAATCACTAATTCAACGTACTTTTAACAGAATTAATCAATTAATCCCGTCTGAAAACATATTAATTGCCACTAATGAACGTTATGAAAAGTTAGTGTTAGAGCAACTACCCAAAACCACAAAGAAGCAATTATTATTAGAACCTACAATGCGCAACACTGCTCCTTGTATTTTATATGCTGCTTTAAAAATTCATAATCTGAATTCAGATGCAGTAATGCTAGTTGCGCCATCTGATCATTGGATTGAAAACGAAACTGAATTTTTAAAAAATATTAAAACATCTTTTGAGGCATCTGCTAATAATGATAATTTAATGACTTTAGGTATTCAACCCAACTCACCTAATACAGGTTATGGATACATTAAATTTGAAGAAAACTCTTCAGATATAAAAAAAGTAAAAAACTTTACAGAAAAACCTAATCTTCAAACTGCTAAGCAATTTTTAGCTAGTGGTGATTACTTATGGAATGCGGGTATTTTTATTTGGTCAACTAAAAGTATATTAAACGCTTTTAAAAAACATTTACCACAGATGTTAAACGTTTTAGATGATGGAAATAACGTTTACAATACTGATTTTGAAGATGATTTCATAAAAAACAATTATGCCAAATGTGAAAACATTTCTATTGATTACGGAATTATGGAACGCTCTAACAACGTACATATTTTACCTGTAGATTTTGGGTGGAATGATCTAGGTACTTGGGGATCTTTATATAATAAACTAAATAAAGATTCACAAGAAAATGCTGTTGTTGGTGCTGAAACTATTTTTAGGGATGCTAACGGAAACATGGTTCGTACTGAAAGCGGCAAGAAAGTAATCATTCAAGGGTTGAGTGATTATATTATTGTAGAAAAAGGTGATACACTATTAATTTGCCCTCGAAAAGATGAGCAAGATATTAAACAGATTAGTGCAGCAGCTAAAAAAACATTTTAAAACTATCTTAAAAAGAAAACGAAGCTAAAAAGCTTCGTTTTCTTTTTAATTATTCTTTATAATTTCTTCAAAAAAAGTATAATAATCCTTTGGCATATAAGCTCCCTTTTTCTTTCCTAAAACATCTCCGGCAGTATTTATCATAACTACTGTAGGAAAAGCATGTATCCTATACTTATATTGTAGTTTACTATTTTCTTTTTTTACTTCTGAAGAAATAAGATATCTATTTCTAGGAAAATCGGCTTTATAAAGCACTAAATTTGCCTCTGAAAAATCTTTAAATTTATCCGCATGAAATAATGTTCTATCTACTTGCTTACATGGTGGACACCAATCTGAACCTGTAAAGAAAATTAAAATAGGTTTATTCTCATTTTTAGCCTTTTCAATAGCCACATCAAAAGACGCTTCCCATTTTACACTTTCTTTCTCTTTAGCCATAGCCGTTTTTTGTGAAAAAGAAACACTACATACTAGACACAAGATTAAATTTAAAACAAAATTTCTCATTATATTTATTTTTTTTCAATTTATGTTATTCAAAAATAATACCAAGATAATAGCACTATCTATTTATACTATTAACTATTAATTCATCAAATAATTCTCCTTCATGCAAAAACTCACTTTTAATTGAGATATACGATACATTTTCAACCTTACCTTCTAAACGCATATAATCTTTTTCAGTAGTCACTATTATCTTATTCAATTGTGGTAGTTCTTGAAATTCTTTTTCTATTTTATTTATATCACTTTCAGTAAAATCATAATGATCTGGATACTTTAAGTGCTTATAATTAATTTCGTTTTTATCCAAAAACTGTAATAATGAATTTGGGTTTGCAATTCCTGTAACCAGCAATACTTCTTTTTCTTTTAAATCAGAAACTGTAAGTTCTAAATCTGTCCCTTTTAAGTTCTCATCATAAGAAATTATAGTAAAAAATAATTGTTGATTCGCTTTAAGTCGTATCTTATTTCTTACTTCTTGTTTTCTTATTTCTGATAAATCTTCAGGGCATTTAGTAACTACTATTATATTTGCTCGATCTGCCCCTCTTTTCCCCTCTCTTAAATTACCTACAGGCAAAATAAAATCATCTGTATACAAATCATCATACTTTGTTAATAAAATATAATGACTCGCTTTTACTTTTCTATGCTGATAAGCATCGTCTAATAAAACTATTTGTGGGGCTACTTTTCTTTTTAATAACTCTTCTATCCCGTTAGTTCTATCAGCATCAACAGCAACCGTAACTTCATTTTTAAATTTTTTATAAAACTGCAAAGGCTCATCACCAACATCTTTGGCAGAATGGTTAGCGTTTACAACTTGAAAACCTTTTGTTTTTCGTTTATAACCGCGACTTAAAACAGCAACTCTGTAGTGTTCTTTTAATAATCGAATTAGATATTCTATTTGTGGTGATTTCCCTGTTCCGCCTACGCTTAAATTTCCAACAGCAATAACTGGAATATTAAAAGAGGTTGATTTTAAAATACCTATATCAAAAAACTTATTACGAACTGTAGTAATAATATCGTATGCAATAGCAAACGGAAACAATAAAAATCGAAATAATTTCATTGCATCAAAAGTAAAAATTATTTCGATAACGCAGCCAAAATCAAGCAATCTTTAAAACTTAATAGATTACATTGTCATTTTTCGTCGTAATAACAAGTTTTAGTAACTTTGAAGTATCCTTATAAACTATAAAAATGCAAATAAAAGACGTTACAAATTATATTGAAAAACTAGCACCGTTATCTTATGCTGAAGATTTTGATAATGTAGGATTACTTATAGGAAATTATACGACTAATGTAACTGGAGTTTTAGTTACTCTTGATACTTTAGAAGAAACAATTGATGAAGCTATTGCCGAAAATTGTAATTTAATTGTAAGCTTTCACCCGATTATTTTTAGTGGTTTAAAAAAAATAAATGGAAACAATTACGTTGAAAGAGTTGTTTTAAAAGCTATTCAAAATAATATTGCAATTTACGCTACTCATACTGCTTTAGATAATGTAAACAATGGTGTTTCTGCTAAAATGTGTGAAGTTTTAGGCTTACAAAATTGTAAAACATTAATTCCTAAAAAAGGTATTATAAAAAAACTTACCACTTATGTTCCGTTGGCTAACGCAGATAATTTACGAACAAATCTTTTTGAAGCTGGTGCTGGTAACATTGGTAACTACAGTAACTGTTCTTTTAATGTTTCTGGAAAAGAAAGTTATTTAGGTAATGAAAAGTCTAATCCTACAGTAGGTAAAAAGGGTGAATTAATATTTAAAGAAGAAACATGTATATCAGTAACTTTTAATAGTTATCTGGAAGGAAAGATACTTAAAACATTGTTTAATTCTCACCCTTATGAAGAAGTTGCTTATGAAGTAATTACACTAGATAATAGTCACCAAAACATAGGAATGGGAATGATTGGTGAATTTACAACCCCAATGAAAGAAAAAGATTTTTTAACTTTTGTAAAGAAAATATTTAAGACAGATTGTGTTAGGTATTCTGATTTATTAGAAAAGCCTATTAAAAGTGTTGCTGTTTTAGGAGGCTCTGGTAGCTTTGCTATAAAAAATGCTATAAATATGAATGCAGATGCTTATATTAGTGCTGATTTTAAATATCATGAGTTTTTTAAAGCTGAAAAAAGAATATTACTTACAGATGTTGGACATTATGAAAGTGAACAGTTTACAAAAAATCTTTTGATTGATTATCTTCGTAAAAAATTTAGTACTTTTGCAATTATTTTAAGTGAAAAAAGTACAAATCCAATACACTATATATAACAGATGGCAAAAAAAGAAGTAACGGTAGAAGAAAAATTAAGAGCGTTATACGATTTACAGTTAATCGATTCTAGAATTGACGAAATCAGAAACGTTCGTGGTGAATTACCTTTAGAAGTTGAAGATTTAGAAGATGAAGTTGCCGGATTAAACACAAGACTTTCTAAGTTAAAAGAAGAATCTAGTAGTTTAGATACTGATATTAGTAATAAAAAATTAGCAATTACCGAATCTAAAACATTAATTGCTAAATACGAAGAACAACAAAAAAATGTTCGTAACAATCGTGAGTTTGATTCTTTAACAAAAGAAATTGAGTTTCAAGAATTAGAAATTGAATTATCTGAAAAGAGAATTAAAGAATTTAAAGTTAAGATAGCTCAGAAGAACGAAGTTATTGATACTAGTAAAGGAAAATTAAAAAAGCAAGAAAGTCATTTAACTCACAAGAAAAATGAGCTTGATGCTATTTTAAAAGAAACTGAAAAAGAAGAAAAGTTACTAAAAGAAAAATCAGTAGAGTATGCAGAATCTATTGACGATCATTTATTAGCTGCTTATAATAGAATTCGTTCTAAAGTAAGAAACGGATTAGCTGTTGTTGCTATTGAACGTGGTGCTGCTGGTGGTTCTTTCTTTACAATTCCGCCTCAAGTACAGTTAGAAATTGCTAACCGTAAGAAAATTACAATAGATGAGCATAGTGGTCGTATTTTAATAGACGCTGCTTTAGCACAAGAAGAAAAAGAAAAGATAGACAACTTATTTGTTTAAATTTTTTCTTTAAATATATTTTAAAAGCTCTCGTTTCCGAGAGCTTTTTTATTACGCTAAATTTGATTTGATTTTTAACTTATCTTAGACAGCTTCACTAACGTTGAATACAAATTCATTCAAACGAATAGTTACTTGTCATTAAAAACCTATTAATTTGGTCATCTCCTAAGTTTTATTATATTATTTAAAAACGAATTAATTTATGATTGAAACAAAAATATTTAGTGTGGTAAACAAACCAAATGAGTTAGAAAAAAATGAAGTAATCGATTTTTTATATGATAATCTTGAACAATACGGTGATTCTAAAAAAGACATTCAAAAAGCCATAAATTACTCAATAAAGGAATTTACTTCTCCTGGAGGATTCACTATGCTTATTAAAGAAAACAATCAAATTTTGGGGGCAACTGTAATTAATGAGACAGGAATGGGGGGTTATATTCCAGAAAATATTCTTGTTTACATCGCAACACATAAAAACCAAAGAGGTAAAGGCTTAGGGAGAACGTTAATGCAAAAAGCTATTGATTATTCAAAAGGGGATATTGCTCTTCACGTAGAAGCTAACAACCCTGCTAAACACCTCTATGAAAAATTAGGTTTTACAAATCCTTACCTAGAAATGAGATTAAAGAAATAACTTATGGCTGAGTTAATAATTCACACTAAAAAAATTCAAGGCAACATCAAGTATTTAAGTGCTTATTTTGATGTACATAATATTTCTTGGAGTCTAATTACCAAAGTTTTTTCAGGAGACAAAGAATTTCTAAAGCAGGTACTTACTGATGAAGTAATCGATAGAATTGATTCTATTGGAGATTCAAGACTAACCAGTTTGAAAAACTTAAAAATGGTTAATCCTAAAATGCGAACAATTTACATTAAACCTCCTGCAAAAATGTATGCAGATGATATTGTAAAGTACGCAGATATTTCTCTGAACAGTTCTTTCTCTACTATTTTGGCTTTAAACCAAGCAGCTAAAAAGGCTGATAAAATTCACCAAATTATAATAATGATTGAACTTGGTGAATTACGCGAAGGTGTAAAAAGAACTGAGTTAATAAGTTTTTATGAAAGTATTTTTCAACTTCCGAGTATTGAAGTTATCGGTATTGGTTCAAATTTAGGCTGCATGTATGGCGTTGAACCTTCATATGATAAATTACTACAACTATCACTTTATCAAGAACTAATCTCTGCTAAATTTAATAAGGATTTGAAATATGTTTCTGGTGGTACATCTATCACTTTGCCACTTATTGAGAATAAAACGATTCCCAAAGATATTAATCATTTTCGAGTTGGAGAAGCTGTGTTTTTTGGAGTCAGTCCATTAGATAACAAACAGTTTAAAGAACTGTCAGTAGACACTTTTGAATTTAGCGCTAACATCATTGAACTTGAAGATAAAAAAATTGTGCCAGACGGCATAATAAGTCATGCAAATATTGGGCAATCTGCAGATTTCAATGAAGAAAATGTCAATGAAACTTCACTTAAAGCTATTCTTGATTTTGGGTTGTTAGATGTTGATCAAAACGATATTGATTTTATTGATAAAGAATTAGAATTCGTTGGAATAACCTCTGACATGCTTGTTGTTGATCTTGGCACGAATGCAACAAAAGAGGGGAAAAAGAAATATAGTATTGGAAGTAAAATATATTTTAAACCAAGCTACATGGCAGTAGCTAGGCTTTTAAATTCAAAATTTATTGATAAAAAATATAAATAAAAGGCTAACAAAATTCTTAACACCCTGCGGAATACTAAGACATAAAATGTTAGCAAAAACCTCAACTATCAAACACAAAAAACTCGAATCAGATGATTCGAGTTTTTTTTAATTTACATCAATTATCAAACTAATAATTTAATTTTTTAATGTAAGTCAACTTCGCTTTCCAAACATCTAATTGATCTTTAAATTCTTGAATTCCTTTGCGAACATTTACAACTAAAGGATTATCATCTTTAGCGTTTGAGAAAAAACCTAAATTATTTTCTAGTTGTTGCATATCTTTAACAGTCTCATCTATTTTTTTACGAATAAAATACTGCTCGTTATCTAGTTTTTTATGATCTTCTTGTGCTAAGTACGATTCTACAACATTTTTAAACTTCATCATTTCAATGTCGCTTTTACTCATGTTTAAGTTTCCTAAATGGACATCAACAGCTTTATTAAATTTTTCTTCTAAATGGCGTCCGTTTCTTGGCAATACTCCTAATGCTCTCCACTTAGCAATACGTTCTTTAATATCTTCTAAAGTTAAGTTTTCAGAAACTTTCATTTCTTCTACAAATTCTTTTTTTGCCTCAACAATAGCTACTTGTTCTTTATTCTGTTCATTTTTCTGAGCATGTAATCTATCAAAATAGTAATTACAGGCACTTTTAAAACGCTTCCAAATATCATCAGAAAACTTTCTTGGTACGTGCCCTATTTTTTTCCAATCAGATTGAATACGTTTCATCGTATTCGTTGCTTCCTGCCAATCATCACTATCTTTTATACTTTCAGCAAGCTCAATTAATGCAATTTTACTTTTCAGGTTATCATTTTGAGCACTTTTTTCTCCCTTATAAAAAACATTTTTTGAGCTGTTAAACTTTTTAGTTGCACTTTTAAATTGCTGCCAAACTACTTCGCTTTTATTATAAGGCAACTTACCTATATCAAAATATTTTTCACGTAGCTTTTCTAACTCTACAATGCTGTTTTGCCAGTCGTTGTGTGATTTATTATTTGATGTGTCAAATGCATTAATTTCTTCGACTACAGCTAACTTCGCATCAATCATTTCTTGATACTTCGATTTTAATTCTTTAAAATACTGGTGACGTTTATCATGTATTTTCTTTGTAGCCTCACTAAACTTATCCCATACATCTTCTCTGTGTTCTTTTCCAACAGGCCCTATCTCTTCTTTCCACAAACGATGTAAATCTTGTAGATCTTTAAATGCTACATTTACATCTGCTACTTCATTTAAAGCTTCTGCACGACTAATTAACTTTAGCTTCTCTTCTAAATTATGTTTAAAGTCTAGTTCTCTAAAATCTTTATTTAAATGTAATAAATCATAAAAACGTTCTACATGGTGATGGTATATTTTCCATGTATCATTATACTTTGTTTTTGGCACCGCCCCTATCGTTCTCCACTTTTTTTGAATTTCTTGGAAATCGTTATACATGGTTTTAGGGTCAGCATTTACAATTAATGCTTTTAACTCATCAATTAAACCATTTCTTTTATCTAAATTTTCTTTTAATTGTTTTTCTAACTGACCATAATAAGCATCTCTTTTTTCTTTATACTCACCTAATAACTTATTGTATTCTGATTTTATAGGACTAGAAAATTGAAAATCTATAGAGTTTCCTCCTTCTGCTAAAAAGGCTTCTTTTTTTTCGGCCAATAATGCTCCGAATTTGGTGTTAAATGCATTTTTAAGAGAATCTACATTCGCTTTTAATTGTTGTATTTGATGACTTCCTAATAACTTTCTTAATTCATCCACCAATGTTTCCAACTCCATAGCGGCATAATCAAGCATTTTTATTTCATGCTTTTCATCTACCTTTTCAGCTTCATTAGCTACTTCATTCTCTACTTCACTCACTGCTTTCTCAATTTCTTTAATCACTACGGCAGTTTCTTCGATAATTGGTTGTTGCAATTTTTCCTCGTTATTTTCTAACATATCTACAATGTTTAAGTTCCTATTTAGTTTAGTTATAGTTTATAAAGATACGGATTCTTATAGAATACCAAATTTTATTTTTAAATTACCTTTACTATTTATCATTCCATATTTTCCAGGCTTTTTCTGCTTGTTTTTCTAACATTTCTAGTCCATTTTTTACTGTTGCTCCATTTTCTTTTCCTTTTCTTAAAAAAGAGGTCTCAGCTGGGTTGTATATTAAATCGAATAATAAATGTTTTTTTGATATAAATTGATAAGGAATATCAGGACAGTCATTAATATTAGGATGCGTACCTAAAGGTGTACAATTAATTATTACATGATGCGATGCTATAAGTTCATTATTTAAATCTTTGTATGAAATTTGTTTCTTATCTATAGGGTTTCTCGAAACAAATTTATATTTAATCTCTAATTTTTTTAACACAAAAGCTACTGCTTTTGAAGCACCACCTGTACCTAAAATTAATGCTCTTTTATGATGTTCTTGTAATAAAGGTTTTAATGATTTTTTAAAACCATAAACATCAGTATTAAATCCTTTTAACTTTCCTTTTTTAGATATTTTTATAGTGTTTACAGCCCCTACTTTTTGTGCTGTTTTATCTATTTTATCTAAATAATTAAAGACATCTAATTTATAAGGAATAGTTACGTTCATTCCTTTTAAATCTTTTTTGTAATCTTCTATCTTTAAAGAAAGTTCTTTTATTGACTGAATATCGAAGTTAATATACTCGCTATTTTTAAGTTCTAATTCTTTAAATTTTTCAGTAAAATATCCCTTTGAAAATGAATAGGAAATATTTCTTCCTACTAAAGCATAAACATGTTTATTTTCTTTTTTCCCCATAAAAATCTATTATTAAAATTAAAGCAGTACCAAAAACAATAAAACCAATAGAAGCCCAAGTTTCTTGCGATGAAAAATCAGGAATAAATCGTTCATAATTTTCAACAATTTTATTTCCTTTTTGATCAAATAAAAACGATTCGTTATTTACTTTATAAATTGTTTTTTTCCAAGGCCAAACAATACCCAAAGAGCCTGTAATAAAACCAATTATAAGCGCTGTAACTATTTGGTTCCATCTTTTTAAAACATAACCTAAAATATGCGACATAGATACTAATCCAAAGGCCGACCCTAAAGTAAAAATTGTTATAATTTTTAAATACCTAATTTTCACTTGATCTTTTAATACTTCAAAATCACCAGATAAAAGACTTGTCACAACGCTACTTAACACATTTACGCTATCAACTAATAATAAAACATAATTACCTAATAATATTAAAATAAACGAACCTGAAAAACCAGGTAAAGTCATTCCTGAAACCCCAATAATACCACAAACAAAGACAAACCATAAATTATCATTTTCTTTTGCTGGAGTCATAAAACTAATAGCTATCCCTAAAGAAGCTCCAATTATTAAAGCTATCATATTTTTAGCCTTCCAGTCATTAAAATCTTTTGATATATAATAAATTGAACCGATAATCATTCCGAAAAACCATGCCCAAACATATAGCTCGTAATTTTTTAAAAAATAATCTAAAATTAAAGAAACACTAAAATAACTAAACATACTTCCTAGCATAACTAGGATTAAAAAAGGTAAATTAATATACTCTGCAAAACTTTTAAATCGCCCTTTAAAAAGTAACTTAAAAGCTTTTCTATTTATTCTTTGAAAAGAAAAAATAAGTTCTTTGTAAAACCCCATTACAAATGCAACCATACCTCCAGAAACCCCTGGTACTTTATTCGCTGCCCCCATAACTAACCCCTTAAAAAAAAGAGTTGTTTTTTGTAATAGTGTACGTTGGTTATACATTTTATAGAATATATAAGTCTTAAAAGATGCTGCTTATTTTTTTACAGCCAATTTTTCGAGCACTAAAATTAATGCAAATCCAGCAACTATTAATAAAGAAGCATAAATAAGTTTTGGATCTCCTTCGTATGCAAAAGGTGATACTGATAACTCATTAAAAGGCACCTGTTCTCCATGAGAATTTGTTCTAAATGTTAGTACTTTTTTCCATGGCCATATTTTGTTTAATGAACCAATAATAAAGCCTGTTAAAACTGCTAGTGTATAATTTTTATAGTTAGTAAACAAATATTTTAAAATTCGAGAAAAAGATAACAAACCTAAAATAGCTCCTAAACCTACTGCTGCTATCGTCGTAAAATCTCTATTATTTATTGCAGTTAACACAGGTTTGTAAGCTCCTAAAAGCACTAAAATAAAAGAACCTGAAATACCTGGTAAAATCATTGCGCATATAGCTATTGCACCTGCAAAAAACATAAAGAGTGTTGATGAATTTTCTGACACAATAGGGTTTAAAGTGGTGATATAATATGCTAAAACAGCTCCAAAAAGCAGTAACAACACTACTATATAGTTCCACCTTGTAATTTGTTTTGCTATATAAATAACACTTGCTAAGACTAAGCCAAAGAAAAAAGACCATAATAATATTGGATGGCTTTCTAACAACCATGAAATTACTTTTGCTAAAGAAACAATACTTATAAAAATACCGATAAAAAGTGATGCTAAAAAGTTACCGTTTAATTGTTTCCAAGCAGCTTTTATTCCATCCTTTTTTAAAGTTTTAAACAAACTTAAATTAACGTTACTAATTGAACTTAGCAACTCTTCATAAATACCTGAAATAAAAGCGATTGTTCCTCCAGAAACACCAGGAACTACATCGGCAGCTCCCATTGCCATTCCTTTTAGCATGATTACTACATAATCTTTATTTGTTCTGTTCATCTAATTCTTTTTTTCTCTTGTTTTAAACTTTATTAACTTCTTTTTTCTAAGTTTTAAAGTGTCTTTTTTTATTTTTTTATTTTTTTTCTTCAGACCTATTTTTTCACCAAGTTCAGATAAGTTATTAAAATTAACTTGATATGAAAGACCAATACCTTGTGTATACCCTTCTTCTTCTGTTGAATATTGCACCTCATTTTGTCGGTTAAAGACATTAGCTCTTAGGTTACCTTCTTCATTTAATAACACCTCTACCTTTAACTCACCAACAACACTTGTTTGTGTGTTTGCCCCTACAGGAACCCCTAGTTTACCATTTACTAGGACTCTATCACCAAATTGTGTTGACACAGAAAAATCTACTTGATCATCAGACCGTAAATCGTTAACATTTCCATTATCTCCTTGCGTATATCCTAATCCAAGTTGAAATTTATTTCCTTTACTGTTTAACATGTTTGTTAAAATACTCGAGGCTATTTCAGACGCTGTACCTGTTAAACCTGATGCTGCACTATTACCAATAGCATCTTCATTATAAAAAGTACCAAAAGCTAGTAAAAATGAAAAGTGTTGCATTTTGGTATTCAAATCGTTTCCATTTAAAATAAACTCTAATTCTGATGCAACCGTTGAATTTGCATTCGGAATTTTTATATCAAACTCTTGTTTTGAATTAAATAACCCCCCTGTAATTTTTGTATATAAATCAATTGGAATTTTTCGATTCGAATTAATGTTATCTAGTAATTGTGCTGGGTTTGCTTTTGTTTTATATATTGCTGTTAAAGCTAGTTCTGCATTATATGGATCTCCGTTCCAAGAAATTGAACCTCCTTTTTGAACAATAAACGGTTTAGATATCCCTGCATATTTAAAATTGTATAATCCTTTGTCAATTTCAAAATCACCGTACATTTTAAACTTTCCAAGTGTATTTATATCTATTCGTAAATTCCCTTCTCCACTTCCTTTTAATTCGCTTCCTGAAACTTTATCAATTACCACTTGGGCTACTGCATCTTTTGTTACTTCTAAATTTATTTTTAAATCTAAACCTTTAATATCTTTTACGTATTTATTTAACTCTTCATCTTCTGGCTTACCTGTCTTAAAACGTATTAACTTGTAATTATCTATTGTTTTTACATCATTTAAAGGTATTACAAACACAGTTCCTTTATTTGTTTTACCTTCAATGACAATATCTAAATTATTGGTAAGCCCCCTAATTTCTGCATTTCCATCTAAAAAACCAGTTCCATAATACGATGACCCCTCAGACTCTTTAGTATCTAAAACCAATAAATTTTTGGTATCAATATCTAATTTAAGATACCATTCTTTAAAGTTTTGATGTGCTATGTAGCCTGATAAAACTCCTTGAGTATTATGTTTTGTATCTTCTAAAAGAATATTACCTAACTTAAACTGCTGTTTATCTAAAACAATACTTGTATTACCTTTTAAATCAAAATCAATATTTAAATAAGGAAAAGTTAAACCTGCTTCTTCAAAGTTTAATACTCCTTGAAAATCAGGATTATTTAAAAATCCTTTTGCGGTAAAATCCCCTGTAACTTTACCTCTAAGTTTATTTAAAACATTTTCTCCCAATGGGCTAAATGCTGCGATTTCATATTCCTTCAAAAACACATTCAAATCAACCGTTGGTCTCTTTCCTGAAAAATCTACCCCACCTGTCGCAGAAATATTTTTCGCTTTTTCACTAATTAAAGAAAGGTTAACATCATATTTTTTATAAGAGTTATCTCCTGTAATATTTAATGCTAAATCTCCTTGAGAAAAATCATTTATTTGAAACTCTTCAATTAATAAATTTCCTTTTGGTGCTAATTTAGCACCTTCTTGTTTAAAATCTACAACCCCACTTAAATCTCCTTTCAAATTTAAATTATCTATAAGAGGTAAAAAACTTTCTAATTTTACTTTATTAAAATTGGCTTGCAAATCTTTATAAGTACTGTCTCTAACAATTCCTTTGAATTTAATTTTTTGCTTTCCTGATTCAAATACAAATGGACTTATTGCAAAATTATTTTTCTTTAAATCAAGTACTACTTTATGATTCTTATCTTGTTTTTTATTTATAACCCAATCAAACCCTTTATAATTAAGTGTTGATTTTTGAATACCTACAACCGATTTTTGTAATTCGTTAATCGTATAATAAAAATCTAAATTAAAACTTTCTGAATAGTCTTTACCTCCTTTAAAAACTGATTTAAAATACAGTGTGTCATTTTGGGTTCTGTTTAATAGATTTAACTTTTCTATATTATAATACTTCGTATTAATTTTACTTGCTGTTAAATGCGTATTATATAACGGATTCTTAGTATCCATCCTTAACACTACATTTTCTATAACATTTTTATATGCTTCTACTTCTGGTGATGTAAAAGTTAGTTTTAATGCTTTTTTATCTGAATTAATTCGTCCTTTTAATCTTGTACTATTACCAATAGAAATTTCTGGTAAAAAAACATCTATAATCTTGTTGTAGATAGAAAAATCAAATTCTAAGAACTGATTTGGTGCTACTTCATGTGGTCGATAATTTGTATAAACGCTTCCTAATGCATTTTGTGTAATTGGTATTAATTCATTAAAAGTAAATTTACCTTTTAAGTGCCCTTTAACAATATCTTCTGAATTAAATTCTATTTTTTTTATACTGTCTTTTACTGATGATTTTATCTCAAATTTTTTAAATAAATAATCTTGTTTTTGATTTGTATATACTAAGTTTTTAAATGTTGCTTTACCGACAATATCATCAAACGTATTTCCTGAAATGTTTAAATTAATATTCCCTCTTAACTCAGCAATACTATCACGCGTAAAAAGGTTTGTCTTTTTTAAATCAACCTTAGCAATGTTCGCTATAAAATCAAATTTATTTACTGCTGATGAGAAGTCAGCTAAACCTTCAAATTTCAATTTAAAATTATCATCTTCCGAAATTAATAAGCCATCAAATTTTTTGTTTTGAAACTGACCATTAACGTTTAAATCCTTATAATCATACTTATTAAAACCTAGGCTACTAACTTTCCCTATAATAACTGTATTTACATTATCTACATTAAATCCACTTCCATTCACATCCGCTTTTAATGAAATTTTTCCTAAAAGCGGATCGTTTGCAAATATTCCTAAATCAAAGTTTTTAAACTCAACTTCTCCTGTATAAATTGCTTCATCAATAGTATCTATATTTGTTAACTGAAGATCAGAGATTGTAGTACCAATTTCTGAATTTACTGAAACAGTAGCATCCATCTGCTCAGGCGTTACTCTTACAATTCCTTGAAGCGTAAAATTACCCAATCGCTGAAATTCTGACGGTAATGTTTTACCCAATAAATTTGGAAATACATTTTTTAATTGAAAATAATTTGCCGTAACATTATCTAAATCTGCATCAAAAACAAAACCTCTACTTGTTTTAATCGCATTAACAAATCCCATATTTCCAATAATTTTCATTCCTTTTTTAGAATGAATTTTAATATTATCAGCACTAAAATTATTTAAAACACCATTAATATTTCCTGTAAAGTATAAAATATCGTTTCCGCTTAATTCCTTGTAAAGCTTTGTTAAATCTTTTATTGAGAGTGCGCTTTTTAAAAATGAAGCCTTAATATTTACTTTATCATTAAAGTGAACTAGGTCTTTTCGTTTATAGGTTAACTTTATATCACCTTCAACTTTAGAATCATTATCTGTTTCTAATACAGTTTCATAAAACTGCATATACTTTTTGGTATACACAAAGTTTGTAGATAAATTAGTTACATGAATACCTCTATTCTCTGTAAAAGACATTTCTCTTAATTTAAGAGTAACATCGGGCCCTTTTATTGAAAAATTGAGTAAAGTTCCACTTGCACTATATGCAGCAAACTGTAATGGTTCTTTTTTATTTTCATTAAATAACTTATACGTTAAATTAGTAAGTGTAATCTTATCACTATTTAAAAGAAAAGGTCCTGACAAACTATCTTTTGGTTTATCGCTATCAAAACTCTCAATAAAAATAGACAAATTATCATTCTTCTCTCCCTTATAGGTTTTCATATTAAAATAAGTTCCGGTTAAAGAAGCTTCCCCTAAATTAACATTATTATCTAATACTCGCTTTGCATTTAATAGTGAAGTACTTAAGTTTTGAATAAAAATAAGCGTATCATTATGATGGTCTCTAATTTCAATTTCTTTTAACTGAACACTTAACAACCAAGATAAATCAACTTTTTTTACAACGATATTAGTGTTATATTCTTTATTTACCCAATTAGTTGCCTGCGCCGCTAATTTACTTTGAACAACAGGTAGTGATAATAAAACAATAAGCAAGAGTAAAAAAAGCAGCAAGTACTTTAACCATTTCCATATTATTTTAACTATTTTTCTGATGATCTCCTTTATCTTTACTTACTAACAAATGTAATCAGCTAACTGCAAAAATGTTGCCTTATTTTAAAGAAATATCAATTTTAACGAAATTCTAACGCAATATCAATATTTTTGCAACTTAAGACCATATATTTTGAGTAAAAAAGAAAGCTACATATTAGGAATAGAAAGCTCTTGTGATGATACAAGTGCTTCGGTAATTTATAATGGTAAAGTATTAAGTAATGTTGTTGCAAACCAAGAGATACATGCTAAATACGGTGGTGTTGTACCAGAATTAGCCTCACGAGCACATCAACAAAACATTGTTCCCGTAGTACAACAAGCTATTGAGCAAGCAAATATTACTAAACACGATTTAAATGCTATTGCTTTTACACGTGGCCCTGGTTTAATGGGGTCGTTATTGGTAGGTACTTCTTTTGCTAAATCTTTAGCTTTAGGTTTAAACATTCCACTAATAGATATAAATCATATGCAAGCGCATATTTTAGCTCATTTTATTGAAGAAGAAGACTCTAAAAAACCTCCTTTTCCGTTTGTATGTTTAACCATTAGTGGAGGACACACTCAAATTGTTAAGGTTACCAATCATTTTGAAATGGAAATCTTAGGTGAAACCATTGATGATGCCGTTGGTGAAGCTTTTGATAAATCTGCAAAAATATTAGGTTTACCTTATCCTGGTGGCCCTTTAATTGATAAATATGCGCAATTAGGAAATCCTAAAGCATTTCAATTTACAAAACCAAAAGTAGGTGATTTACAATTTAGTTTTAGTGGCTTAAAAACAGGCATTTTACGTTTTACACAACGTAATGTAAAAGAAAACCCTGATTTCATTAAAGAAAATCTACATGATATTTGTGCTTCTATTCAGCATACTATTGCTGAAATATTAATGGAAAAATTGAAAAATACCGTTAAGCAAACCAACATAAAACACATAGCTATTGCTGGTGGAGTTTCTGCAAATTCTGAGATTAGAAAACGTTTAGCTTTAGCTGAAAAGCATTGGGGATGGACAACCTATGTTCCTAAATTTGAATACACTACCGATAACGCTGCAATGATTGCTATTGCTGGTTATTTAAAACATTTAATTAATGATTATTCTAACATTTCAGTTACTGCCAAAGCACGATTAAAAGTTACTGAATAACGCTTTATAAAACCACCCTAATGAACAGTTTTAAAAACAGACTACTATTTAATATTACGTACTACTTTTTGTGGGTTGCTTATTTTATATTTGCACGTTTTTTATTTTTATCTTATTATTTTGATAAGACCTCCGAGCTAGGTTTTGTTACAACACTTAAAACTTTTTTATATGGAATTCAGTTAGATTTTTCTTTTGCTGCTTACTTAGCCGCAATTCCATTTCTAATTATTCTTTTCTCAATATGGATTCCAAAAAAAATTATTATTAACTTAATAAAAGGGTATACTTTCCTCGTTATTTTTGGTGTTAATCTATTTATGTTAATTGATATCATTCTATATAAATCATGGGGAGTTCGTATCGATTCTACATTAGTAAGCTACATTAATAATCCTAAAATAATGCTAGCATCAGTTTCTACAACGCAACTTATTGGAGGTGTCTTAATTTTGATTGTTATTTCCCTTTTTGTTATATATTTTTTTAATAAAATTTTAAATAAAATTAATGTTCATTTAACTAAAGGTACATTTTTAGAAGCTCCTATTTTTCTTATAATAATTGGTGCTTTAATTATTCCGATTAGAGGTGGTTTTGGGAATATTCCCATTAACCAAAGTAATGTATATTTTTCTACAAAAATGTTTGCTAACCATGCTGCTGTAAACTTTATTTGGAATTTCGCCAACACTTTAGCTCACAAAATAGACGACAAAAACCCGTATGAACATTACAAAACTGATACAGCGAAAAGTATTATCAATAAAACTAGAAATCAACTTTTAATCGGTTCAGATTCAATTTTAAAAACAAAAAAACCTAACGTTATTTTAATTGTTTGGGAAAGTCTTTCCGCTAAGTCTGTTGGTGTTTTGGGAGGCGAACCAAATGTTACTGAAAATCTAAATAAACTAGCTAAAGAGGGAATTTTATTTACTAATTTTTATGGTAATGGCGATAGAACCGATAAAGGAGTACCTGCTATTTTAAGTGGTTATTATCCGCAACCAACTAAGAGTATCATGAAAATGCCTAATAAATCTAAATCACTACCTATGCTTACCCGAGAAATGAAAAAATTGGGCTATTACACTGGTTTTTATTATGGTGGTGATAGTAATTTTGGGAATATGATTACTTATTTACGAAATGGTGATATTGATAGAATTGTTGACGGAACTGAGTTTGATAAAGAGAATTGGAATTCTAAATGGGGAGCTCACGATCATATTTTTTTAGATCGCTTTATGAAAGATTTATCTGAACCAACTTTAAAACAGCCTTTTTTCGAAATCGGATTAACACTTACAAGTCATGAACCTTACGAGTTTCCTGATGAGTATAAATTTGGAAAAGACTCTCAAGAAAACTTATATAAGAGTGCCCAAGCGTATACTGACAAAGCTATTGGTAAGTTTGTTGAAGATGCTAAAAAACAACCTTGGTGGAATAATACCTTAATCGTAATTATGTCTGATCACGGACATCCGCTACCAAAACACAAAGGATATTTTAATTCTCCTAAAAAATTTCAGATCCCAATGGTTTGGTTAGGTGGTGCATTAGCTAAAACAGGTATTACAGTAAATAATTTTAGTGCACAAAGTGATTTTGCTTATACTTTAACCAATATGTTAGATGGTAACTCAAAGCAGTTCGAAAATGGTAAACATATTTTTAATACTTCTAACAATCAATATGTACATTTTGTTTTTAATAAAGGTTTTGGTACCATTTCTAAAAACGGAACATTTGTATATGATTATGTAAGCAATAAACCAGTGATAAAAGAAGGTAACTATCAAGAATTAGATACACTAGGAAAAGCAATAAGTCAAGAGGCTTATCAAGATTTTTTAGATAGATAATCTGGTATAATTCTATTAATAACATAACTAGTAGAAAAAAAATATTAAACGCAATTGAGTCAAACCACATGAAATATACCTATATTCTAATTTTAATCATTATAGTTTTCAGCTGTAAAACAAAAAACAAACAGGAATCAGAAAATCAAAATATTAAAATTGATAACCCTGAATTAATTGAAATTTATAAAAATGATCAGAACGATAAAAAAAATCATACTATAACTTGGTTAGAAATCATTAAAAAAGACAGTCTTAGGAGAAAAAGAGTTGATGTTATTTTAAACTCGAATGAAATAAAAACTGCAAATGACTATATGAATGCTTCAATGATTTTCAAAAGCGGAAATGATTCAATTAGTTACCTAAAAACAATAACTTTAATGAAAGAGGCTATTAAATTAGATAGCACAATTAATAAATTGCCTTTAGCTGAAATAACAGACAGATATTTATTGAGTATAGGAGATCCTCAAATTTATGGAACCCAATTTTATAAAGAAGCGTATAATAAACCTTGGGTTCTTGCTAAAATTGACACAACCAAAATCACAGACAAAGAAAGAGTTCAATTTGGAGTAGAAACATTAGAACAATTAAGAGACAAGGTTAAACATATGAATGGTGAAAACCACAAGCATGATCACTAAAAAATACAATAACATTTATGCTGACTTATAAATTATACAACCAATAGAAATAGAGATTTATTAAGTGTAACTAAAACCCTAAAAATAGATACAAAAGCAAAACTATTCCCCTTTTTTACACTTAAGTATCAATAAATTATTTTTTCTACAAAATAACATTGTTATTTATTACCATGTAAGTTTATAAAAAATGAAAAAGATTGAAATAACAAAAGAAACCCAATCAACAAAAAAACAAATATCATTTATATACTTTTGTTATATATCTGTACTATTGCTAATCATTACAAGTATTTTAAATTTGTGGACAGCTTTAGCTTCATTAGGAGCATTTTTCTTATTTTTAATTTGTCCGTTTATAACAGTGATAATAGCTTATAAAAATTATAAAAAAATACAAAGTTCGAAAACTCATAAAAAACTGTTCTACTTAGCTTTTTTCTATTCAATAGGGGTTTTCATCACAATAATAATTGCTAAAATATTTTAACAACATAGTTACCTAGTTGGAACTCTTTACAATTCTCAGGTATTTGGAAGATTAAAAAAACTCAATTCTAAATAGCAAAATCATCATCATCAATAATACACTCTTCAATTAAAAATGCAACTTCATTATACACTTCACAGAAGGCATTATTAAAATTTATCGTGGAAGCTATAGTATTCCTGATAAAAAATCTACAATGAAGATTAATAGTTTTAATCATTCGATTGTCAGATCAGTAAGGGCCTATATTTAATCATATCAATATGCTATTAAATAAAAAAAGCATAAGGCTATGCCAGGTAAAAGGGTTGAACACTGATTAAAATCTTATTCAGCTCAGAATGTTAAGGTTATGTTAAAACAAAAAAAACTGCAATATCCTTCTTAACAATGCGTTCTTGTAATCCTTATTAATATTTAATCTAAATTAAAATAACTTTAAGATGAAAAAATCCTTCCAAATTAAAAATCTGACTTTAAGTAAGTCACTAGTAATTATGTTATCACTAATAACTTTTGGTTCTTGCCAAGTAGAAGAAGATAACGATATTGTTGAACCTTTAAACACAAGTGCAAGACAACAAAATAAAACAGTTAATTTAAAAGTAATGAGCTACAATGTTTTTCAATTACCAGCTGCTGCTCTTTTCTTCGGAAAAAGCGGAACTGGTTATGCAGAACAGGATAGAGCGCGAGCTTTAAATCGCGCACTTTTAGACCTAGAACGAAAAGGAGACGCTCCAGATGTTCTTGCTATTCAAGAAGGATTTAATCAGAGCATAGAAACCTATCTCTTTAATACTGTAGAATTCCAGAAATTATACCCGCATAGAACTAGACTCTTAGGACTAGTTTGTGACGATAAGATCTCAGGAGATTGTGGAACTCCCGCTACCAGTCCTCTCTATACTAATGGTGGACTTGTAATTTTTAGTAAATACCCTATTGAAAAAAAAGCTGAACATGCTTGGAATTCGAAAATAATAGATACATATGAAGGATACGCTAATAAAGGAGTTACCTATGCAGCAATAAGAAAAGATGGAGAATTATTTCATTTTTTTAACACACATACAAATTCAGAACAAGTAGGCTATCCTGCATCAGTTGTTAGAAGAAACCAGTTTCTTGAAATGAGAGAATTTAAATCGGGTTTAAAAATACCAATATCTGAGCCTGTTATATATCTTGGAGACATGAATATTGAAACCGACCTTGAAAAAAGCACCATGGTGAGGTTTTTAGATGCACAAGTAAATTTGACATTGCAACCAGGGGCAGATGGTACTTATTCATTTAGCAACACAGTAGTTAAAAATACGTACCATACACATGCTGACGCTGATCGTACTTATAATAAAGTATTAGATTACATATTATATAGTAAAGTTCATAAGCTACCTAACGGAAATCCAATAATGAGAATATCTTCTCTTCAAGCGCGTGGATTAGTATACAATGGAGATATTTCAGATCATAATCCAGTAATTACAGATTTTACATATAATTACTAATAAACATAATTTATAAAATAACATTTTAATATTAATAAGTTTAAATCCCCCAAAAATGAATTCATTTTTGGGGGATTTTTAATATAGAGAGAAAGGGCAATAAATAATTACCTATATTTTAATTAAAACTCCTTGAGGAGTATCTGATTGAGCGCAGTCGAAACCTTTTTTTAACAAGTTAATGGTTCTCATAAACTTCGTTTGTTACTTTCTTGCCATTTTGATATCAGTAATGCTTAAACTTATAATAAAAATTGCGCCACTATACTTAAAAAACAGGTAGTTAATTATGTACATTTTTACTACTAACTTCTATAGAACAAATATTTAAATAAATTAGTTGAGCTTCTATTTCAACTTTGTTTATATTTTACAAATATAACATCTACTATAATTTAAAATAGTATAAATATTAACACCACCTTTTTCATATCTGTATCTTCAAAAAACTTATCAACTAAACCTGCTATAAAACCAGCATATAATTTTGCATTGGCTAACGAAAAAAATAACAATACCTTATTTATTTTGTAGCTTTTAATACATAAAAAACGTTTTTTAAGATTCTAAACAGTTTTTATTTAACAACAAAGTCAAATTGATTTTTTTAAAACTCATTTTTAATTAAAGTTGTTTTTTAAAATTTAAAAAAAGCTTTTTAAAAACCATACAAACATAAAAAAACTATTTTAAAAGTAAATTTTATCTTTTTTAAGTAAAAAAACAATTAAATTCACTTATTTCGTAGTAAAATTAAATACAGTATGTCTTCGAAAAATATAGCAACTAATTTTAATGAGTCTACAAAAGCATTTGTATCTCCTGAATATATTCGTAATCGTTTTTCTACGATTATGTCTAACATGTACAAAGACGAAGTACCTCTTTACGGTGAATTGCTTAATTTGGTTCATGATATTAATAACAATGTTCTTTCAGAATCGAAAGAAATTAAAGAGCAATTAACAAATACTGGAGAAATTACTCGGCTAAATATGGAGCGTCATGGTGCAATCCGTTTAGGAAAACCACAAGAGCTATTTACAATAAGACGTCTATTTAAAGTTATGGGAATGTTTCCTGTTGGTTACTATGATTTAGCACCAGCTGGTGTTCCTGTACACTCTACAGCATTTAGAGCTATTGAGAATACAGCGCTTAATCAAGCTCCTTTTAGAGTTTTCACCTCTTTATTACGTTTAGACTTAATTGATGATGATCAGCTTCGTGATAATGTTGAAACTATTTTAGAAAACCGTACTATTTTTACAGAAAAAGCATTACAATTAATTGAAAAATCTGAAAAAGAAGGTGGATTAAATAAAGAAAATGCTGAAACTTTTGTTCAAGAAGCATTAGAAACTTTTAGATGGCATGATACTGCTACGGTAGATAATGAAGTATACGAAGCTTTATTGACTCAACACAGGTTAATTGCTGATGTAGTTGCTTTTAAAGGCCCTCACATAAACCACCTAACACCTAGATCTCTAGATATAGATAAAGTACAAGCAAGTATGGAAGCTCGTAGTATTCCTCCAAAAGATAATATAGAAGGCCCACCTACAAGAAAATGTCCAATTTTATTACGCCAAACTAGTTTTAAAGCGTTAACTGAAAAAGTAACTTTTAAAAATAGTGTTGAAAATGGAAAAACTGGAGAACACAAAGCTCGTTTTGGTGAGATTGAACAACGTGGTGTAGCAGTAACCCAAAAAGGACTAGATTTATATAATGAGTTATTAGGTAAAACACGTAAAGCAATTGGTGGGTCACCAACTGCTGAAAATGCCGCTGAATACAATCAATTATTAAAAGAAAATTTTAAAGCTTTTCCTGACAACTACAATGAATTGCAATTAGAAAAACTAGCCTATTTTCATTACTTCACTAGCAATAAAGTAAAAAGTATAGCTAAAAATAAAGCGTATACTAAAACAGATGTAAATCAATTATTAAAAGACGGATATTTAACTATAGAACCTATGGTTTATGAAGATTTTTTACCCGTAAGTGCTGCAGGAATTTTCGCTTCAAATTTAGGTACTAATGATGCAAAACGTGAGTATGATGGCTCCTCAAATCAATCATTATTTGAAAAAGATTTAGGAGAACCTGTTTATAAATTAATGAAATGGTATGACGATATGCAAGATGAAACCATTCAAAAATGTTTAGCACAAATAAATGCTTAATATTAAATTATATAGTCGAATATCTACATGTTCGGCTATATTTTTTTGCAAAAGAGATTACCTTTACATTAAATTAGGCTAATTTCTGATAAAAACATAACAAAACTATTCTTTTGAAAAATAAATTTGATTATATAGACCAGCAAATTTTATCAAAATTACGTTCTGATGCAAGAAAGGCTTATTCGCAAATTGCTGAAGAACTAAAAGTATCTAATTCGCTTGTACATCAACGAATAAAGAAACTTACCGAAGCGGAAGTTATTCAAAATGCTGAATTTATTTTAGATGAAAATAAACTAGGTTATAAAACAAAATCATACACTGGTATTCGCTTACGTGAAGCACGATTTGCAAAAGATGTTATGAAAAAATTAGAGGAAATACCTGAAATTACCGAATGTAATTTTGTATCTGGTAACTATGCTATTTTCATATTAATTTACGCCAGAGATAATGAGCATTTACAAAAAATATTATACGATAACGTTCATTTAATAAACGGTGTAGCAGGTACCGATACTTTTATTTGTTTTGACACCTGTTTTAAAAGGAATATCCCTATTGAATAATAGAAAAATGATACAAGACACACAATTATCAGCATTAGAAAAAAACCTAAAAGGTGAATTGTTTTTTGATAATTTACATAAAACTTTATATGCTACTGATGCCTCAGTATATCGTAAGATTCCATTAGCAGTTGCCTATCCTAAAAATGCAAAAGATATTAAAGTATTAATTGCTTTTGCTGCTAAAAACAACATTACTTTAATTCCAAGAACAGCTGGAACTTCACTAGCAGGACAATGTGTTGGTGACGGAATTGTAGTAGACGTTTCTAAATACTTTACTGATATATTAGCTTTTGATGAGCAAAATAAAACCATTACTGTTGCCCCAGGTATTATTCGTGATGACTTAAATAGGTTTTTAAAACCTTTCGGATTGTTTTTTGGACCTAATACCTCAACCTCTAATCGTTGTATGATTGGTGGAATGGTCGGTAATAACTCTTCAGGAAGCACATCAATTCGTTATGGCGTTACACGTGATAAAGTAATAACTATTGAAGGACTATTATCTGACGGAAGTGATGTTACCTTTTCTGAAATCACTTCGCAAGAATTCAAACAAAAAAAGATAGAAAACTCTTTAGAAGGAAACATTTATAAAGCAATTTACAAAGAACTTTCTCAAGAAGTTATACGACAAGAAATAATAAACGAATTTCCAAAACCTGAAATTCATAGAAGAAATACAGGTTATGCTGTAGATGAGTTTTTAACATCTGATTTATTTGGCGGAAACGAAACGACAATTAACCCTGCCAAATTCTTATCAGGTAGTGAAGGTACTTTAGTTTTTTCAACAGCAATTACAATACAGTTAGACGACCTACCTCCTACGCACAGTATTATGGTTTGTCCGCATTTTACAAGTGTTAACGAAAGTTTAAAAGCAACGGTTACTGCTATGAATCACAAACTATATGCTTGTGAATTAATGGATAAAGTAATTTTAGATTGTACCAAGAATAATCGCGAACAAGCTAAAAACAGATTCTTTTTACAAGGTGATCCAGAAGCTGTATTAATGTTAGAAGTTTCTGCAGATACTATTGAAGAGGCCGAAATACAAGCTGATAAATTAATAGAAGACTTAAAAATCAATAATTTTGGATATCATTACCCGAAAGTTTATGGAGAAGATATTGCTAAAGTGCATTATTTACGAAAAGCTGGTTTAGGCTTATTAGGTAATATTGTAGGTGATATGAAAGCTGTTGCATGTATTGAAGATACCGCTGTTGCACTAAAAGATTTACCTGAGTATATTGAGGAATTTACTCAGATTATGGATAAATACCAGCAAGATGCTGTGTATTATGCACACGCCGGTGCTGGTGAATTACACTTGCGCCCTATTTTAAATTTAAAGAAACAAGAAGATGTTGTGTTGTTTAGAAAAATAACAACAGAAACAGCTCAATTAGTGAAAAAATATAAAGGTTCATTTAGTGGTGAGCATGGAGACGGAATTGTACGTGCAGAATTTATCCCGTTAATGATAGGTGATAAAAACTATCAATTATTGCGTAGAATAAAAAAGGCTTTCGATCCTAACAATGTATTTAATAAAGGGAAAATTACAGATGCTTTTCCGATGGATAAAAGTTTACGTTATGAAGTAGACAGAAACGAACCTATCATAAAAACCATTCAAGATTTTTCTGAAAGCGAAGGTATTTTAAAATTGGCTGAAAAATGTAACGGATCTGGTGATTGTAGAAAATCTCCTGAAGCTGGCGGAACTTTATGCCCAAGTTATAGAGCTACTAGAAACGAGAAAGAAACAACACGTGCAAGAGCAAATATGCTACGTGAAGTATTAACAAATAATACTGCTGAAAATAAATTTGATTCTGAAGAATTAAAACAAGTTTTAGATTTATGTTTAAGTTGTAAAGCCTGTGCTACTGAATGCCCAAGTAATGTAGATATTGCTGCTATGAAAGCAGAGTTTCTATATCAATATCAAGAAACTAATGGCTATTCTTTTAGGAGTAAATTATTTGCTAATAATGCAAAATATAACAAACTAGGAAGTAAAGTTCCTACAATAACAAACTTTTTCACCAACACACTTATAGCTAAAAAAGTAATGGGTGTTGCTACAGAACGTACGGTTCCTAAATTAGCTAAACAAACTTTAGCTGCTTGGTTAAAAAACAAAAACATTACTTCAAGTGAAAACCAGCAGTCTTCAAAAAAAACAATTTATTTATTTAATGATGAATTTACCAATTTTTATGATGCTGAAATAGGTAAAGATGCTGTAATCGTTTTAGAAAAATTAGGCTACGAAGTAAGATCTATTAATCATGAAGAAAGTGGGCGTAGTTATATTTCAAAAGGTTTTTTAAAGGAAGCAAAAGAAATTGCAAATAAAAACGTTACTATTTTTAAAAATTTAATTACTGCTGACTCCCCTCTTATAGGAATAGAACCATCAGCAATTTTAACTTTTAGAGATGAATATTTACGAATAGCAAATGATAAAATAGCTGCAAAAAAACTTTCTAAGAACTGTTTTACAATTGAAGAATTTTTAGCATCAGAACATAAAAAAGAAAATATAGATACTTCTCTTTTTACTTCAAAGTCAAAAGAACTTAAAATTCACGGGCATTGTCATCAAAAAGCATTATCAAGTACACATGCTTCATTTACTGTTTTAAACATCCCTAATAATTATAAAGTAACTATTATGAATACTGGTTGCTGTGGTATGGCTGGTTCTTTTGGCTATGAAAAAGAACATTATAAAGTAAGCATGCAGGTTGGTGAAGATACTTTATTTCCTAAAGTTAGAAACTGCGGTAGTGAAACAGAAATTATTGCTGCGGGCACAAGTTGTCGACACCAAATATTTGACGGTACAAAACGTATAGCAAAGCACCCTGTTACTATTTTAAAAGAAGCTTTAAGTTAAATAACTTCTTATTTTTATAAATTCTTACCAATAAAAAAAAGCCTTCGACTAAAATCGAAGGCTTTTTTTTATTATATACGATGAGTTTATGGCTGAATTACTTGCTCTTCAGCTAATAATCCAAAAAATTTATCTAAGTTCGGTAAAATAACAATTTTTGTTCTTCTATTTCTAGACCTGTTAGCACTAGTTTTATTATCTACTAAAGGTAAAGATGAACCTCTACCTGATGCTATTAATCTGCTTGCATCAATACCATATCTCTTTTCTAAAATTCTAACTATAGATGTAGCACGTTTTACACTTAAATCCCAGTTATCTTGTATTACTTCATTGTGAATTTTTCTTGAATCAGTATGTCCTTCAATCATTACATCCATACTTGGCTCAGACTTAATAATATCTGCTAATTTCTTAAGTGTTTTGTATGCTTTACTATTTACATTGTAACTAGCTGTTTTAAATAGCATTTTATCTGAAATAGATATCATTACAACAGTTTTATCAATACTTACATTAATATCATCTGAGTTTTCTAAATCAGCAACGTTTATTGACTTTTTTAACTTATAAGAAACCGCTATATTCATAGAGTCTTTTAAAGTCTTAGCTTTTGCTAATTCAGCTGAATCTACATTTGCTAAAGTTTTACGCATTTTTACTTTCATAGAATTAGATATCACTGCCCCTTCGACCATATCTAATTTTACATCATTCTCTTTTTGTAAACCTGAATTGATTCCTTTTAAAGAATTTATTTTTTGATTGTAATTATCAACTCTTTTTTCAATTTTCGAAAACTTAGCTTCCAATTGCTCTTTTTCTAAGGCTGTTTTTTGAAGCGCTCCTTTGGTAGATTTATACTGTTCTTCTAATTGAACATATTTTTTTTTAGATACACAAGAAGTTGCTAATACTACAACTAATAATAGAAGGAAATTTTTTTTCATTACTGTTAATTTAATTTATTTGTATTGTTAAACATATTTTTATTTATTTTAGTATAAAAAGCTTCTTATTTTTTTTTCAAAAATACCTCAGCCATCATACAACGCGCACTTCCGCCACCACAAGTTTCAATAGTCTCTAGTGATGAATGAATAATTTGATTGTGTTTTTTTATTTTTTGTAGTTGGTCTTTTGTTAATGAATTATACGCTGATGAGCTCATAATTAAAAAACGTTGCTCCTCTCTTCCTTTTACTTGTAGCATATTTCCAGCAAACTGTACTACTTGCTTTTCAGTAATAGCGATAACCTCTTTATTATCATTTTTTAATTGTTTTATTAACTCTTTCTTCTCTTTTTTATCATCTATTGCCTCTAAACAAACAATTGCAAAGGTTTCTGCAATACACATCATTACATTGGTATGATAAATTGCTTCTCTTTTTTCATTTACAGTCTGGTTAGCAATAAAAATTATTGGGGTATACTCAAAATCTTCACAAAACTCAATAAATAATTCTTCCTCTGCTCTAGGAGATAAAGCGCAATAAGCTTTTCTATTTGCACGATCTAAAATCATACTTCCAGTACCTTCTAAGAAAAAACCTTCCTCCTCTGCTTTAGAATAATCTATTACATTCTTTATTTCAAAGCCTTTTTCTTCTAAAGCTTCTAATACATCTTCACGTTTCTCTAAACGTCTATTTTCTGCAAACATAGGATAAATAGCTACATCGCCATTCTCATGAAAAGAAATCCAGTTATTAGGAAACAACGCATCTGGTGTATCTGGTTCTTTGGTATCATTAATAATGATAACCTCTATTCCCTTAGCTTTTAATTTAACTACAAACGCATCAAACTCTTGCTGTGCTTTTGCATTAACTGTAACAGGTAACATACCTGATAATTCTTGCTGATAATAATTATTTACAGCTGTTTGTTCGTTCATTCTAAAACTAGCTGGACGAACCATTAAAATAGTATTGGTAGTTTGTTGCATAGCGCAAAAGTGTAATTGTTAATTTTTCTAATTTATTTCTTACTTATTATATCTGCTAAATAGCTGGCATCTTTAGATACGCCACCCAAGGTTGCAGAGCCTCTAGTAAACATCCATGGTAAACCAATAAAATATAAACCTTCAATATTACTTACACCTCTGTAGTTTTTAGGATAGCTATTTTCATCTAATTCTAAACCTTCAATCCATTTAAAATTTGGGCGGTACCCTGTTGACCAAATAATATTTTTTATTGAAGATACTTTACTCTTCTCAAATGTAATGTCATTATTTAATGCATCTTTTGTTCTACCTACACAAATCACATTTTTTCTAGAAAGAATTTCTTTAACATCAGTTCCAATAACTGGCTGTGAAAAAGAACTAATTTTTTTTCCTATCCAACTATATTTACTATAACTTAAAAACCCTATTATTGTAAACCACCACCATAATGTTTTACCTAAAAATTGCTGAGGTAATGATTTAACAGTAGTATCTCCAGAAAAATAAACTTTTCTAGAAGTATCTTTAGATATTTCATTTAAAATTTGATATCCAGAATCTCCGCCTCCTACAACCAATGCATCACCTTCTTTTAGTTGGGCAGCACTTTTATAGTAATTACTATGCATTTGAAGTATACCCTCTGATATTTTAGTATGACAAGGAGGTGTATATGGAATATGAAAAGGACCTGTAGCAATAATTACATTTTTGGCTTCAACCTCCCCCTCTTTGTAAGTTACATGAAAACCTTTTTCTGTTTTACGTACCGATGTAACTAAGGTATTTAACTGCACAGGAATACTGTTTTTTTCCACATACGTTTTAAAATAATCACTAACTTCAAATTTAGTTGGATAATGTCCTTTTGGAGCATCAAACTTTAAACCTGGTAAATGATTATACTCTGTTGGTGTGAATAGCTTTAAAGAATCCCATCGATTTAACCAAGAAGCTCCAATTTCTTTTTCTCCATCTAGAACTAAAAAGTCCTTATCCATCTTTTTTAAATGGTAAGCCATAGATAATCCTGCTTGTGCTCCTCCAATTATTATATAATCTAACATTTAGCCTCTTTATTATTACTTTTTCAAAGGTAAAACTATAAGATCTTAGTTATTCAGTATAATTGTAATATTTATTATAAAAACCTCATTTCTTAGAATACTTTAAAAATTAGATACCTATTTACTACTAAATAGTATTTTACTTTTAATAATTTTATTGCTTGAAAAAAAATAATATTTTTAATATAAAATCATATAGAAATGGAAAATTTATCTGGCAAAAAAGCTATAATTACAGGAGGTAGTAGAGGTTTAGGAAAAGCTACTGCAATTGCTTTTGCTAAACAAGGAATAGATGTTGCTATTACTGGGCGAAACGAAGAACGTTTACGTAGTACTGTTACAGAATTAAAAACATACGGTGTACAAGCTACTTATGCTATTTTTGATGTTAGTAACTACGACCAAGTTAAAAAAGGGATACATGATATCATAACTACATTTGGTACTGTTGACATCTTAGTAAACAATGCTGGTATTGCTGCTTTTGGCACTTTTAACGACATGAAAGTAGAAGACTGGACTCGGATTATACAAACTAACTTAATGGGAATGTATTACGTTACCAAAGAGGTTTTACCTTATTTAATTGAAAAAAATGAAGGTGATATTATTAATATTTCTTCTACTGCTGGTTTAAGTGGTAATGCAACTACCTCAGCTTATTCTGCTTCAAAATTTGCAGTAATGGGTATGTCTGAATCATTAATGAAAGAGGTTCGTAAAAACAATATTAGAGTTTGTACGCTTACTCCGAGTACTATCGCTTCAGATATGTCTTTAGAATTAGGAATTACAGATGGTAATCCTGAAAAAGTATTACAGCCTGATGATTTTGCCGAATTAATTGTAGCTGGTTTAAATTTACCTAGAAGAGCTATGCTTAAAGGTGCCTCTTTATGGTCTACCAATCCATAAATATTATAACGATGCCTTTCCCTTTTTTATTAGTAAGGGGGAAACGCATCGTTTTTAATTATTATTTTTTAAAGAAAGAAACTATTTTTTTAAAGAAGCTAGATACTTTGTGTTCATTTGTAGCTTCAGTACTATTACTTGCATATTTTGCTGCATGATTCTCTTTATAAGAATGCGCTTTTAAGATTTCTCCTACTTGACTTTTATACTTAGCCCCCTTTATCTTATCTACTTGATAAATATAATTTGCATAACCATCAATTTCAGCCAATACATTAAGCCCTCCATTCCATGTTTTTCCTTGTATTCCTTCTTTTTCTATTTGAAACAATAAAGCTCTAAAACGTTTTAATGATTTCTTATTTATATTCAGTTTTTCATTAACTACAATACCTGTTACCTCTTGCCTTTCATTACGTTTCATAATTCGTAACTTATCAGGGTGTAACTTAAAATTTTCTTCTGTAATAATTTTTTTAGAATATTTTAATATCGCTGTAATATGTTTAAACTGTTCTTGATTTCCTGAAAAAGTAGTATCATCTACATAACGAGAATACATAAAACCATATTTAGTAGCCAAACCATCTAATCGATAATCCATTTTACTACATAAAATATTTGTTATCGCCGGACTACATGGAGATCCTTGTGGTAAAAATCGATCGCCTCTTTGTGTAAAATAATTTTCACCTAATAAAGAAAGGTCTAAAATTTTAGATTCGGAACATAATAATGAAAAGATCACTGCTAATTGCTCTGAATATCCTAGTGATTTAAAAACTCCTTTTATTCTTTTATAAGTTACTGATGGAAAAAAGTTTTGTAAATCTTGATTAATAACTACCGCTTTATTTACATGAGTTTCAGCATTACTAACAATAGATCGTTCTTTTACACAACCATGCGCCTTTTTGTGAACCGTTACTTTATTTAAAATATTTTCTAAAATAAAGTGTTGTGCTCTTTTTAATCGAGGCATTGGAGCTGAAATTAATCGGTATCCTCCCGATTTCTTTGCTACTTTAAATCGTTTGTAATGATGAATCTTTGAATTTTTTCTAGAAAAGGCTAAAAATCGGAGTTCATTCACCGTTATTTTCATAGCTTCAGCTAACTCTTTTGCTGACTCATAAACTGGTAAATCGTTTTCTTTAAGTCTTGCAACGTTCGTTTCAGTATCATTTAATTGATGAGAATATCCATCACCTATATAAACAATCTCTTCTTTTTTTGTTTGCTGCCACTTTGCTGCTTTTTCCTTACGGATTAACGCTCTCTTTAACGCAGTTTCTTTTTGTTTCTCTTTAGATAACTTCTTTCTTTCTTTATGCTTATTTGCAATAAAAGCTTCTGTATCTTCTATAGATTTCTCTTTTTTAACAAGTGCTGTTAAATTACTTGAAAGCTCTCTTTCTTCTTTTAAAAATGCATTTGCTTTTTCGAAATCTACTTCATTATCACCCCAAAAACCTAATCGTTTCATTTCTGAAAGAATAAATTCATCTTTAGATGATTCTTTAATTTTATCGTAAATTTCTTGTCTTCTCGTAGCTGAATTATCCATAACAAAAAAAGGTAGCAATAAGATGTATGTTTTTTTCCCTTCGTACAATTCTAAAGACTGAATTGAACAACTCCAGTGAAATAGGTACTAGTGTACTGTTTCACTTCGAAGAAGTATAACCGGAAACGGTACACTAGTACCTATTTCACAAGTTAAGTTCGAGTCAGTGACGCGTTCGGTGTCTGTAAGCTAGATTGGCGATACACCAATCAAATTGCAAGGTTTTTATCTTATTACTACCAAGGTTTAAATATATTAATTATTTTTTATCAAAAGTGATTCTTGTTGCTAAAATATGCTCACAAGGTCCTTTTGTCATTTTATTTTGATGATAATAACTGCAAGTACACTTAGCATCAACGATTTGAAAATCATTGTTAATATGTACACTTGTTCTATAACTATCACTCACTACGGCATATATCTTTATAACATTACTATCATTTTCTATTTCTAACTCCGAAACAGCTCCTGACTCCATTAATTGATACGCTGTTTTATCTATTTCATTCGAAAAACGTAACGATTCTAAATCAATTCCATCTTTCTTTAATTCTCTAATTCGGTATACGTTGTTTTTTAAATCGTACACTACTTTTCCTGCCTGTGTAAAAGTTTGTAACGATTGCTGTACAACCGTTTTATCTAAAGCCAAATTCTTGGCTAAACTTTCTTCCGTATTAAACCAATCTTTACGCAACGCTAAATAAATACTCTGCATGGTGGTTGCAGGTACTTGCCCTCTTGGAGAAAGCAAATCTAAATTCGTGGTTTTCGTCCAATCATTAGCTGTCCAACCAGACAATCCTAATGTAAAATACATATCATTTGCCAAGTGTGCTATATAAAAAGACGGCATACCGCTACCCAATAAATGAACTGTAAACTTATTCGTAATTGGCAATAGTCTTTCTAAAATAGTTATACGTCTTCTTCCCCAAACTCTAATTTCATGGGCTTCATTACCTTTATATATAGATTTTAAACATGTAATTTCTATATTCCAAGGTTCAAAAACAGCTACAATAGGTTGCCCAGGTTTTAATATATATTTTATAGCTCTTGGCCCTTTTTTTTCTTTGTATCTTTTTAATACAGTTATAAAATTAGCGATATCAACAGCATCTAAATCAAATGATACTTTATCACTTGTCATAGCTGTACTTACTTGTAAAAAACCGCGCACCCAACTATCTGGCAAATCAATTTTAACTTCTCTATAAATATCTTCTCCTGTTGTTCTTACATCAAAGCCTTTAGGATCTACTTTAAATTCTGTTTCTTTATAACTACGTATCTTTTGAAACTCATTATACAATGTTTTTGAATAATCGATATTTGTAGTACCACATTTAAACTCACTTATGTTGTTAAAAACATCATAACCACATGATAATTTTCCATAAACAGATTCATCTTTACTAAAACATTCAAAAAATACCTGATCAGGATGTACTGTAATCACCGGATCTAACACTAACCAAGCTGCATAATCTCGTGTGTATAAATACTTAAAATATTTTCGTTGTGCTTCGTAAAAGGGCTTTGTAACTTCTTCTCTCTTAGAACGTAATTTTTTTAATTGTTCCTGAATATTTTTTACGTCTGTTTTTACACCAGCTAATGCTGCTGTTGCTTCTGCTACCCAAATATCTTCTTGGCTCTTTAACCAAGCTAAATATTCGGTATTATCTTTAGGTTTAAAATTAAAATCAGCTGTAACAACGCTATGTAAGGTTGAAATAGCTTCTCTAAATGGAATCTTTTTATCTAAACTTCCTACAAAATAAGTAGGTTCTCTTAATACATCTGGCGCAAAACTAACCCCTGTAGAAGACATACTGTTATTAACACTACTGCTACCACTATATTTAAAATTAAATTTCATTTTTCTTCTTAACTTTATTTAATTAATAATGGTATTGCTACATCTGAGTGCTTTTCAGAAATAGTTAATAATATATCTATAATTTTATCTTTATCAGTAACCGTTTTGGTATCTAAAATGGTATTTAAAATTCGTACTGTCATTAAAGCTACTTCTTTATATTTTTTAGATTCTTTTTCTAAAAAAGAGTATACTCTGGTCTTTGTAGCTCTATTAGAGTTAATGTAAAACAAGGTCGTTTTAAAGTAATCTTCTAATTTTAAAATTACCCCTACATTATCTGAAGCATACGTATCTAAGTAATTGGTTGTAAAAAACTGCATACTCTTTGCTGGGTGCTCTTGTAAGCTAACGAGTAAAGGCAGTCCTTTTTCTTCTGAAAAATGTTTTACCGCCATACTTCGTCCTAAGTATTGCACTTGCTCTTTTACATGATCACATACATATAATAACATTTGTACAGTCCAATTTTTGGCATCTATATGTTCACTAAAATAATCACATCCCCAGTCAATAACATCTTGCCAATTGGTATTAAAAATAGGCAATGCTTCTTCTAATTCGTAATTTACCCTAGCTACGTTATTTTTAAAGTAAGTTTGTAATCCTGTTCTTATAGAAAACACATCACTGTGAGCTAAACGTATTAAATCTGACATACTTAGAGCACTCATGCTTATGCTACTTTCAAAAATCGGAGTTCCTAGCTTTTGTGCAAATTCATATTTTGATAGCACTAATGTTATTATTCCTTCTTTTGATAACTCTTTTAAATCAGCTCCGTATAACTGTATTAAAGTTTCATAACAGTTCTCATGCAAGCCTTCATAATTTTCATCTTCTGTTATATATGCTAATAATTGTTTTAATAAGCCATCCTTAAACTCGCTATCTAATTTTGTTAATCTATCAACCGTAGGTCGAATTGCCTTCCTTACTTCAGAGTATTCAGAAAAACAAAAACTAACGATATCTTGTTTATTTTCTATTAAATATTTATCAGGAAAGTGTGTTAAAAGTTCAATACCTGCACTTCTTAACACTTCTTCTTCTGACGTTATATATTCTTTATAATTTTCTTTAAATAAATCATAAGCAGGCGTAGCGTTATGTTTCGCTAAGTTGATTGCGAATAATTTATTTGTTACAGAATTTGAAGCTGCTAATTCCACGATTACTTTAACAGGAGTACCACTCAATAATTTACCAAATAAAGTATTTCCTATTAAATAATTTACTGCTATTAGAAAATCGAGCGAGTAATTAGACGACTCTTTAAATAATTCTTGCAAATAATCTATTGATAAAATAGTATTATAAGCTATACTTTTTTGATATACATCTCTTAAATAATCTATTACTAAAACCTCATCAGTAAGTAATAGTTTTGTAACCAAAGAACTACTTATTAAATAAGAAGTCTTGTATTTCTTTAACCAATTTAAACCTAATTCGACTGCTTTATCATTTTTAGATGATAACAATGTTATTAAAATAGTTTCTTCTGGTTGACTTGTTGCATATTTTTCTTCTAACAATGCTGTTACTAAATCTAATACCTTTGGATGTTTATGAGCTAGTAATTTTGAAAATATTTCGTCAGATAGGTTTTCTAAAAAGTGAGAGTTATCTTTTATTATACGTAAACAAAAATCTACTGCAATTGTACTTTTAGCATTTGCTAGTATGTATAATACTTCAGTTGGTTTTTTATTCCAAACACTAGACAACATTTCTTCTCTTACAACTTCGTTAGTTGTACTTTCTATATAATACCATTTATTCTTTTGCTCTTTAAACCTACTTGAGCTACCATATAAAATATACATTAAAGCAGAAAATTGATGGTATTTAGGATAACACTTCTTTTCTACATCGTAATTTCTTGTTGCGGGATTATATACATAATCATGCTCTACACTCTCTGTTACCTGATCTTCATCATCATCTAAAACACATAGTATTTCAGTGGCATATTGAATATAGGTTTCTTGATTTTCAACACTTAAGTTATATATATATTTATAACTATTTTTAGTAAAGTAATCTTTTGTTTTACCAGAAAAAGCTATTCCTGGATTTTGTTTTTTCTTTTCTTCAAAAGCATAAACCCATTCTCCTTTTACACTTGGGTAATCAGAAGTATAACCTGCTTTACCAATTGCTATTTGTTTAGATAGTAGCGCAAAAAAATGTGTATCATTTATTATGCAAGCCGCTCTATATATATAACGTATAGATTTAAATGTGTTTACTTTTAAAGGAACTTTTTCTAATAATTTAAATAATTCATCCCTTAAAGTATCATTATCATACGCATATAAATATGCATAAAATAAGAACATTGGGTTTTCTTTGTTCTTTCCTAAAAACTGTAAAGCTAAAGGTGTTATTTCTTCTTCAGAAATGTGTTTAGCAACCTCGGCATGTACTATTTGTTTATCCTTAGCACTTCCATATCTTAATATATAAGCACAAGCTACTCTACCTACAATTGTTTTTAGGTGATGGTTTTTAAAAACCTTTAGAATTTCTGCTACGTAATTAGATTGGTTAAATTCTGCTAATACAGTAATTGTATTGTACTGCTCAAATTCATCTAAAGAATGGATAAATTGAGCTATTTGTGGTATTGCTTCTCTAATTTTTAAAACGCCTACTCTTGCAATAATTTTAGATACTTTCCAATTTCTTGTATAGGTACCTTTTATTGCTTGCGCTAAGTATTTTAAAATTGTTTCTTTTCTTGCAGTGTTTTCGTCTTTATGTAAACTTTCGTCTACTTTAATCGACTCTTGTAAGATTTCTGAATACCCTTTCTTCTCCTTGCTTTCCACTAAGCTATTAAAAGTTTTTTGAGCTTCTTCATAAGATACAGGAAAAACTGTTTTTGTTCCTTCTCTTAAATTTGCACCTCTTCTACCGTACCTAAAGTTTACAACAAATAAATCTTGACTCTCGCATAAATCTACTTCATAAACTTTGTCTGATTTTTCGTCTGAAAAATATAATTTTTTCTGTTTAATTAATTTCAAGCTTTACATTTTTTTACACTCTAAATATATAACTTATTTAGAACAAGATAAATTTCTTTATATATCTTTTATAAAAAAATAATTACATGAAACCTCCTTTTAAGTTTACAAAACTCATACCTAAATTTTCATCTTCTAAAAACGCTATCGCCCTTTTACTTCGCATACCTGATTTACAATACACTACAAGTGGTTTATCTGTTTTTAACTCTTTAAAACGTTGTGGTAATTCTCCTAATGGAATATGTTGTCCGTTAATATAATTTTGTTCACGTTCCCAATTTTCACGTACGTCTAATAAATTATACTTAGCTATATTATTTTGTAATTCATCTAAAGTAATTTCATTTTCAATAGTATGTATTCCACAGAAAAAGTCGTAATCTTTTTCTAATTCAGTGATCTCTATATTTGCTGATTTTTCAAATTTTAATAGCATTTGACGCATACTTAAAGTATCATACATCAATAGTATATTTGCTAACACCTCACCTATTTCTAAAATAATTTTAATCGTTTCGTTTGCTTGTAAACTTCCTATAATTCCTGGTAACACACCTAAAACACCAATTTGTGAACAGTTTGGTGATTCATCTGGTTTTGGTGGTGTTGGATATAAACATCTGTACGTAGCGCTTCCTTTATAATTAAAAACACTTACTTGTCCTTCAAATTTAAAGATTGCACCATACACCAATGGTTTGTTTGTTATTACCGCAGCATCATTTGTTAAGTATCTTGTGGAAAAGTTATCACTTCCATCTACAATTACATCATATTTATTGAATAATGAAATGGCATTTTCTCTCGTCAATTTTTCTTTATAAACAGAAAAATTCACAAAGGGATTTAATTTTGATAAGCGTTTTGCTGCTGTTTCAGCTTTAGAAAAACCAATATCATCAATTCTGTATAAAATTTGACGTTGTAAATTACTTTGATCAACTACATCATCATCTATAATTCCGATGTTTCCAACACCTACTGCTGTTAAATATTGCAATACAGGGCAACCCAATCCGCCAGCTCCTATTACCAAAACCTTCGCTTGTTTTAATTTTAATTGCCCTTTTTCTCCTATTTTATCTAAAATAAGATGACGGTTGTATTGTTTTTGTTCCTGCGCTGTTAACTTCATTTCTTCTTCTGTTATATTATTTTCTTCTAATTAAAAAAGAATTAAATGACTTTGTAGACTTCATTTGTTGTTGCCAAAATAATAAAGGAAATGAGATTATTAATGTTGCTATTACACCATAAAAGATACTCAATCCTATTGATAAAACAACTCCTATTCCAATTCCTATTAGTAATATTTTTTTATCTATTTCTGCTTTAATGTCATTAACATGTTTTTTATCTGTTTTTCCACAACTCAGACAGTTTATAGAAAACTCTGAGCCTTTTTCCATTTGCAAATCAGGTCTTGTTTGAGATTTTGACTTTATAATCACATCTTTCTTACATGACATACAATTTGTATATAATTTCATTTTTTATTTACTTAGCAATTAATTTTTAAAGGCTTCCCAATCTTTCCAAACAACTTCTAACCCTTGCTCTTTTAGCATTTTCACAACCTCTTCGGTACTTCGTTCATCAGAAATTTCAAACTGCTCTAACGATTGTGGTTCTACTGAATAACCTCCTGGGTTTGTTTTTGATTCTGCACTGATAGATGTAGTTCCTAAATTAACAATATTATTTCTAAAAACTTCACTTTCTCTTGTTGACATTGATAATTCTATATCTTCATCAAACAAACGAAATGCACAAATTAATTGTACTAAATCTGAATCAGTCATTTCTACTTTTGGTTCTAATCCGCCAGAATGTGGTCGTAACCTTGGAAACGAAATAGAATACTTCGTTTTCCAATATGTTTTTTGTAAATACTTTAAATGTAATGCTGTAAAAAAACTATCGGCACGCCAATCTTCTAATCCGAATAAAGCACCTAAACCTATTTTATGAATTCCTGCTTTTCCTAATCTATCTGGCGTATCTAAACGATAATTAAAATTAGATTTTTTTCCCTTTGGATGATGTTTCTTATACGCTGCTCTATGATACGTTTCTTGATATACCAACACCGCATACAATCCTGCATCAATTAACGATTCATATTCATCCTGATCTAAAGGTTGCACTTCAATCGTAATATTTGAAAATTGAGAACGAATTAATTGAATAGCATTTTTTATATAAGAAACTCCTACAGTTTTATTCGCTTCACCTGTAACTAACAATATATGGTCATAGCCTTTTTCTTTTAAAAAAGCGACTTCTTTTAAAATTTCTGGATCAGTTAACGTACGTCTAGGTATTTTATTAGTCATACTAAAACCACAGTATGTACAAATATTCTGACATTCGTTACTTAAATACATTGGCGCATACATTTGTATGGTATTTCCAAATCGTTTTTTAGTAAGTAAACTACTCTTCTGTGCCATTTGCTCGATGTACGGACGTGCAGCTGGAGATATTAAGGCTTTAAAATCTTCTAAATCAAGTTTATCTTTTGATAAAGCATGTTCTACCTCAACGGTTGTTTTATGAAAGATGCTTTTTAAAGTATCTTCCCAATTATAAGTATCGAATGTTGTTTTAAAATTTTGTTTTACCACAATTTACTTTTTTAATGCTGTCATCGTCATTGCGAATTAAATAAAATGGAATAAAGCAATCTGCTTACTATTGTAAAAGATTACTTCGTCGTACCTCCTCGTAATAACCTTAATTCAGAAACGACGTTAACGGACTGCTTGCTTCAGCTTGCTGCCTTATTGGAGCTAATTTTGCTTCATAAGCCATTCTACCTGCTTCTACCGCCATTTTAAACGCCTTTGCCATTGCTACTGGGTTTTTAGATACTGCAATCGCCGTATTTACCAACACCGCATCTGCTCCCAATTCCATTGCGTATGCTGCATGTGATGGTGCTCCAATACCTGCATCGACAATTACAGGAACATTAGACTGTTCGATAATTATTTCTAAAAAATCTTGTGTTTTTAAGCCTTTATTACTTCCTATCGGTGCACCTAATGGCATTACGCATTGTGTTCCTACCTCTTCTAAACGCTTACATAAAACAGGATCGGCATGAATATAAGGCATTACTATAAATCCTAATTTCACCAATTCTTCTGCCGCTTTTAATGTTTCAATAGCGTCAGGTAATAAATACCTAGGATCGGGATGTATTTCTAATTTCACCCAATTTGTTTCTAACGCTTCTCTAGATAATTCTGCTGCAAAAACCGCTTCTTTTGCCGTTCTAACTCCAGATGTATTGGGTAATAAATTAATATGAGCATGATTTAAATGCCCTAAAATATCATCTTCTTTATTTTGAACATCTACTCTTTTTAAAGCAACAGTTACCAATTCGCTTTCAGAAGCTAACAATGCTTCTTTCATCAAGATTGAAGAACTAAATTTCCCTGTTCCTGTGAATAAACGTGATGTAAATTCTTTATCTGCTATTTTTAAATACTGATTCATCTTATTTCTTATTAGGTTGATCGTAGTTGAGACCTTTTTATAATTTTTTTAAAATAAAAATCGCTCGACTGCGCTCGAAGAGACATATAAAACTACTTGTCATCCATTTTATACACTTGCTCTTGCATACTTGGAGCACTTAAAATTTTATGAAAAACAGGAATACTTGTAAAATCATTTGTTATTGCTCCTGATACTGCTACACCATAAACACCAGCATGTACAATTCCTGCAACATCATCTAAAGTAATACCACCAATGGCTATTATTGGAGTTTCTGTTTCTAACTCTTCAACTATTTTCTTGTATCCTTCAACTCCTAAAACAGGACTTAAATTCTTTTTAGTTTCTGTGAATTGAAAAGGGCCTAAACCAATGTAATCAACTTTTTTATCAAGTAATTTTTTACAATCTTCTAACGTATTTGCTGTTCCACCAATTGAATAAAACTTACCCAAATAATCGCGAACTTTTAACGGACATGCATCTTTTTCTCCTAAATGAACACCATCTGCTTTTACTTCTTTAGCAACTTTATAGTAATCGTTTATAATTAATCGCGTTTGAAAATGCATTGTTATTTCTCTCGCTTGCTTTGCTGTTTCTAAAATCGTTTTAGGATCAAAACCTTTTAAACGAAGTTGCACCCATTCCGCTCCAGATGCACAAGAATTTTGTATATTATCTAAATGCTCTTGAGCCGTTTTGCCTTGTGTTATATACTGTAATTTACTTATCATATTATTTGTAATTATGGGTTCCTAAGAGAGATTCATTTGAATTTAAAAATTGTTCTGTATACCATTTCGTGTTTTTACAAGCATCTTCTAAAGGAATATCTAGCGCTAAGTTTGCCGCCAATGCCGATGACAAAACACAACCGCTTCCATGCTTTTCAAAAACAGTTTCAGCGATAGGCGGAATATTCATTTTTACTATTTTACTATAATATACTTCGTCCCATCCTTTTTTATCTTCTCTATGACCTCCTTTTAAATAAATATTTGTTCTTTCTGAAATGAACTCAATCGTCTCTTCTATGTTTTTACTAGGAAATAATTCTTGTATTTCGTTATAATTTGGTGTAATAATAGTACAATTGCATAATACTTTTTCAAATATATTTAGACTTCCATCTTCATGGAAATCAAACCCTGCACTTGCTTTTAAGATTGGGTCTAAAACTATTTTTATCTCCGGATTTAACTTTTTTAAAGTTAGAACGACTTCTAATAAAATATCCCAAGATTGAATGATTCCTATTTTTACTACAGAAATTGAAAAACGTTCAAACAATGTTTCAATCTGAGCTATTATGATTTGTTTATCTATCCAAACACAATCTTTAAATGTAATATCATTTTGAACAGTAACGGCGGTACATACTGATAGCCCGTACAAACCATGCGCTTCAAATGTTTTAATATCTGAAGTAATTCCTGCTCCGCTTGATGGGTCTAAACCTGCAATGGTTAGTATGTAATTTTTATTATTCAAATTATTTTTTATTTAGTTCTCGACTTCGCTCGAACTGACAGAGCAACAAAATTATTTAATTATACTTTTTTATAATAACTTTTTACTTGTCATTGCGAATAGCATGAAGCAATCTATTATTCTACTGACAGATTACATCGTCGTTTCCTCCTCGTAATGACGCTTAATTTTTTTAAAACTCTCTACAGGGTTTTCGGTATTCCAAACACCTCCTAAAACTCCTATTCCTTCAAAACCTAATTGAATTGTTTCAGCTATAGTTTCGGTGTTAATTCCTCCCATTCCAACAATTGGTTTATCAATATTTGTTACATCAAACCCTCGTCCTTCATACCCTTCTTTTGAAATAGATGAAAAAACTGGACTTAATAAATGGTAATCAAACTCAATATCACAAGCTGCTAACTCTTCTGGTTCATGAAAAGAACTACTCATGGTTTTTCCTAACATATTTAGCCCTATAAAATATCTACTTCCGTTTTCTAAAGCATCTCGCCTTTTTTGTTCTTGAAAATGGATTCCTTTTAAATTGAATTCATTTGTTAACTCATGAAAATAATGAACAACTATTTTAGTATGATATTTTTTTTCTATCTGATTTAAATACGAAACATGCGCTTCATAATCTTTAAATGGTTTTCTAAGATGATAATATTGTAACCCTGCTTCAAATAATTGGTGCAGAATTACAATTTCATTTTCTACATCTTTTTCTGGGGCAATAAGTACAATCATATTAGTTTGATTTTAGTAACTACTAATTTTCTGTAAAAATAATCTAATTTATTATTGAAATGCTAGATTACTTCATCGTTTCCTCCTCGTAATGACAGATGTTTTTTTCGGGTTAGGGATTGTAGTGGCATCCTTTTTTATTGTCACCTTGAGCGAAGTCGAAAGGTTAAACAATAAAAAAGATATAACGAAAAGCACGACTACGCCTTTTTTCAAGGCGTAGGAACCTCCTAATTATTTTATAAATATACTTCTGATCCTTTTTCTTTAAATTCTTTCGATTTCTCTTCCATACCTTTTGCGATTACTTCGTTATCTACAATATCATTAAGCGCTGCAAAATCACGTACTTCTTGAGATATTTTCATAGAACAGAATTTTGGTCCACACATAGAACAAAAATGTGCAATTTTAGCTCCCGCCGCTGGCAAAGTTTCATCGTGATATTCACGAGCACGTTCTGGATCTAATCCTAAATTAAACTGATCTTCCCAACGAAACTCAAAACGAGCCATACTTAATGCGTTATCTCTATGCTGAGAACCAGGATGCCCTTTTGCTAAATCGGCAGCATGGGCTGCTAACTTATAAGTTATAACCCCTACTCGTACATCTTCCTTATTTGGTAAACCTAAATGTTCTTTTGGTGTTACATAACATAACATTGCGCAACCATACCAACCAATCATAGCTGCTCCAATACCCGAAGTAATATGATCATAACCTGGTGCAATATCAGTTGTTAAAGGCCCTAAGGTATAAAAAGGAGCTTCGTCGCAAAGTTCTATTTGCTTCTCCATATTTTCTTTAATCATATGCATTGGCACATGCCCTGGCCCTTCAATAAAACATTGTACTTCGTGTTTACGTGCTATTTGTGTTAATTCCCCTAAGGTTTCTAACTCAGCAAATTGTGCTTCGTCGTTAGCATCAGCTACCGAACCTGGACGTAATCCGTCTCCTAATGAAAAGGCAACATCATACTGTTTTAATATTTCACAAATATCTTCAAAATGTGTGTACAAAAAGCTTTCTTTATGATGTGCTAAACACCATTTTGCCATAATAGAACCTCCACGAGATACAATTCCTGTAACGCGTTTTGCTGTCATTGGCACATAACGCAATAGTACACCAGCATGAATAGTAAAATAATCTACTCCTTGCTCTGCTTGTTCTATTAAAGTATCGCGAAAAATTTCCCATGTTAAATCTTCTGCAACTCCGTTTACTTTTTCTAATGCTTGATAAATTGGTACTGTTCCTACTGGTACTGGTGAGTTACGAATAATCCACTCACGTGTTTCATGAATATTTTCTCCTGTAGATAAATCCATAATATTATCTGCTCCCCAACGACAAGCCCACACTGCTTTTTCTACTTCTTCTTCAATAGATGATGTTACTGCTGAATTACCAATGTTTGCATTTATTTTCACTAAGAAATTTCGACCTAAAATCATAGGTTCAGCTTCTGGGTGATTTATATTTGATGGTATAATAGCACGACCTCTTGCTACTTCTGATCGTACAAATTCTGGTGTAATTTTATCTGGAATAGAAGCCCCAAAATGTTCTCCTTTGTGTTGTTTTCTAATTTCGGTCATTTCATCTATTCGCTGATTTTCACGAATAGCTATGTATTCCATTTCTGGTGTAATAATTCCTTTTTTAGCGTAATGTAATTGTGTTACGTTTTGTCCTTTTTTAGCTCGTAAAGGATTTTTTAATAACTTAAAACGCATATGATCTAAACTAGTATCGTTTAAGCGTTCGTTACAATATTCTGAAGAAAATTTTGTTAACTGCTCTACATCACCACGGTCTTTAATCCAAGATTCACGAATTCTTTCAATTCCACTGTGTACATCAATTTCTTTAGTAGGATCGGTATAAGGTCCTGAAGTATCATAAACTGTTACAGGTTCATTTGGCGTTTTCTTTTTCGTCATAGAATCAACCGTGTCACTCAACGAAATTTCACGCATTGCTACTTTAATTTGCGGGTGAATTTTACCGTCTACATAAATTTTCTTTGAATTCGGAAATGGTTTTCTTGTAATTCCGTTTTGCTTTGGTGCTGTGTCTTTGTTCTTCATTTGATAAAGTAGTTTGCTTTTTAAATAAAAATCATCCTCCTTGAGTAGATCTTATAATTAAAATATCATCATTATTTTGAAGTAACTTTAAAGACCAATCTGTTCTTTTTACCACAGTACTGTTTATAGCAATAGCAATTCCGTTTGTTTGAATTTTTAAATATTCAACAAACTCTTGTAATGTTAGGTTTTCTAAAACTTGATGGTCTTTTTGGTTTACTTTTATAGTAATCATATTTATATAATATTACTGTAAACCGAATGGTAGTAACTCGATATAATTTTATCGAAGATAACTTTTCCCTACGCTGGTATTAACCAAATCAGGTTCTAAGGATTTTTCTCAAACTAATTTAATAGCTACTCCTAAAGTTTACATGACAAATGTATTCTTATTTTTTAAAAAACAAGTTTTTTATTCTTGTTATTTAATACTCCTTCTCAATTATCATTCGCTTATACCTAAAAAACAAACAGTTAAAACCTTTTCATAAAAACAACTCTTTTTTTCTTATACTTTTAACATATAAAACACATAAAAGGTGGAGTAAAAACCACTTGAAAAACGTTTTCTATGAGATAATTTATAGGATACGCTAACCGAAAAGCCTTATGAGTAGGTAAACTAACCAAACTTATTATAAATACTAAAACATAAGCAAAAAAGAAACATTTGAAGATGGATTGGCTGCTTACCTCTCTTTAATAGCAGAAAATCATAAAGTATTTAATGGGGCATTAAACGGATTGTAGACGTAATTTACACATCAAGTTAAGTATTAATGTAAATTGTATTTGATATAAATTATCGTTTTAAGTGCGTTGCTTCGATACCTCTTTCTAAGGTTATTTGGTAAGCAATTGTTGATATTTATCAATCTTTATACGGTAGATCTCAAATTAATTACGCTAAATATAATTAGTATAATTAATAAAAGCCTGTCTTTTTTACTAAAAGGACAGGCTTTGTTTATGTAAAAATATTCTTTTTTATAACTCTTTAATAGTTTTTGCAACTTGTTGAAGTACGTCAAAAGCTGTTTCTGCCATTTTATTCCCTTTAAAATCTAATAATGGATTTACTTCTACAAATTCAACACAAACTACTTTTTTACTTTCTAATAGTCCGTTTATAATTTTTACAATCTCTTTATCATCAAAACCTTTAGGAACAGGTGTACCTGTACCATAAGAAATCATATCGCAATCCATTGCGTCAACATCAAAAGATACATAAATAACATCACAATCAGATAATTTATCTAATGCTTCGTTAACACAAACTTCTAACCCACGATAACGAACCTCTGCAACCATATAGTTTTTAATACCATACTTTTCCATTTGTTTTTCCTCTGGTTCTTCAGTATCTCGAACTCCAAAAAAAACAATATCCTCGGGTAACGCTTTCTGACCTGGAATTCCAATATTTTTCATTCGATCCCATAGCTCTGCCGTTTCCCTACTAACATCATTTACCTGACAATCTAAATTATCATCAGCAATGACTGCTCCTAATGGCATTCCGTGAATATTTCCTGAAGGAGAGGTATAAGGTGTGTGCAAATCTCCATGAGCATCAATCCAAACAACTCCAACTCTTTTTGTTGGGTTTGCTGATTTAACACCACTTATAGTACCTAAAGCAGATGAATGATCTCCAGAGATAACTATAGGAAATTTACCTTCCTGTAAATTCACCTTTACGTGGTTACTTACTCTTTTACACTGATTAAAAACACTTCTTATTTGCTTACCAAACGAATTGTTTTTTTTGTTATAAACAGATTCATTTTCTGTGATAACATCTTCAAACTCAAAACGATTAAAAAAATCGTTATTTTGATTGATTGCTGCTATTTCAATAGCATCTATCCCCATATCAGAACCACGTGTTCCTGCTCCGATATCTGATCTGTTTTTGATAATTTTAATTTCTTTCATCATCAATTATATTTAATAAAAAATGCCATTTAAATTTTAAATGACATTTTTAGTTTATTTTATCTTTTACTTACTTTTACGAATGGTCTGTAGTTTTCACCTGTATAAACTTGACGTGGACGTCCGATAGGCTCTTTTCCTAAACGCATTTCTTTCCATTGCGCAATCCAACCTGGTAAACGACCTAATGCAAACATTACTGTAAACATTTCTACTGGAATACCCATAGCACGATAAATAATTCCTGAGTAAAAATCTACATTTGGATATAATTTACGTTTTACGAAATACTCATCATTTAATGCTTCTTGCTCTAATGATTTTGCAATTTCTAAAATTGGATCATCAATACCTAAATCAGCTAAAACTTCATCAGCAGCAACTTTAATAATTTTTGCTCTTGGATCAAAATTCTTATAAACACGGTGTCCGAATCCCATTAAACGGAAAGGGTCGTTTTTATCTTTTGCTTTCGACATGTACTTTTTAGTGTCTCCACCATCTTGCCTAATAGCTTCTAACATTTCTAATACTGCTTGGTTTGCTCCACCATGTAATGGTCCCCATAATGCAGAAATCCCTGCAGAAAGCGATGCAAATAATCCAGCATGAGAAGAGCCTACAATTCTTACTGTAGATGTAGAACAGTTTTGTTCGTGATCTGCATGTAATATTAATAATTTATCAAGAGCGTCTTTTACTATTGGGTTTATTACGTACTCTTCTGTTGGCTTTTCAAACATCATTTTCATAACATTCTCTACATAACCTAAATTATTACTTCCATAATTTAAAGGTAAACCTTGCTTCTTACGCATTGTCCAAGCTACTAAAACAGGAAATTTTGCTAATATCTTAACAATAGCATTGTACATTTCTTCTTCAGAATCAACATTTACAGAGGTAGGATTAAATGCTACTAATGCACTTGTTAAAGAAGATAAAACACCCATTGGATGAGCCGTTCTAGGAAATGCTTCTATAATTTTTTTTATATCTTCATCTACAATCGCTTTTTCTCTAATATCATTATGAAACTTGTCTAGTTGAATTTTTGTAGGTAATTCTCCAAAAATTAACAAATAAGCAACTTCTAAAAAATCAGCTTTATCTGCTAATTCTTCAATTGAATAACCTCTATATCTTAAAATTCCTTCTTCTCCATTTAAAAATGTAATAGCACTCTGGCAAGAGCCTGTATTCTTATATCCTGGATCTATTGTTATAACACCTTCGGTAACCCCTCTTAATGTTTTAATATTAATCGCAGTTTCATTTTCTGTTCCTTTTATTAATGGAAACTCATACGTGTTATCACCAATTTGTAGTTTTGCTATATCTGACATTTTTATCTCTTAAATTTTAATGATTGTAGTTGATTGCGAAGATACCATTTTTTGTAGTATTTTGAAAATTGGTTTTGATAGAATTTTATCATTAAAAGCGTAAAAATGCAAAGGCTATTAATTAATTCTTATAAACATAAAAACCTTGTTAGAAGTTCTAACAAGGTTTTTATAACATAATTAAGTATATGCTTATTTTATTTTGAACGCCTTCTCTTGCGGATAAAATGCTACTCCATCTAATTCTTCTTCTATACGTAATAATTGATTGTACTTAGCCATACGATCTGAACGAGAAGCTGAACCAGTTTTTATTTGACCACAGTTTAATGCTACTGCTAAATCTGCAATCGTATTATCTTCTGTTTCTCCTGAACGGTGGCTCATAACAGATGTATACCCTGCATTATGTGCCATGTTTACTGCTGCAATCGTTTCTGTTAAAGTTCCTATTTGGTTTACTTTAATTAAAATTGAATTTGCAATTCCATTTTCAATTCCTCTAGATAAACGCTTTACATTAGTTACAAATAGATCGTCTCCAACTAATTGAACTTTATTTCCAGAAATTTCAGTTAAATACTTCCAACCTTCCCAGTCATTTTCATCCATACCATCTTCAATAGAGATAATTGGGTATTTATCTGCTAATTCAGCTAAATAATCTGCTTGTTCTTTACTTGTTCTTATTTTTCCTTTAGCTCCTTCAAACTTAGTATAATCATATTTACCATCAACAAAAAATTCAGCTGCAGCACAATCTAAAGCAATCATTACTTCTTCTCCAAACTTATAGCCAGCATTTTCAGTAGCTAAAGCTATTGTTTCAATAGCATCCTCTGTCCCTTCTAAAGTTGGAGCAAAACCACCTTCATCACCAACTGCTGTTGATAAATTACGTTCATGTAAAACCTTTTTTAAATTATGAAAAATCTCAGATCCTACTTGCATTGCTTCCGTAAAATTATTTGCTTTTACAGGTACAATCATAAATTCTTGAAATGCAATCGGAGCATCAGAATGAGAACCTCCATTGATAATATTCATCATTGGAACTGGTAATGTATTTGCTGATACACCTCCGACATACCTATATAAAGGTAATCCTAATTCATTAGCTGCTGCTTTAGCTACTGCTAATGAAACTCCTAAAATAGCATTTGCTCCTAAAACAGATTTATTTGATGTTGCATCTAAATCAATCATTATTTGATCAATCATGTTTTGCTCAAATATAGATACTCCTAATAACTCTTGAGCAATTAGTGTATTCACATTTTTTACAGCATTTAATACTCCTTTACCCATATAATCTTTTCCGCCATCACGTAACTCAACAGCTTCATGTTCTCCAGTAGAAGCTCCTGAAGGAACTGCTGCTCTTCCCATAACACCATTATCTGTAGTAACATCTACTTCTACAGTTGGATTACCTCTTGAGTCAAAAATTTGACGTGCGTGAATGTTGATTATAATACTCATAGTTTTATATTTTTAATATAGATTCCCGTGATTTTTAAAACCACGGGAATGTTATTTTTATAATTGCTAATTTACAAATAGTAGTTGTTTTTTAATTAGTTAGAAAAAACTAATTACGAAAACGTTTACGCTTTTACTTTTGTTTTTTGATGTTTTCTATAAATTCATCAAATAAGTATTCCGCATCATGTGGTCCAGGACTTGCTTCTGGATGGTATTGAACAGAGAATACATTTTTAGACTTCATTCTAATTCCAGCAACTGTATGATCATTTAAATGTACATGTGTAATTTCAACATCATTATGCGCTTCAGTTTCTTCTCTATTAATAGCAAATCCATGATTCTGAGAAGTAATTTCACCTTTTCCTGTAATTAAATTTTTTACAGGGTGATTAATACCTCTATGTCCATTATGCATTTTATAAGTAGAAATTCCGTTAGCTAAAGCAATTACTTGGTGCCCTAAACAGATACCAAATAAAGGTAAATTTCTTGCTATAATTTCTTTTGCTGTATTTTGTGCATCTACCAAAGGCTCAGGATCTCCTGGTCCATTTGAAATAAAATAACCATCAGGATTAAAATCACTCATCTGTTCAAAAGTAACATTATAAGGATATACTTTTATATACGCTCCTCTTTTAACAAAGTTTCTTAAAATATTCTTTTTTATACCGATGTCTAAAGCTGATATTTTTATTGATGAATTTTCATCTCCAACAAAATAAGGTTCTTTAGTTGACACTTTAGAAGCTAACTCTAAACCAACCATATTTGGCGTATCAGCTAATTGTTTCTTTAATGCGTCAATATTATCTACATCAGTAGAAATAATAGCATTCATAGCTCCATTGTCTCTTATGTATGCTACTAATGCTCTTGTATCTACATCAGAAATGGCTACTAAATTATGTTCCTTAAACCAATCAAATAAATTCCCATCTGAATCTACTCGAGAATGCGTAAAGCTAAAATTACGACAAATTAATCCTGAAATTTTAATGCTTTCAGACTCAACTTCCTCTTTGTTAATTCCATAATTACCAATATGTGCATTGGTTGTTACCATTAATTGACCAAAGTAAGAAGGATCTGTAAATACTTCTTGATAACCAGTCATTCCTGTATTGAAACAAATTTCTCCTGTTGAAGTTCCCTCAATTCCAATAGATTTCCCGTAGAAAATGGTTCCATCTGCTAAAAGAACTAATGCTTTTTTACGTTGTTGATATTTCATTTAGTGTATGTTGTGTTGTATCTTTTGAGTGCAAAAATATAAAAAAAAAGGGATAAACATTAAATGTTTATCCCTTTGATATAGTTTATAAAAATTTTCATTTTTATTCTTCTTCTTGTGAAGTTTGAGTTTCAACAGCTGCATCAGCAGTCTTTGCTCCACGACGACTACGACGAGTGTTCTTCTTAGCTTTGTTTCCTTTTGGATTGTATAATTCGTTATAATCAACTAATTCTACCATTGCCATAGGAGCATTATCTCCCTGACGGTTTCCTAATTTGATGATACGTATATATCCTCCTGGTCTATCAGCTACTTTTACAGATATTTCTTTGAATAATTCGGTTACAGCTTCTTTGCTACGTAAATAACTGAATACTGTACGACGATTATGAGTCGTATCTGTTTTAGACTTTGTAATTATAGGTTCGATAAACGTACGAAAAGCTTTTGCTTTAGCTACTGTTGTGTTAATACGTTTATGTTCAATTAAAGAACATCCCATATTTGCTAACATTGCTTTTCTGTGCGCTGTTTGTCTTCCTAAATGATTAAATTTCTTTCCGTGTCTCATGACATTTGGTTTTGGCTTTCATCTTGCTACAACCCTTTCTGGGGAGCAAAATATGAAAGGTTAATCTCTATCTAATTTGTATTTGCTTAAGTCCATTCCAAAATTAAGGCTCTTATTTGCCACTAACTCATCTAATTCAGTTAATGATTTTTTACCAAAATTTCTAAATTTCATTAAATCGCTTTTGTTGAAAGATACTAAATCTCCTAAAGTATCAACTTCAGCAGCTTTTAAACAGTTTAAAGCACGAACTGATAAATCCATATCAACTAATTTCGTCTTTAATAACTGACGCATATGTAATGACTCCTCATCATATGTTTCAGTTTGAGCTATTTCATCTGCCTCTAAAGTGATACGCTCATCAGAGAATAACATAAAGTGGTGGATTAGAATCTTAGCTGCTTCTGTTAAGGCATCTTTAGGGTTTATAGAACCGTCAGTATCGATATCGAAAACTAATTTTTCGTAATCTGTCTTTTGTTCTACACGATAATTTTCAACAGCATATTTTACATTCTTTATTGGAGTGTAAATAGAATCTGTAAAAATTGTTCCTAATGGTGCACCTGCTCTTTTGTTTTCTTCTGCTGGTACAAAACCTCTACCTTTTTCGATAGTAATTTCAGCATTGAAATTTACAGATTTATCCATGTTACATATTACTAAATCTGGATTTAGTACCTGAAAACCTGATGTAAATTTCTGTAAATCTCCAGCAGTTAATTGCTCTTGACCTGATACTGCAATAGATACTGTTTCTCTATCAGTCTCTTCAATTTGCTTCTTAAAACGAACTTGTTTTAAGTTTAAGATGATTTCTGTTGCATCTTCTACTACTCCTTGAATTGTTGAGAACTCATGATCAACACTGTCTACGCGTAATGATGTAATAGCAAACCCTTCTAATGAAGATAATAAAACTCTTCTTAAAGCGTTTCCAACTGTTAATCCAAAACCTGGTTCAAGAGGTCTGAATTCAAATCTACCTGTAAAATCAGTAGATTCAATCATTATTACCTTGTCAGGCTTTTGAAAATTTAAAATTGCCATTTTTCTTCGTTTTAATTGTTACTTAGTTGCGCGGTTTGTTAGTTTGAAGAAATACCAACAGACCCTTTGGCTAAGTAACAATATAAATAATTTATTATTTAGAATATAATTCTACAATTAATTGTTCCTTGATATTTTCAGGGATCTGTAATCTCTCTGGAGCTTTAATAAAAGTTCCTGATTTTAAATCAGAATTCCAACTTAACCATTCGTATACATTACTATTGTTTGTTAATGCACTTTCAATAGCTACTAATGATTTAGATTTTTCTCTTACAGCAACAACATCACCTGCTTGTAAATTATAAGAAGGAATATTTACAATTTCTCCATTTACAGTAATGTGACGGTGAGATACTAATTGACGAGCTCCACTACGAGAGTTAGAAACTCCTAATCTGTATACTACATTGTCTAAACGAGACTCACATAATTGTAATAAAACCTCACCTGTAATTCCTTTAGAAGCAGAAGCGCTTTTAAATAAATTAGAGAATTGACGTTCTAAAATACCATACATGTATTTCGCTTTTTGCTTCTCCATTAACTGAGTAGAATACTCAGATTTCTTACCTCTTCTTCTAGCATTTCCATGCTGTCCTGGTGGGTAGTTTCTTTTTTCGAAATTTTTATCATCTCCAAAAATTGCTTCACCAAATTTACGAGAAATCTTAGTTTTAGGTCCTGTATATCTTGCCATTTCTTATTGTTTTAGTAGGGATTATGAATTAAGGCTTACTCCTTCGATAATCTTATTCCTACCTTAGTTAAAATATTTTTAATTGCGCACAAAAGTACACTAGATAAAATATAAGTTGAAAACTAATTCAGCTTATACTCTTCTTCTTTTAGGTGGACGACATCCATTGTGAGGAATAGGAGTAACATCAACGATTTCAGTTACTTCAATTCCAGCATTATGGATAGATCTGATTGCAGATTCTCTACCGTTACCTGGTCCTTTAACGTACACTTTTACTTTACGTAATCCTGCTTCTTTTGCAACGTTTGCACAATCTTCTGCGGCTAATTGAGCTGCGTATGGAGTATTCTTTTTAGAACCTCTAAAACCCATTTTACCTGCAGATGACCAAGAAATAACGTCACCTTTTTTGTTTGTTAAAGAAATAATAATGTTGTTGAATGATGCAGTTACGTGAGCTTCACCTACTGATTCTATTACAACTTTACGCTTTTTTGTTATTTTAGACTTTGCCATGATTATTATAGTTTTAGTAATTTAGTTTTCTAACTTTATAGTTTTACAACTATTATTAGATCTTTATTACTTATCTAACTTATTTTTTCTTGTTAGCTACAGTTTTTCTCTTACCTTTTCTTGTACGAGAGTTATTCTTAGTTCTTTGACCTCTTAATGGAAGACCAAGTCTGTGACGAATACCTCTTTGACATCCGATGTCCATTAAACGTTTAATACTTATTTGAACTTCTGAACGTAACTCTCCTTCAATAGTAAAAGTTCCTATTTGCTCACGAATCGCTGCAATTTGATCATCGTTCCAATCTTGAACTTTGATGCTCTCGTCAATTTTTGTTGCTGCTAAAACTTCTTTAGCTCTGCTGTTTCCTATACCAAAGATGTAAGTTAAAGCGATAACACCTCTTTTATTCTTTGGAATATCAATACCTGCTATTCTTGCCATTACCCTTGTCTTTGTTTAAATCTAGGATTCTTTTTGTTTATTACGTATAATCTGCCTTTTCTTCGTACAATCTTGCACTCGGCACTTCTTTTCTTTAATGATGCTCTTACTTTCATCAGTGTGTGTTTTTAGTATCTGTAAGTAATTCTTGCCTTTGATAAATCATACGGACTCATTTCTAACTTTACCTTATCTCCTGGTAATAGTTTGATATAATGCATACGCATTTTACCTGAAATGTGAGCCGTAACAACATGTCCGTTTTCTAATTCTACACGAAACATTGCATTTGATAATGCTTCTGTAATCGTTCCGTCTTGTTGAATTGCTGGTTGTTTAGCCATATTATTTTAATGATTTTCTGTTACTGTTACCTGTTTTCATTAAACCATCGTAACGACTGTTTAATAAATACGAGTTTATTTGCTGAATAGTATCTATCGCAACTCCAACCATAATGATTAAAGATGTTCCTCCAAAAAACATTGCCCAGTTTTGAGTAACTCCAAACTTTACAATGATAGCAGGTAAAATTGATAAAGCTGCTAAAAATAAAGACCCTGGGAAAGTTATCTTAGATAACACAGCGTCTAAATAATTTGCAGTTTCTTCTCCTGGCTTATATCCTGGAACGAAACCATTGCTTCTTTTTAAATCTTCAGCCATTTTATTAGTTGGGATCGTAATCGCCGTATAAAAATAACTAAAAATAATAATTAAGACTGCAAATATAACGTTATACCATAATCCGAAATTGTCGGTTAAACTGTTTAATGCTGGGAATTTTTGTCCTAAAGCTACAGGTAAAAACATAATAGCTTGTGCAAAAATAATTGGCATTACTCCAGATGCATTCAATTTTAAAGGAATGTACTGGCGTGCACCGTCAACATCTTTAATATCTGTAACTGCTGTACGACGAGCGTATTGAACTGCAACTTTACGTACTGCTGTAACTAATAATACGGTTAACAAAATTACTACAAACCAAACTATTAGTTCGATTAGAATCATCATAATACCTCCTGCTCCAGCTGAATTCTTAGAAACTAATTCTTGAATAAAAGCCGCTGGGAAGTTAGCTATAATACCTACAGTAATTAATAATGAAATTCCATTACCAACTCCTTTGTCTGTAATACGCTCTCCTAACCACATTGCAAAAACTGTTCCTGCAGTTAAAAGTATTATAGATGATACCCAAAAAGTAGCTCCTGTTACTAAAAATGCTTCAGGTCCTAATCCCATTTGGTTTTGAATAATCCCAATATAGGTTGGTGCTTGAAACAAAGTAATAGCAATTGTAAGCCATCTTGTTATTTGTGTAATCTTCTTACGTCCACTTTCTCCATCTTTTTGTAACTTCTGTAAATATGGTACCGCGATACCCATTAACTGAACTACAATTGATGCAGAAATATAAGGCATTATACCAAGAGCCATTACTGACGCTCTAGCAAATGCCCCACCTGTAAATGCGTTTAATAAACCTAAAAGTCCACCAGAAGTACTGTCTTGTAAAGCTGATAACTGAGTTGGGTCAATTCCAGGTAATGGAACTGCCGCCATAAAACGGTAAACAGCAATTAAACCTAAAGTTAAAAGTAATTTCTCCTTTAACTCTTCTATCTTCCAAATGTCCTTTAATGTATTTATAAAATTCATCATTTACAGTGATTATAATGTAACTACTTCACCTCCTGCTGCTTCGATAGCCGCTTTTGCTGTTGCAGTAAATTTATGTACAGTTACGTTTAATTTAGCTTTTAACTCACCACCACCTAGTATTTTTACTAAATCGGTTTTACGAGCTAAGCGGTTTTCTACTAAAACCTCTAAAGTAATTGTATCTGTAATTTTTCCGTTTTCTACTAATCCCTGTAACTTATCTAAATTAACACCAACATACTCTTTACGATTAATGTTTGTGAAACCAAATTTAGGTACACGTCTTTGAAGTGGCATTTGACCTCCTTCAAATCCTATTTTACGAGAATAACCAGAACGAGATTTCTGACCGTTATGACCTCTTGTAGAGGTACCTCCATGTCCAGAACCTTCTCCACGAGCGATTCTTTTACCGCTCTTTGTAGATCCTACTGCAGGTTTTAAGTTGTGTAAACTCATCTTATATTGTCTTATTTAATTTCTTCTACAGAAACTAAGTGTGAAACTGTTTTTACCATACCCAAAATTGTAGCTGTTGCATTGTGCTCTACAGTTTGGTTTAATTTACGTAAACCTAATGCCTCTAACGTTGCTTTTTGACTTTTAAGGCGACCGATTTTACTTCTTACTTGTGTAACTTTAATTTTACTCATCGTCTTAAATTTTAACCGTTAAAAACTTTCTCTAAAGAAATACCTCTTTGCTTTGCAATAGTTGCAGCATTACGTAATTGTAATAAAGCATCAAAAGTTGCTTTAACTACGTTGTGAGGGTTTGATGATCCTTGAGATTTAGATAATACGTCTTTAATACCAACAGATTCAAGTACTGAACGTACTGCTCCACCGGCGATAACTCCCGTACCATGTGAGGCTGGCTTGATAAATACTTTCGCACCACCAAACTTACCTTTTTGTTCGTGAGGTAAGGTCCCGTCTAAAAGAGGAATACGTACTAAACTTTTCTTAGCATCTTCTATTGCTTTTGCAATTGCAGAAGCTACATCTTTAGATTTTCCTAATCCATGACCAACAACACCGTTACCATCTCCAACTATTACGATTGCAGAGAAACCAAATGCTCTACCCCCTTTAGTTACTTTGGTAACACGTTGTACACCTACTAACTTATCTACAAGCTCTAATCCGCTTGGTTTTACTCTTTCTACGTTTTTATATCCTAACATAATATAATTTCTTAAAATTTTAAACCAGCTTCTCTAGCAGCTTCAGCTAATACTTTAACTCTACCGTGGTATAAAAACCCATTTCTATCAAAAGAAATAGCTTCAAAACCTTTTGCTGCAGCTCTTTCAGCAATCGCTTTACCTACTGCAGTAGCAGCTTCTGATTTAGAACCAGATGTAATTTCTTTATCTCTTGATGATGCAGATGCTAATGTTACACCAGTAACGTCATCAATTAATTGAGCATAAATTTCTTTGTTACTTCTAAAAACTGACAACCTAGGTTTAACAGCTGTTCCAGTAATAACTTTTCTAATTCTATACTTTATTCGTTGTCTTCTTTCAAGCTTTGATAATGCCATAATAATTTCTCTTATTTATTATGCAGATTTACCTGCTTTTCTTCTTAATATCTCTCCTACAAACTTAATACCTTTCCCTTTATATGGCTCTGGAGCACGGAAAGAACGGATTTTAGCCGCAACTTGACCAACTAATTGTTTGTCAAATGAAGATAACTTAATGATTGGGTTTTTACCTTTGTCAGATACTGTTTCAACCTTTACTTCAGGAGCTAAGTTTAAAACAATGTTATGAGAAAAACCTAAAGCTAAATCTAATTTTTGCCCTTGGTTAGATGCTCTATAACCTACACCAACTAATTCTAATTCCTTAGTATAACCCTTAGTAACACCTTCAATCATATTACTGATTAAAGCACGATATAAACCGTGTGCTGCTCTATGATCTTTACTATCTGATGCTCTTTTAACTCTTAAAACACCATCTTCAATTTCTGCAGTAATTTCAGATTTTAACTCTTGAGTTAATTCTCCTAGTTTACCTTTTACTGTAACCACATTTCCGTCTACTTTAACTTCAACACCTTGTGGTAATGCGATTGGATTTTTTCCTATTCTACTCATTGTACAAAGTGATTAATAAACGTAACATAATACTTCTCCACCAACATTTTCTTGTTTAGCTTTCTTGTTTGTCATTACACCTTTAGATGTAGAAACAATAGCAATACCTAAACCGTTTAATACTCTTGGCATCTCTTTAGAGCCAACGTATTTACGTAAACCTGGTGTTGAAATTCTTTGAATCTTTCTGATTACTGATTCTTTCGTGTCTCTGTCGTATTTTAAAGCAATCTTAATTGTTCCCTGAACTTTATCGTCATTGAACTGATAACTTAAAACATAACCTTGATCGAACAAAATTTTCGTCATTTCCTTCTTCAGTTTTGAAGCAGGAATCTCAACTACTCGATGATTTGCTGCAATAGCATTTCTCACTCGAGTAAGAAAATCCGCAATTGGATCTGTATACATAATTAATTAAATTGAGGTTTTGGTATTCGATAATTATTATAATTATCAAACCTGAAACCAGTTAATATTCTTTTTTTGCTTTTTCTGGTGAATCTCATAAGCATTATACTATTTACTAGTATTTACCTACAAGGCATAATTCATCCTATAAAAACAGAATGCAAATATACATAAACTTTTGTAAAATAGAACCTTTTTAAGACTTATCATTTTGAGTCTTAATTTATTGGCTATTAATGTGTTTATTTTTTTCATAGAAAGACAATTAAAACAGCAAAAAAAAATAGGTAAAAACAAAAAAGGTATACAACTGTTAAAAGTTGTATACCTTATGTTTATGTATAAAAAGTGCTGTTTACCAGCTTGCCTTCTTAACTCCTGGAATTAATCCTTGGTTAGCCATTTCACGGAAAGTAACACGTGAAACTCCGAACTGACGCATATATCCTTTAGGACGTCCTGTTAATTTACAACGATTGTGCATTCTAACTGGTGATGCATTCTTTGGTAACTTTTGTAATCCTTCGTAGTCTCCAGCTTCTTTTAAAGCTTTTCTCTTCTCTGCATACTTAGCTACCACTTTAGCTCTTTTGCGCTCACGCGCTTTCATTGATTCTTTAGCCATCTTTTAGTTCTTTTTAAATGGTAAACCTAATTCAGTTAATAATGATTTAGCTTCTTTATCAGTGTTTGCAGATGTTACAAAAGTAATATCCATACCACTAATTTTTTTTACTTGATCAATATTAATTTCAGGGTAAATGATTTGTTCAGTAATTCCTAAATTGTAATTACCTCTACCATCAAAACCATTCGCTTTAATTCCGTTAAAATCTCTTACACGTGGTAAAGAAGCCGTAACTAATCTATCTAAAAATTCGTACATTTTAACTCCTCTTAACGTAACTTTCACACCAATTGGCATTCCTTTACGTAATTTAAAGTTTGCAACATCTTTCTTAGATATAGTTGAAACTGCTTTTTGACCTGTAATTGTACTTAACTCGTCAATAGCGTATTCTATTAATTTCTTATCTGCTATAGCTGCACCAACACCTTTATTTACAACAATTTTTTGTAACTTAGGTACTTGCATTATATTACTATAACCGAATTCTTCAGTAAGAGCTTTTATAACTCTGCTCTTGTACTCCTCTTTTAATCTTGGTACGTAACTCATTGTTATATTGCTTTATCTGATTTCTTTGAAAATCTAATTTTCTTATCTCCCTCTACTTTATAACCAACTTTTACAGCTTCACCATTTTCGATTAATGCTAAGTTAGATATATGTAGTGAAGCTTCTTTTTTTACAATTCCTCCTTGAGGACTAGCAGCACTTGGTTTAGTGTGTTTAGACACCATATTAACTCCTTCTACTAACACTCTATCCTTATCTCTAAGAATTTGTAAAACTTTACCTTCCGATCCTTTATGATCTCCTGCTAATACTTTAACAGTATCTCCTGATTTGATTTTGAACTTCTTCATCTTAATGTCGATTTAAAGCACTTCAGGTGCTAATGATACTATCTTCATAAATTGCTTATCACGTAATTCACGGGCAACAGGACCAAATACACGTGTTCCTCTCATCTCCTCTGTAGGATTTAAAAGTACACAAGCATTATCATCAAATCTGATATATGATCCGTCCTTACGTCTAATTTCCTTTTTAGTACGAACAACAACTGCACGAGATACTTGACCTTTTTTTACACTTCCGTTTGGAGTTGCAGACTTTACAGTAACTACAATTTTATCTCCAACACTAGCATAACGCTTTCTTGTTCCTCCTAAAACTCTTATCACTAAAACTTCTTTTGCTCCAGTGTTATCTGCGACTCTTAATCTTGATTCTGTCTGTAACATATTATTTAGCTCTTTCTAAGATTTCTACTAATCTCCAACGTTTAGATTTACTCATAGGACGTGTTTCCATTATCCTAACTGTATCACCTTCGTTGCAGTCATTCTTCTCGTCATGTGCAACGTACTTCTTCGTCTTTAATACGAATTTACCGTACATTGGGTGCTTGGTTCTTTTTACCTCGTTAACAACAATAGATTTCTCCATTTTGTTACTAGATACTACACCTATTCTCTCTTTTCTAAGATTTCTTTTTTCCATCTTTAAAACTGACTAGAATTATTGTAATTCTCTTTTAGTTAACTCTGTAGCAATTCTTGCTACAGTTTTTCTTAAGCTTTTAATCTGCATTGGGTTTTCCAATGGAGTTATGGCGTGAGCCATCTTAAGATCCGTATAATTTTTCTTTAACGTTACTAACCTTCCTTGTAAGTCGGTAGTTGTTAATTCTTTAATTTCTGATTGTTTCATTCTATATAGAATTAAGCGTTAAAATCAAAATCTCTTGCGATAACAAACCTAGTTTTCACTGGAAGTTTCTGTGCTGCTAAACGTAAAGCTTCTTTTGCAACATTCATTGGCACTCCACCAACTTCAAACAAAATTCTTCCTGGTTTAATAACTGACACGAAATGATCTGGTGCACCTTTACCTTTACCCATACGTACTTCTAATGGCTTCTTGGTAATAGGTTTGTCTGGAAATATTTTAATCCAAAGCTGACCTTCTCTTTTCATATGACGAGTTGCCGCAATACGAGCTGCCTCTATTTGGCGAGATGTAAGTAAGTTCTGATCTAATGATTTGATACCAAACATTCCGTTAGAAAGTTGAGTACCTCTACCAGAGTTACCATTCATATTTCCTTTCGCCTTCTGTACCTTACGGTATTTTACTCTTTTTGGCTGTAACATTTTTAATTTCTAATTTTAAAAATTATTTTCTTCTGCGAGGTTGTTGTGGACGTTTATTACCACCACCTTTATTAGCACCACCTTTTTGTTTAGATAATCCTACTAATGGAGATAATTCGCGTTTTCCATAAACCTCACCTTTCATGATCCATACCTTAATACCTAATCTTCCGTATTGTGTATGTGCCTCAACAAGTGCGTAATCAATGTCTGCTCTAAAAGTAGAAAGAGGAATTCTTCCTTCTTTATAATGCTCAGAACGTGCCATTTCAGCTCCATTTAAACGACCAGATATTTGGATTTTAATCCCTTCTGAATTCATTCTCATTGCAGCAGTAATAGCCATTTTAGTAGCACGCTTGTAAGAAATTCTATTTTCAATTTGACGTGCAACACTTGCTGCAACTAATTTAGCATCTAATTCTGGACGCTTAATTTCAAAAATATTAATTTGAACTTCTTTTCCTGTAATTTTCTTAAGCTCTTCTTTTAACTTGTCTACCTCTTGACCTCCTTTACCAATAATGATACCTGGACGAGCAGTAGTGATAGTAACGGTTACAAGTTTAAGTGTGCGCTCAATAATTATTCTTGATACACTTGCTTTAAATAAACGAGCATTAATATACTCTCTTATTTTAAAATCTTCCGCTAATTTATCTCCGTAGTCATTTCCACCATACCAGTTAGATTCCCATCCTCTGATAATTCCTAAACGATTCCCTATTGGATTTGTTTTTTGTCCCATGTCTACTTCAATTAATTACTTTGAATATTTTTACTTCCTAACTCTAAAGTAACGTGATTAGAACGCTTACGAATTCTATGTGCACGACCTTGTGGAGCTGGTCTTAATCTTTTTAACATACCTGCGCTATCAACACAAATAGTCTTCACAAATAATCCAGCATCTTCGATACTAGCATCTTCATTCTTAGCTTGCCAGTTTGCAATTGCAGACATTAACAATTTCTCTAAGTTTCTTGATGCTTCTTTTGGACTAAATTTTAAAATTTGTAAAGCTTTTTCAACCTCTACTCCTCTTACTAGATCTGCTACCAAACGCATTTTTCTTGGTGATGTAGGACAATTAGTTATTTTAGCAAAAGCTCTTGACTTTCTTGCTTCTTTTAACTGTAATGCCATGTTATGTTTACGACTTCCCATAATTTCCTACTATTTTTTTCCTTTATTTTTTGCACCAGCGTGCCCTCTAAAAGAACGTGTTGGTGAAAATTCGCCTAATTTATGACCTACCATGTTTTCTGTAACGTAAACTGGTACAAACTGACGTCCGTTATGAACAGCAATTGTTTGCCCTACGAAATCTGGAGTAATCATACTTGCTCTTGACCAAGTTTTGATAACTGATTTACTCTCAGTTTCAACGTTAGTTAACACTTTTTTCTCTAGTTTATAGTGAACGAAAGGTCCTTTTTTTAATGATCTTGCCATGGTTTATTTCTTTCTACGTTCTATAATATACTTATTACTAGCTTTAGTTTTAGATCTAGTCTTAAACCCTTTAGCTGGAATACCGTTTCTTGATCTTGGATGTCCTCCTGAAGAACGTCCTTCACCACCACCCATTGGGTGATCAACAGGATTCATACGTACAGCATTAACTCTTGGTCTCTTACCTAACCATCTTGATCTACCTGCTTTACCAGAAACTAGTAATTGGTGATCTGAATTAGATACAACCCCGATAGTTGCCATACAAGTTAACAAGATTAATCTTGTTTCACCTGAAGGTAACTTAACTGTTGCATATTTACCATCTCTTGCCATTAATTGAGCGAATGAACCAGCAGAACGAGCCATAACAGCTCCTTGACCTGGATGTAACTCAATACAAGAAATTGTAGTTCCTAAAGGAATTTCGCTTAAGTACATAGCATTTCCAATTTCTGGAGCTAAGTTCTTACCTGAAACGATTACCTGACCTACTGTTAAACCGTTTTGTGCAATTACATAACGCTTTTCACCATCAGCATAACTAAGTAAAGCAATAAATGCAGTACGATTTGGATCGTACTCTATAGTTTTTACTGTTGCAGGGATACCTTGTTTATCTCTTTTAAAATCGATAATACGGTATTTTTGTTTATGACCTCCACCGATGTTACGTGTAGTCATTCTACCCTGGTTGTTTCGACCTCCAGATCGTTTTTTCGGAGCAAGTAAACTTTTCTCCGGCTTATCAGTTGTTATGGTGTCGAACCCATTTACAACTCTAAAACGCTGACCTGGTGTTATTGGTTTTAATTTTCTAACTGACATTTTGTCTTTTCTTAAAGATTGTTATAAAAATCAATAGTTTCTCCTTCAGATACCTGAACGATCGCTTTTTTGTATCCACTTGTTATTCCTGTAACTAAACCTTTCTTAGTATGCTTAGTTTTTCTTTTAAGAGGATAATTCATTGTCTTAACAGACTTTATTGCTACACCATAAGTTGCTTCAACAGCACCTTTGATTTCCAATTTATTAGCTTTACTGTTTACAACAAATGCATAACGGTTATTCACCTCACTATCATTTGTCGCTTTTTCCGTAATAATAGGTTTTATTAAAATACTCATTTCTTTGCCTATTTACTTAAGTTAGATTGAATTCCTTCTAAAGTGCTTTCAGAAATAATTACTTTCTTAGCGTCTAAAACACTGTATGTAATAACTCCTGTAGCATTTACTACTTTAGTTTCTTTTATGTTACGAGATGATAAGTAAACATTGTCACTAGCTTCTCCTAATATAAATAAAGACTTTTTAGAGTCTAATTCTAAAGCTTTTAAAACATTGATAAATTCTTTAGTTTTTGGAGTTTCAAAATTAAAATCTTCAACAACAACTATATTATTATCTTTTGCTTGTATACTTAAAGCTGACTTACGTGCTAAACGCTTTAAGTTCTTATTTAACTTGAAAGAGTAGCTTCTTGGTCTTGGTCCAAACATACGTCCACCACCTCTGAAAACTCCAGATTTGATAGAACCAGCACGTGCAGTACCTGTTCCTTTCTGCTTCTTAATCTTTCTTGTACTACCAGCTATCTCTGCTCTTTCTTTAGACTTGTGAGTTCCTTGTCTTTGATTAGCCAAGTACTGCTTTACATCTAAATAAATTGCGTGATCATTTGGTTCAATACCGAATACCTCGTTAGAAAGTTCAACTTTTCTACCGGTATCTTTTCCTGTAATATCTAAAACTGCTACTTTCATTATTTTTCGATAGTTACAAAAGTATTCTTGTGACCAGGAATTGCTCCCTTTACTACGATAAGATTCTTATCAGCAACCACTTTTAATACTTTTAAATTTTGAACTTTTACTTTGTCTCCACCCATACGACCTGCCATACGCATTCCTTTGAATACTCTTGCAGGATATGATGCAGCACCAATCGAACCAGGAGCTCTTAAACGGTTATGTTGACCGTGAGTTGCTTGACCAACACCGGCAAATCCATGACGTTTAACAACACCTTGAAAACCTTTACCTTTTGAAACCCCAGAAACATCTACGAATTCTCCTTCAGTAAAGTGCTCAACAGTAATTGAATCACCTAATTTATACTCTCCGTCAAATCCTTGAAATTCAATGACTTTTTTCTTAGCAGATGTACCAGCTTTTTTAAAGTGTCCATCTAAAGCTTTATTCGAGCTTTTTGCTTTTTTGTCATCGAAACCAAGTTGTACCGCACTATAGCCGTCTACCTCTTCGGTTCTGACTTGGGTAACCACGCATGGCCCTGCTTCGATTACTGTACAAGGAATATTCTTCCCGTTTGCATCGAATAAGCTGGTCATACCTACTTTTCTACCTATTAACCCAGACATATTTGTTAATTTTAAGACGATAGATTTTTATCCAGCGCGTCTATTAATAATAATTATTTGAAACAAATGTTTCAGTTTTCCTTTTAAATTTAACGTAAAAAAAAGAGCGAAAAACATCTTCACTCTGAATTTGTTTTTACCATTTTTCCTTCGCGAAACCCTCAGGACATGTTAAACTCTGATTAAAACCAGAATTTTTACACCACGAAACCTAGATTTCGGTGTGCAAAAGTATAAAAAACTTTCGGTTTAACAAAATTAAACCGAAAGTTAGTCATTTACTTATACTTTAATTTCAACTTCAACTCCACTAGGTAACTCAAGTTTCATTAAAGCATCAATAGTTTTCGAAGAAGAACTATAGATATCTAATAATCTTTTGTAAGCAGATAATTGAAATTGCTCTCTAGATTTTTTGTTTACGTGTGGTGAACGTAATACAGTAAAAATCTTTTTATTTGTTGGTAAAGGAATTGGTCCGTTTACTACAGCTCCAGTTGACTTTACTGTCTTTACGATTTTTTCAGCAGATTTATCTACTAAGTTGTAATCGTAAGATTTTAATTTAATTCTAATTTTTTGGCTCATCTTAATATCTTATTAACCTTTAGATTTTGCAATTACATCCTCAGAAACGTTTGATGGAGTTTCAGTATAGTGAGAAAATTCCATAGTAGAAGTAGCTCTACCAGAAGACATAGTTCTTAAAGCAGTAACATACCCGAACATTTCAGATAATGGTACTAATGCTTTTACAACTTTAGCTCCAGCACGATCACTCATATCGTTAACCTGACCTCTTCTTCTATTTAAATCTCCTACGATATCTCCCATATTTTCTTCAGGAGTTAATACTTCAACCTTCATTAATGGCTCCATAATTCTGGCTTTAGCAGCTTTAGAAGCAGCTTTATAACCCATTTTTGCAGCTAACTCAAAAGATAATGCATCAGAATCCACAGGGTGGAAAGATCCATCTCTTAAAGTTACTTTCATTGAATCCATTTCATATCCTGCTAAAGGACCGTTCTTCATAGCTTCTTTGAATCCTTTCTCTACAGAAGGAATAAACTCTTTAGGAACGTTACCCCCTTTAATTACAGATTTAAATTGTAAACCTTGAACACCTTCATCAGCTGGCTCCATAGTAAATGCAATATCAGCAAACTTACCACGACCACCAGATTGTTTCTTATAAACTTCTCTATGTTCCGCAACAGCTGTAATAGCTTCTTTGTATTCTACTTGTGGCTGACCTTCGTTAACTTCTACTTTGAATTCACGTTTTAAACGATCAACAATAATATCTAAGTGTAACTCACCCATTCCAGAAATAATAGTCTGTCCTGAAGCTTCATCTGTTCTTACTGTAAATGTAGGATCTTCTTCTGCTAACTTAGCTAAAGACATTCCTAATTTATCAACATCTGCTTTAGTTTTAGGCTCAACCGCGATACCAATTACTGGATCAGGGAAGTCCATCGATTCTAAAACAATAGGATGCTTTTCATCAGATAAAGTATCTCCTGTTTTAATAGATTTAAATCCTACTGCAGCACCAATATCTCCTGCTTCGATATAATCGATAGCATTTTGCTTATTAGCATGCATTTGATAGATCCGTGAAATACGTTCTTTTTTACCTGAGCGGTTATTTAAAACGTAAGAACCTGCATTTAAACGACCAGAATATGCTCTAAAAAAGGCTAAACGACCAACGAAAGGATCTGTTGCTATTTTAAATGCTAAAGCAGCAAATGGCTCCTTTACATCTGGCTTTCTTCTCTCTTCTTTATCTGTGTCTGGATTTACACCTATAACAGCTTCCTTATCCATTGGTGAAGGTAAATAACGACATACAGCATCTAATAAGAACTGAACACCTTTATTTTTAAACGCTGATCCACAAATCATAGGAATGATAGACATATCCATTACTGCAGCACGAAGCGCAGCATGCACTTCATCTTCAGTAATTGAATTTTCATCTTCCATGTATTTTTCTAAAAGATTCTCATCATAAGCAGCAACTTCTTCAATAAGTTTACCACGTAATTCAGCAGCCTCTTCTTTTAAATCTTCTGGAATATCAATGATATCAAATGTAGCTCCTTGAGTTTCATCATGCCATACGATAGCACGGTTCTTCACTAAATCTACAATACCTTTAAAATCATCTTCATCACCAATGTTCATTACAATTGGCACTGCATTTGACTTTAACATGTCCTTAACTTGCTGACATACTGCCATAAAATTAGATCCTTGACGGTCCATTTTATTAACAAATCCAATACGTGGTACTTTATAATTATCAGCAAGTCTCCAGTTAGTTTCAGATTGAGGCTCAACACCATCAACTGCACTAAATAAGAAAACTAATCCATCAAGTACTCTTAATGAACGATTTACTTCAACTGTAAAATCAACGTGACCTGGAGTATCAATAATATTAAAGTGATATCCTTTGGTTTCATCAGTTGGTTCTCCATTATTCAAAGGAAACTTCCACTCACAAGTAGTTGCAGCAGAAGTAATTGTAATACCTCTTTCTTGCTCTTGCTCCATCCAATCCATAGTTGCGGCACCATCATGTACCTCACCTATTTTATGACTAACACCTGTATAATACAATACACGTTCTGTAGTAGTGGTTTTACCTGCATCAATATGAGCAGCAATTCCAATATTTCTAGTAAATTTTAAATCTCTAGCCATTTCTTAGAATCTAAAGTGTGAGAATGCTTTGTTAGCTTCGGCCATTTTATGCGTATCTGTACGCTTTTTAACAGCTGCCCCTTCTTCTTTAGCTGCTGCTAAAATTTCAGCGGCTAAACGTTGTGCCATTGTTTTCTCATTACGCTTACGCGTATAAGTAATCATCCATTTAATTGCCATAGACACTTTACGGTCTGGGCGAATTTGCATTGGAATTTGGAATGTTGCTCCACCAACACGACGAGAACGAACCTCTACATGTGGCATTACATTTGACAAACCATCTTTCCAAACTTCTAAGGCTGATTTTTCTTCGTCAGTCTTTTTTTCGTTTACGATATCCATTGCATCGTAAAATACTTTAAAAGCTACAGATTTTTTACCATCCCACATTAAGTTGTTTACAAAACGTGTTACCAATTGGTCATTAAACCTTGGATCTGGTAAAAGAACTCTTTTTTTCGCTTTTCTTTTTCTCATGTCTTTACATTAAAAAAGTTAATTGATTAATTTTACTTCTTTGGGCGTTTTGCACCGTATTTAGACCTACGTTGGGTTCTACCCTCAACTCCTGCAGTATCTAGCGCACCACGAACTACGTGATACTTAACACCTGGCAAATCTTTTACCCTTCCACCTCTAACTAATACTATCGAGTGCTCTTGCAAGTTGTGTCCTTCACCTGGGATATACGCGTTAATTTCGTTACCATTTGTTAATCTAACCCTTGCAACCTTTCTCATCGCTGAGTTAGGTTTCTTAGGTGTAGTGGTATACACACGCGTACAAACTCCACGTCTCTGAGGACAAGCTTGTAATGCAGCCGATTTACTCTTCTTAGTTATTTTGGTTCTTCCTTTACGAACTAATTGTTGAATAGTTGGCATACTATTATTACTTGTTTTTAATTTGTACTAACATTACTCTTTTCAAAAGAGTGTGCAAATGTACAATTAATTTCTAACTATTCAAATATCAATGAATTATTTTAAAAAAGAACTTAATAAAGTCTTTCATCAGCAAATCACTTATTTTTAAAACCCAGACATACTATTATAAGACAACATACTTTACAAATTTCACGAAAAACCAACACCAACCTTAAAATACTCTTAACATATTAAATTAATTATATTTTTTACGTTAAAAAGTTGTCATTTTAATATAAATTCATGAATTTAGCGGTTAATTAATTCAAATAATTACACAATGAAAACAAAGTTTAATGGGATTTTAACGCTGTTTCTAGCGTTAATTGTGCAAATTTCCTTTGCACAAGACAGAACAATTTCGGGAACTGTTACTGATGAAACTGGTCCACTACCAGGCGTTAGTATTCTGAAAAAAGGTACTACACTTGGTGTAGAAACAGATTTCAATGGGAAATACTCAATCAAAGCTAAAACTGGTGATGTTTTAGTATTTAATTTTGTAGGAATGAAGAGTGTTGAAAAAACTGTTGATACCTCAATAGCTATTAACATTACTATGGTTAGTGACAATGTTTTAGACGAGATTGTTGTTACTGCCTTAGGTATATCTAGAGACAAAAAATCATTAGGTTATTCAACTCAAGAAGTTAAAGGCGAGGCACTTACAACAAATAAGAGTGGTAACTTTGTTAACGCACTATCTGGTAAAGCCTCTGGTATTCAAATCAGGAAGAATAACAATATGGGTGGTTCTACTAACGTTGTAATACGTGGTAATGCTTCTCTTACAGGAAGTAACCAAGCCTTATTTGTTATTGATGGTGTACCAATTAGTAACGCAAACTCAAATTCAACGAGTCAAGGTAATGCTGTAGGTGGCTACTATGATTATGGTAATGCCGCTTCAGATATCAATCCTGAGGACATCGAATCTATCAATATTCTTAAAGGAGCTGCCGCTTCTGCATTATATGGATCGAGAGCTGCCAATGGTGTTATAATGATTACAACAAAAAAAGGGAAGGATTCACAAGGAATAGGTGTAACAATCAACTCTGGAATGACATTTGGTAAAATTGACAAAAGCACTTTTGCCAATTACCAAACTAAATATGGTGCTGGTTATGGACCATATTATTCTGGACCAGGTAGTCACTGGAACATTGAAGATGTAACTGGTGATGGAAATGACGACCAAGTTGCAGTATATACTGAAGATGGCTCTTATGGTGCCGCATTTGACCCCAGCTTACTTGTTTACCAATGGGATTCTTTTGACCCAGAATCTCCGAATTACAGGACTGCAACCCCTTGGGTTAACGCAAAAAATGGCCCTATTACATTTTACGAATCTCCTGTAACAATAACAAACTCTATATCTTTAGATCAATCTACTGAAAAAGGTAACTATAGAATAAATTATACTCAGTTTGATCAATCAGGGTTAATGCCAAATAGTTCGCAAAAGAAGCACAATTTCTCAATGAGTGGAAGTCTTAAAATGAATGATAAATTCACAGCCACAGCTTACGCTAACTACATAAAAACTAGCGCCAAAGGACGTAACTCTACTGGATATGGCGACAACATAAATTCGATGTTTAGACAATGGTGGCAAACAAACGTTGACTTAAAACAACAAAAAGACAGCTATTTCGCTACAGGAAGAAATGTAACATGGAATCCAAAGACCTCAAAAGCTGGATCTGTTCCAATATTTTGGGACAACCCTTATTGGGCAAGATATGAAAACTACCAAAGTGACTCTAGAGATCGTTTTGTAGGTAATGTTTCATTAAACTATGAAATAAATGACTGGCTAAATGTAACTGGTAGAATTGCTACTGATACTTATAATGAAATACAAGAAGAAAGAAGAGCTAACGGTAGTGTTGCTTCAGCATTTGGAGTAAGTCGAGGAAATGTAGATTCTGGATATGGTAGAAGAAATATCTCAAACACTGAAACTAATTATGACTTAATGTTTAATCTTGACAAAGATTTAACTGAAAAAATAAACTTAAAAGCTATAGTAGGTACAAACATTAGACGAAACACTTTTAAATCTATTTATTCTTCAACTGCAGGTGGGCTGAGTGTCCCTAAGCTTTATTCTTTACAAAACAGTGGAGGTCCTTTACCTTTAGCTATCGAAAGAGACGAACGAATTGGGGTAGACGGTATATACGGTAGTGCTTCTTTTGGTTATAACGACACTTTCTTTATAGATGCGACAGTAAGAAGAGACCATTCTTCTACTTTACCGAAAGACAACAGTTCATTCATCTACCCTTCTTTTGCAGGTAGTTTTGTATTCTCTAAATTAACTAATTTTGATTGGTTATCTTTTGGTAAATTAAGAGCCAACTATGCTGAAGTAGGTAATAGTGCTCCTTTTGATTTTTTATATGACACTTACGATGTAAATATTCCTCCAGGAACATCAAGTACATCTGTAGATAACACAAAAAAGAACCCAAATTTAAAACCTGAAAGAACAAAAAGTTTTGAAATTGGTTTAGATATGAAATTATTAAAAAATCGTTTAGGCTTCGATATAGCTTATTACAAAACTAATTCTGTAGATCAGATTGTAAGAGTTCCCGTATCAACAGCTTCAGGTTACTTAAACAAAGTACTAAATGCTGGAGAAATCGAGAATAAAGGTATAGAATTATCTTTAACAGGTACACCTATAAAAACTGATAATTTTACTTGGAATACTAATGTAAATTGGTCTAAAAACAAAAGTAAAGTTCTTTCATTAGAAGATGGAATTACTAATTTACAGTTAGGTTCTTTTCAAGGTGGAGTAACTATTAACGCAACAGTAGGTCAACCGTACGGTGTTATTCAAGGTACAGATTACACGTATTTAGATGGAGAAAAGGTTGTTGATGCAGCAACTGGTCAGTATGTTAAATCAACTACTTCTGATAAAGTAATTGGAGATACTAACCCTGATTGGTTAATGGGTATTTCAAACAACTTTAAGTATAAAAATTTCTCTTTAAGTTTCTTGATTGATATTCAAAAAGGAGGTAGTATTTTCTCTTTAGATCAATATTATGGTTTAGCAACAGGTTTGTATGCTGAAACGGCTTACACTAATGACTTAGGAAACCCTGTAAGAAATCCATTAGTATTTAATCAATATGATACAGATGGAGCAGGAATACCTTCAGCTGGTTATGTAGCTACAAGTGGTGGTTTTATTAACTCTGGCGTTAATGCTGATGGCTCTGTAAATACCACTCGTATTAGAGCTGATAGATTTGGGGCTTTTGGATACAGAAGAGGATTACCTAATTCGGCTTTTGTTTATGACGCTAGTTATGTCAAATTAAGAGAGGTTGCTATTACATATAACTTCACAAAAGAATTATTAAATAACACTTTCTTAACAGGTGGTTCAATTAGCTTTACTGGTTCTAACTTATGGATAATACACAAGAACCTTCCACACGCTGATCCAGAATCTGGTTTATCAGCAGGTAACTTACAAGGATATTCTGTAGGATCTCTTCCTACAACAAGAGATTTTGGATTTAACGTTAAATTACAATTCTAAAAAAAAAACACAATGAAAAAAATACTAATTTTAGTAGCAGCAATATTTATTGCTTCTTGTTCTGACAATTTAGAAAGTCTAAATCAGAACATAAAAGACCCTGCCACTGTACCTGGAGAAAGCTTATTCTCTGGAGCACAAAAGGCATTAGCGGATCAAGTTGTTGATCTAAACGTCAACAATAACAACACAAAACTATGGTCGCAGTTTCTTCAGGAAACAACGTATACAGACGAGAGTAACTACGATCAATTGACTCGAAATATTCCTCAACAACATTGGGATATATTATTTAAAGATGTATTAAAAGATTTAAATGAGGCTGAAAAAGTTATTACAGCAACAAATTACACAACTTCTGATTTGAATGCTTTAAAACCTAATAAACTAGCTATTATTGAAATTTTAAATGTTTACACTTATGCGCTATTAGTTGAAACTTTTGGAAATGTACCATATACAGAAGCTTTAGACATTGACAACCCATTACCAAAGTATGATGATGGATTAACAGTGTATAAAGATCTAATTGTTCGTTTAACAACTGCAATTAACTCACTAGATACTAGTTTAGGTAGTTATCGTACAGCAGATAATGTTTACGATGGAGATGTAACAAAATGGAAAAAATTCGCAGCTTCTTTAAAATTAAGAATGGGTATTTTACTATCTGACGTAGACAATACATTAGCAAAATCTACCGTTGAATCAGCAATTGCTACTGGTATTTTCACAAGTAATACTGATAATGCCGATTTCACCTACTATTCTGCGGATCCAAACACAAACCCTATTCATGACAACTTAGTATTAAGTGGTAGAAGTGATTTTGTTGCTGCAAAAACTATTATAGAAATAATGCAACCAAGACTTTATGAATATTTGACAGATACTAACGAAGACGGAACAATAGACACAAAAGATGCTGCAACAGTTGTCCCAGGATCTGTAACATTTACAGACCCTAGAATGGCTTATTATTTTGACTCAAATATAGACGCTGATCCCTCAGTAAGCCAAACAGTATATTTAGGTGGAGGAATTGGTAGTACTGCCGGTTTTAGCAAACACTCTCATGTATCTGATTTTGTTCAAGCTGCTACCACTAAAGGAGTTCTTCTTGATTATGCAGAGGTAGAGTTTTTATTAGCTGAAGCTGCTGCTCGTACTTTTGTAGTAGGTGGTACTGCTAAAGAACATTATGATGCTGCAATTACAGCTTCTTTTGAAGACTGGGGTCTTTCTTCTGCTGATGCAGTAGGATACTTAGCTGCACCAACTGTAGATTATGCAACTGTTTTAGCTGCTAGTACTGCGACTATGCCTTGGAAAGAAGTTATTGGTAATCAAAAATGGATTGCATTATACAACCGAGGATTAGAAGCATGGACATCAATAAGACTTTTAGATTTCCCAGCAATGGCAACACCCGCCGATGCTGTTTCTGGATTTCCAAACAGATATACATACCCTGTAATCGAACAAACTTTAAACGGTAGTAACTATACTGCTGCAGCTGCAGCCATAGGAACAGATACAGCTGAACAAAAGTTGTTTTGGGATATGAATTAACTAAATAATTTTCACAATTTTTTAACGTTCTGATTTTATCAGAGCGTTTTTTATGTTAAAAAAATTGTTTTTTTAAGATAAAATTATGATTTTAGCAATTAATTAATTCAAATAATTACACAATGAGAACAAAGTTTAATGGAATTTTAACGCTATTTCTAGCGTTAATTGTGCAAATATCTTTCGCACAAGACAGAACAATTTCGGGAACTGTCACTGATGAGTCAGGACCACTACCTGGAGTTACTGTATTAAAAAAAGGTACCACAAGTGGTACAGAAACAGATTTTGAAGGTAAATATTCTATCAAATCAAAAACAGGAGATGTACTTGTTTTTAGTTTTGTTGGTATGAAAACCATTCAAAAAACAGTATCTAACTCGAGTAAAATCAACCTTGTTATGGAGAATGATAATCTCCTTGAAGAAGTTGTTGTTACCGCCTTAGGTATAAAAAAAGAAGCGAGAACATTAGGATATGGTACCGATGTTGTAAAAGGTAAAGATCTAGTAGTAGCTAGAGAAAGTAATATCCTTAACTCTATTCAAGGTAAAGCTACCGGTGTTCAAATAACAAACTCTGGCGGTAATGTAGGTGGATCTAGTAAAATAATTATTAGAGGGGTTTCTTCTTTATCTGGTAGAAATAGCCCTATCTGGGTTGTTGATGGTATTTTGATTAATGATAGTCAAACTGCAGGAGGTAGTAGAATTTCAGGAAATAGAGATTTCGGAAACGGTGCTTCTGTTGTTAATCCTGATGATGTAGAATCTCTTACTATTTTAAAAGGTGCAGCAGCAACTGCATTATATGGGTCTAGAGCAGCTGCAGGTGCTATTATTGTAACAACTAAAAGAGGTAAAGCAAGCCCTGATGGTAATGCTACAGTATCAATTAGTTCTTCTCTTAGAGTTGATGACTTATTTAGAGTACCTGATTATCAGCAAGAATATGCAATGGGTACTCAAGGTAAGTTTAATGGAGGTAGTGTTGGTTTTGACTGGGGTCCGAAGATTAGTGGTCAAATTGTAGATAACTTACCTGTAACAGGTTTAACAGGGAAATTAACAGCTGTAAAAGATAATGGTATCCGTGATTTCTTTAGATCTGGATACACAAACATTAATAATTTTTCTATTTCAGATGCTACTGAAAGAATGGATTACAGATTAAGTATAACATCTCTTAATCAAACAGGTATAGTACCTGGAAGTGAATTTAATCGTTTAAACTTTAACTTTAATGCTGGTGTTAAACATAGTGATAAGTTAGAGTCTAGATTTGGTATTCAATATACAAATGCAGAAACTATAGGTACAGCTCCTTCAGGAGCTAATGATCCTAATATAATTGGTTTAAGTAGTTTTAGTAGTACATTAGATCAAAAATTATTTTCTCCTTGGGTTGACACTAATGGAAATCAAATAAACCATGTTAAAGGAGATGATAGAGTTTTAGCTAACAATCCTCTATTTTTAAGAAATGAAAATCAGAATGATAGAGAAGATGATCGTTATATCGGTTATTTTCAATTAGCATATAAGCCAATTACTGATTTATCTTTATCTGCTAGAGTTGGTTTCGATTTAGAAGATGATAGACGACTATTAGAGAATAGTAAAACTACTGTAGGTAGATTATTAGGTACTTTTGATTCTGATAATATTAGACGTAATGTATTGACTGGAGATTTTATCGCAAATTACACTACTAATTTAAGTGATGATTTATCTTTAAATCTTTTAACTGGTATTCAATATAATTCAAGACTGTTTGAAAGACAACGTATTCGAGGTACTGATTTAGCTGTTCCTGAGTTATTTAGCCCTGGTAATGCAGCACAAACTATTGCTACAAGAGATTTTGCTGAATCAAGGTTAATAGGAGCTTATGGTTCTGCAGAACTTGGATATAAAAATTGGGCAACTCTTACATTAACAGCTCGTAATGACTGGTCTTCTACATTACCTAAAGATAACAATTCATTTTTTTACCCTTCAGCTAGTTTAGCTTTTGTGTTTACTGATGCTTTTGATATTTCAAACGATATTTTAACTTATGGTAAATTCAGAACAAGTTGGGCACAAGTAGGTAATGATACTGGTGCATATCAACTAGATTTCACTTATAACCCTATAAGTACTGCTAACGGCCAATATGGTTTAAATAATAATTTTCCTTATAATGGGGCTTTAGCATATTCTAAAAGTAATACAATACCTCCTGCAAATTTAAAGCCAGAGTCACAAACTTCTTATGAATTTGGTTTTGATCTTCGTATGTTTAAGAACAAGTTATCAATTGATTTCTCTTACTTTAATAGTAGAAATGAGGATCAAATATTAAATATTGCTATTCCTGAATCTACAGGTTTTGCTCAAAAAACAGCAAATGTAGGTCGAGTAGACCAAAAAGGTTTTGAAATCGGTCTTGATTTAACTGCAATATCTACAGAAAATTTTTCTTGGAATACTGGGATAAATTTCTCTAAGGCTAATTCTGAAGTTATTGAATTAGTTGAAGGTTTAGAACGTATTACACTTTCTTCTGCTTTTGGTAACGTACAAGTTATTGCTGAACCAGGAAAACCTTTTCAATTATATGCTAACGATTATATTAGAGATGAAGAGACAGGTAGACCAATAATAGATCCTACTACTGGTAGAAGGCAAGCTGGTGATTTTAAATCTTTTGGTTCTGTTTTACCTGACTGGACAGCTGGTTTTACAAATCGTATCAGTTATAAAGGTTTTACTTTAAATGCTACTATTGATGCTAAATGGGGTGGTGTAATGAAGTCATCTACTGTTGAAAATTTACAAACAGGTGGTTTAGTTAAAGAAACATTAGTTGGTCGTGAAGGTACTGTTATTGATACGGAAGGTATTCTTGTTACAACGGACCCTATTACTGGAGTCGTAACAAGAAAAGATAATGATGTTCCTTTAAGAAACGCTCAAGATTTTTGGACTTCTTTAGATGACGGTTCTGTATCTGCTCCTTTTATATTTGATGCTTCTTTTGTAAAATTAAGAGAAGTTAGTTTAAATTACGCATTTCCGTCTCGTTATTTAAACAATGGAAATGGTTTTTTTAAGACTCTTTCTATCGGTGTAGAAGGTAGAAACTTAGCTTTATTATACTCTAAAGTTCCACATATTGACCCTGAATCTAATTTATTCGGATCTGGTGGTGCTGGTGGTTTTGGTATAGAAAGAGCAAGTACTCCTTCTACAAGAAGTGTAGGACTTAGTGTTAAAATGACATTTTAAATAAAATTAAAATTAAAAAAATGAAAAAAATAAAATCAATCGTACTTGCTTGTTCAGTTGCTATAGCTTCTTTTACAGCATGTAATGATACTTTAGATATAAATACAGATCCGTTGTCTGCTAGTTCAGCCGATCCTAATGTAATTTTACCATATGTCTTTGTACAACATTCAGCAAGAAAAGTTACAGAATTAGGTACAAGAATTTGTGATGTATCACAATACATCTCAGCTACATTTAATAGTCCAAAGCTAGGTAATGTTAGTGGTACTCTTAGTGGTAATACATGGGGTATGTTATACTCTCAAATATTAGGAAATTTACAACTTGTAATAAATGATGCTGAAGCTAGTGGTGCTACTAGTAATAACGTAAATGCTATTGCTAAAATACTTAGTGCTAACGCCTTTTATGAAGCTACTAGTATATGGGGAGATGTTCCTTTTACTGAAGCTCTTGATGGAGTAGCATTTCCTTCACCTAAATTTGACAATCAAGAAACAGTATTGAATGGTGTTGTTCGTTTATTAGACGAATCTATTGTTTTAATAGATGCTATTCCTGCTGATGCATTTATTATAAACCCTAACTCAGACATGTATTATGGTGGAGACATGAGTAAATGGAGAATATTGGCAAATTCATTAAAATTAAGATCTCTTATGCTTCTTAAATCTGGTGGCGCTGATGTTACAACTCAAATTAATGCAGCTCTTTCACAACCTTTAATGCAGAGTAATTCTGAAGCTGCTTTTTTAGAGTACGCAGGAGGTCCTGGAGCAAGCAATGGTACATTTACAATTATTACTGCTTTTTTTGGTCCTGATAATGAAAGTCAAAACGTTTTTGGCCCTGGTGATCCAATTGATAATTTATTAAATGGCTCTGGTGATCCTAGATGGGATTTATGGGTAGCTAGAAATACACTTCCAGCTCCTGGTAATGCAGTTTTCCCAGATACTTCTACATCTGTTTTAAGTAACAATGTTATAAGAGCTACCCTTGCGGATGTATTAATGCAACCTTCTGAGATAGATTTATATAAAGCGCAATTGGCTTTAGAAGGTTTTGCAACTGCTGGTTCAGCAATGGTTAACTACCAGAATGGAATTAAAAACTCTATAGAATGGTGGGGTAAAGATGGGTCTAATATTGTTAATACTGTTAGTGATGCAGATATTGCCCTTTATTTAGGGACTTTAACTACTCCTACAATTAATGATGTTTATAATGAACAATATTTAGCTTCGTTTTTAATGCCTGTATTAGCTTGGAATAATGTTAGAAGAAATAAAGTTCCGGTATTAGCAACGCCTCCTGGTTCAAGTATTCCGACTTTTCTTAAAAGATTTAACTATCCACCAGATGAGATTGGTGCGAATGTAAATACTCCAAGTCCTTTGCCTACAAATACACCAATGTGGTTTGAAAACTTATAATAAAAAAAAGTAAGATGAAAAAAAATATATTATTATTATTTATGTCTTTAAGCCTTTTAGTAGGATGTAATGACAATTTTGATGCAGATGAAGCTGGTTTAAACCTAGAAGTTATTCCTGGTACCTATGTAGCTTTTAACCCAGATGGAGCAGTTAATACTTATAGTTTAGCTGCGTCTAATGGAGATGATTTAGATGTTAGTGTTGAAATACCTAATAATGTAAATGCTCTTGATAACACTACAGTTACTTACACTTTTGGTGGAACTGCTGTATTTGGTGTTGATTATACTATTGCTGGAGCTACTACTGCTGGTGGTAGTGTTGTAATTATGCATAGTCAAGGTACTGATGCTAATGATAACCTTGCTGATAACGAAGATATAGTTGTTACAGTATTATCAGCTACTACAAGAGTACTTGAGATAACACTTACGGGAGCTTCTAGCCCTGATGGTGAAATTAGAGTAGGTAGAACTGGTTCTGCACCATTAACAACAGCAACTATCAGTCTTAACTAATTAAAACTATCATCAAATAAACTTTTTATTTGATATTTAAAACCTGTAGATAAATTTCTACAGGTTTTTTTATTTTTAATTTTTTTATAAATATTAACTCTATACATTTGCAATATGGAAGAAAACACTACTATTTTTGGTATTAGAGCTATAATTGAAGCTATTGAAAGTGACGCTTCACTTAATAAAGTATATTTACAAAAAGGTCTTAGAGGAGATTTATTTTTTGAACTAGACAGGTTATTAAGGAAAAATAAAATATCAACAAGTGTTGTGCCTACTGAAAAATTAGATCGTTTATCTAAACATAGTAATCATCAAGGTGCGGTAGCTAAAATTTCTCCAATTAATTTTCATGATTTGGAAACCTTAATTGAAACTACTTTAGAATCGGACAAAACGCCTTTATTTTTACTTTTAGATCAAGTATCAGACGTAAGAAATTTTGGTGCTATCATTAGAACAGCAGAATGTACAGGTGTAGATGGTATAATTATTCAAAAAAGTGGTAGTGCTCCAGTAAATGCAGAAACAATAAAAACTTCTGCTGGTGCAGCTTTCAAAATGCCAATTTGCAAAGTAGATCATATTAAGGACGCAATGTTTCAATTACAGGCAGCTGGTGTTAAATTTGTAGCAGCTACAGAGAAAACTGAAGATAATGTATATGATGTAGATTTTAATCAACCTATTGCTATTATAATGGGCTCTGAACATAAAGGAGTAAGTAACTCTGTCTTAAAAATGGCTGATTATAAAGCTAAACTTCCTTTATTGGGAGAAATTGAATCTTTAAATGTTTCGGTTGCTTGTGGAGTATTTCTGTATGAGACAATAAGACAAAGAAAATAATATCTAAAAATAAAAAATCCTGCTTTATGCAGGATTTTTTATTTCTCTTCTTTATAAAAATATTTATAATTTAATTCAGGTAATTCATCTTCTTCTAATATTACTGGTGGTACATAATTACCGTTCTCATCAAACATTTTATCAAATTCTGTTTTTGAAAATTCATATTTTTCTTTTACAATTCCGCTTTTTCTATATAAAAAAGACAAAATAACACCTGTAATTAATCCCGATAAATGTCCCTCCCACGACATTCCTTCCTTTATTGGTAGCACATACCAAATCATACTTCCATATAAAAATATTGTAATTAAAGAAACTGAAACTAATCTATAATGTTTTTTTATTAAGCCACTAAAAAAAACAAAGCTAAAAAGCAAATATACAATTCCACTTGCACCAATGTGATAAGACTCTCTTGCTATAATCCATGTTAAAATACCTGTAAGTAAACCTCCGTATACCAAAACTTTAACTGCTACCTTTTTATAAAAATAAAAAAGGCAAGTAGACAGCACAAATAAAGGAATAGAATTATTAAATAAATGATTAGTATCACCATGTATAAACGGCGAACTAAAAACCCCTAATATCCCGTTTATTTCCCTTGGGAAAATCCCAAACTTATTGAAATTAAATCCAAATTTAATTTCAATCCAATAGATAAACCATATTAGAAAAACAGCAGTGAATGGAAATAGAAAAATACTGTTCGAAAATTTTAATTGATTATTTGTTTTCATCATTCTTAAAATAACAAAAATAAATCCAAACAATATTTTCGGAACATCTGTCATAAATCTTTTCTATTTTTACGGCATGAATCAACCTTTGGCAGAAAGAATACGTCCACTACATTTATCAGACTATATTAGTCAACAACACTTAGTAGGTGAAAACGGAATTTTAACAAATCACATAAAACAAGGAATAATCCCTTCTTTAATACTTTGGGGACCTCCAGGAATCGGAAAAACTACTTTAGCTAATATTATTGCGAATGAATCTGGTCGTCCATTTTATACTTTAAGTGCGATAAGTTCTGGCGTAAAAGATGTACGAGAAGTAATTGAGAAAGCCAAGAAAGGTGGAGGATTGTTCACTCAAAAAAATCCAATTCTATTTATTGATGAGATTCATCGTTTTAGTAAATCACAACAAGACTCTTTATTAGGTGCTGTAGAAAAAGGTTGGGTAACTTTAATTGGTGCTACTACAGAAAACCCTAGTTTTGAAGTTATACCTGCCCTACTCTCTCGTTGTCAAGTATATATTTTAAATTCCTTTGATAAAGATGATTTAATAGCATTGCTGCATAGAGCAATGAAAAAAGACGAATTTATTTCTAAGAAGGAAATTAAATTAAAAGAAACTGATGCTTTATTACAAGTATCTGGTGGTGATGCTCGTAAATTATTAAACATTTTTGAACTTTTAGTAGCTGCTGATAATAAAATTGAAATTACAAATAAGCTTGTACTATCAAAAATTCAGAATAATACAGTTCGTTATGATAAAACTGGTGAACAACACTATGATATTGTATCAGCTTTTATAAAATCGATTAGAGGTAGTGACCCCAACGCCGCAGTATATTGGTTAGCAAGAATGATTGAAGGAGGTGAAGATGTTAAATTTATTGCCAGAAGAATGCTTATTGCCGCTTCTGAAGATATAGGTAATGCAAACCCTACTGCGCTTATAATGGCTAATACTACATTTCAATCAGTTGCTGTAATAGGAAATCCTGAATCTAGAATTATATTAAGTCAATGTGCTATTTATTTAGCAAATTCAGCAAAAAGTAATGCTTCATATATGGCTATTGGTGAAGCTCAAAACTTAGTAAGAACAACCGGTGATTTATCAATACCATTGCACTTAAGGAATGCTCCTACAAAATTAATGAAAGATTTAGATTATGGTAAAGAGTACCAGTATTCTCATAATTACAAAGGTAATTTTGTTAATCAAGAATTTTTACCTAATGAAATCAAAAACACTAAATTATACGAGCCTGGTAATAATGCTCGTGAAAATCAGTTTAGAGATTTATTAAAACAGCGTTGGAAGGATAAATATAATTACTAAAAAAAGAGGGCAATAAACCCTCTTTTTAAAATATACACTTTAAAATTTAATTTGATAATTCTCAATGAATTTAAGACCTTTTGAATAAAATTCTACAACCCATATATTATTATCTTTATATAAAATTCCCTTTTTATTTTTTAAAATAAAAACATCTTCAACACTCGTTTTTAATATTTGATAAACTACTTCAGGTTTTGTATTTATTAATTGAAATCCGTTTACAGTTGGCTGTGCATATAAACTAATTACATTTGCGTATTTTATATTCTTAGTTGTCCTTTTACGATCACTAATAACCTTTAATTTTGAGGGTTTATTTATCTTTTTAACCTCTTTTTGAATAGAAATACTCGCAACAGGTTCATACTTATATTTTATTTTTTTTATAGATTCAAATGAGTTTCGGATTGCTTCATGATATGCCTTTTTATAATCTTTTTCTTTACTAATTCCTTCTTTAGATGAATATATTATTTTACCAGAACAATCACGTAACTCAACAATTGTTTTTGTTGTAAATAAACTTGAATTATTCTTAACCGTTCCAAATAAAGCTAAACATTTATTATTTACTAAATCTTCAGGTAAATTTTCATCAGCTAAAAAAACAACAAATCCATATTTATTAAATAAAAACTTGGTTAGTGAACTTGTTTGATATTTATCCTTTTCTTTAACAAAATCAAATTTATTAGGTACAATAACATATTTATATTTATTGACCTGTTTTTGTGAAAATATTGATGTTGTTATCATCAATAAAATAAAAAATATTTTCTTCATTTTAATTATATATTAAATTTATTCCAAATTGAAAAGATACACTGTTTGATTTAGCAATATCATTTATTTTAAGTAAATTATCTAACATGCCATAAACATTCACTTTCCCTATTTTTGTTGATAATCCCATTCCAATATTAGCATATGAAAAATCATCGATGGTATACGTAACCTTAGTATTAATTTTACCTGACAGTTTCCTTTCATAAAAACTAGTTAAAGCGATTTTAGGCCCCGTTGGTCTGAAAACAGAAAACAACTGTACTCCTACTGCATTATTATAAAATTTTTGATAACTCATATCACTACAACTCTCTTCATTCCTACTCTTTCCCCAACTATATTTATATGAACTATTAAATTTTATAGGCCGCATAACACTGTATGATTTTCTATTTTTAGTAGATGGTACCTTATTTTTAAAATCATTATTTAAATTTTGCCAATAATCATTAGTTGCTCCATCATATTGAAAATCTATTCCAGAGAAAGTGTAATCTCCTTTTATTTCTGAATTTAAAACATCTTTAGAGTAATTTATAAAACCAATATCTAATAAACTAGCTGTAATTTCAGTTTGACTATCTAATTTATATGTAAAACCAATATCAAAACCCAAACCTAAGTTACCTCCTAATAATGACCTACCAATTAAATCGCTTCTATCTACAGTTTTGTCATTTTCATCATAAAACCCAGAACTTTGTATAACTGCATTAATATTATTTAGGTGGTGAGCATATTCATTATTCTTATTTAAGGCAGTTTTAAAAGAACCTGTATTTTCTGTAGATGTCGCGTTAACGATTCCTGAATAAATTTTTATTCTAGCCCCTGTTGTAAATTTTTTATTTATTTTTCTAGATACTCCTGCATGTAAAACACTAATAGCCTCAGTTTTAAAACTTATTTCAGATAACAAAAAATCCTTATTTAAATGAGCATTATTACCATCTCTTAGTAAGATTAAAACATCTTTTGGCATACTCATAAAAGCATCTAATTCGGTGTAAAAACCAAAACTTAGATAATCCCTTTTGTTTAACTCATATCCTGCGTTTAATATTTCAATTTGAGAGTGAACCTGTATATAATCATCTGCACTAACCTTATCTATTAGATTAAAAAGTTTTGTTGTAAAATCAATATTATTATCTCTAAATAAATCTGCTACTGTTAACCCTGTTGCACCCGTTTGAAAAGAAACTCCTGATAAAACAGGAATTCCAATATGAAATTTTTGATTCATATTTACACCTGGGTTTAATAACAATGTTTGAGGTATTTTATCAAACCCATATAGAATTTGTTTGTTTTGAGAAAAACAAATTTTAGATAGAAAAAACCCTGTAATAAATAAAATTGTAATGTATTTTTTCATTAATTAATTTTAAAATAAAAAACTCCTGAAGAATTAATTTTAAATGTTTTATTATCATTTACATTGATTATTGTCCCATCTAAACTTGGTAATAACTGTATTGTTGAATTCAATTCTTTCGAATTTAATATAAGTGGCGAATTTGCTATAATTATTTCATGTGAAAACTTATAATTAACTATGTCATCAGGTATCGTTATTAACGGAAATTGATAAGTAACAGTGCTATTATCATCGTAAAAAGTTAATAACAATGTAAAATTCCTATTAAATGGATTTGTAATATCAAAATGAACAACCATTCTTTCTACTTTTTCAAATACTGAGTTAGAAAAAATATCAAATCTTGATACATCAACAAACTCGGTATTCTCAACACCTATAGCATTAACAATAGACGTTTGTTTAATATCTATATTTACTAATGCAGCTACCATAGTTGGTGTTAATTCTATATTTTCAGCTTGCTTAAAATCAAGATCTTTCACACAAGAGCTATATAAAAAAACACTTAAAATTAATATAAAAACATGTTTATTAGCCATAAATACCCGGACGTTTAAATTTTACAAAAATTGCTTTAACTCTATTAGTGATTGAATACTTAATACACCTGATTGGGGTTTTACTTCATTTGAAAAATGAATTGCTAGCATGTTAGCGTTTAATGCCCCCATTACATCTGCTTCATAACTATCTCCTATCATTATAGAATTTTGTGGCATTGCTTTTGCCTTCATTAAAGCAAATTCAAAGACTTTATAGTTTGGTTTTTTAACCCCTATAGATTCTGATGTAATTATTTCTTTAAAATATGCATCTATTCCTGAATTTTCAATTTTCAATTTTTGAACTTCTTCAAAACCATTTGTAATAATATGCAATTTATATTTTTTATTTAAATACTCCAAAACCTCAATAGTTCCTTTAAATAAATGATTATAGTTTGGTAAATACTTAATATAATCTTCAGAAATTGTAATAATTAAATTATCTGATACATTATAATTTAAAGTTACAAAAACTTCTTTTAATCTGTTAAATCTTAAATCTGATTTAGAAATTTTATCTTCTCGATATAACCTCCAATATTTAAGATTTATAGGCACATAAACTTCTAGAAACTTATTTAGTTCTAATTCAATTTTTTGTTCTTCGAAAATTTGTTGAAAAGTTAATTTCGAATTTTTATCAAAATCCCAAAGGGTGTGGTCTAAATCAAAAAACACGTGCTTTATATTCATTCTCTTATACTTTTATTAGATGAAAAATTAATTTCTTACTATTTTTAACATAGAACTATACACTCGACTCCATCCCTTCCATCGCTGATAATTACTTAAACTTTCGTTGTGAAAAACAGTTATAAAAACTCCATTTACAGCTTTAACTTCATTTCTTAAATCCCTAATTTTACCTAAAGATTGCTTAGGTGTTAGCTTCATATAATCGTTTAAAGTAGTATCAACTAATGCAAATGGAAATATCTTTAAAGGTGTCTGAATTTCAAAGTCTAAATCATAAAAATAAAAGGGAGAGCAAGTACTTGCTCTAAAACCCGCATGACTAACATACCCCATAGAATAATCTTCTTCTATTTCTAAATCAATTAAATTTTGATATGTTTCAGGTAATGAAAACCTTAAATAGTGTTGTCTAGAGCGTCTTATTGGCATATTAATAATATTCTCTAAACGCTCTTTTTCCTTTTTTAATAATAAGTTGTTATGCATTGTATAATATGACGGATGTAAACCAACTCGAGCATAATCAACCATGTCTTTTATTAGTAATCTAAACTTACTTTTAGAAGCAGACACATTCGTATCAAAAGTAGTATAATCACCTATCAAAAAGAAAAAAATAGTTCTAACCTCATATATTTTTTTTAATTCAATAATCGATTTAAAAGTATTAAATGGGTCTTTCTTTATATTAAATAGCACTGCAAACCGATCCCAAACCGTTACTATTTTTAGGTGTATTATATCTTTAAAAAAACCACCAATAGTTCGCACAAAACTTTTGTATTTATATGCAAAAGCATTGTCTACATCAATTGTAGAAATGTATTGATATTTTCTTGTAGAATGCTCATAAGTAGGAAATTTAAGTTTTAAAATTTCTAAAAATTTATATGCCCAAATATCAACTACTGGCTTTTCTAAAAAACCATATTTAAAAGCAATACTTTCTGTTGCCGAAAACCGTTCATGACTATCTTTTGTTCGCGGTAAATATTCTTCATATCTAGAAATTAAATAAAAACTAGCTGCAAAAATATCAAAAGGAATTTCTGACTGCTCTTCTGTTTCAAAAAAACAAGGAACATCACCCCATTTTTTTATATCAATCTCAAAATCCTTAACTCCTTGCTGAAACAATAATTCGTTACTTTTAACAAAAAATTCTTTTCCTAAGGCAACATTCGTATATGAAAACTTAGGACCATTGTAAGCAACAAAATCTTCAACTTTTCCTGTGAATTTAGTCTGAATTTGTAATATTCGTGTAAATATATGTTTAAAAACATAACGAACACGAGGTGTAACTTTATGTGTGTAAATAAGTATCATCTGTAATTATAAAAAGTATTAGAACTTATATAAAGTTTCTTAATCTGTAAAGGCTAAAATACGCTTTTTAACTAACACGTAAATAGATCATAACTATTCATTTTTCTCTTGTCATAAGAAATAAATTCATCTAATTAAAAACGTTTCATAATAACTGATAACTATATTTTTTCTTGAACTTATTTTATCACTTATAGAAATCTCCATCTATAATATCCCTTTATTGTTATGACAATATAAAACTAATAACTCTACAATCTACTTACAGAACTTCTGGATTTATTCTCTTTCTAAAACAGGAAAAAACGCTATAAATTAAAAACTTAAAATTTACATATAAATTATTATTAAGAGGATTATCCACTACTTTACACACTTTAGCAAACTACCCTTTTAAAGGCTAATTATAGCCTCTATAATTTTAATAAACACGATATAAAACTCTTTAATTAGCAAAATTACCTTTTTTTTTAAGTGAAAATTAAACACTTTTAGTAATTATTTTTTTCTCTTAAAAAAAACACAACAAAACCTTTAAAACAAACGTTAAACACTCATTTTCAGAAAGATAAAAAAAACACAAAAATTAAACATTTATTAATGATTTTGTTAAATTTCAAACGTTTATGTAGTTTTTTAACTCTAGATTTGTCGAACAAATAATAAATAATTCAACCCTTCAAAAAACAAACAATGAAACAAACAATGAAAACCAAATGTTATTATGCTTTATTAATTTCCCTTTCACTTTTTACTGCATGTAACGAAAATGAAAATTCAGAAAACTTAACTAACCAAACAGCTCCTTCTTTAAAAACAGAGTTAGCTTTTCCAGGTCAATCTGGTGAAATTAAAAAAGGCTTTTACCAAGGAGTACCAGTAACTTATGAAGTTATTGAAGGACAATATGTTATGGGAGGTGATGTTATATTACCGAAAGAACATGTATATGACTCTTTAGATGGTCTGGTTTTAGAACCAGGACAAAAACCGAATGCAAAAAAAAGAAGTGCAGGAGCAACAACTAATAGATGGCCTAATAGTACTGTTTATTACACAATAGGTAGTGCACCTAATAAATCTTACGTTAGAAATGCCATTGCACATTGGCAGAGTAAAACCAATTTAAAATTTGTAAAAAGAACGAATCAACCCAATTATATTTCTTTTGATGGCGGGAGTGGCTGTAGCTCTGCAATAGGAATGCAAGGAGGACGACAAGTGGTTACTTTAGGAACCAATAGACAACCATGTCAACAAGGATCTGTCATACATGAAATTGGGCATGCTATAGGTCTTTTTCATGAACAAAGTAGATCGGACAGAGATTCTTATGTTAAAATAATTGATGAAAACATAATACCGAACATGAAATACAATTTTGATAAATATTCAATAAGATATCATGGAAGTGACAATACTCCTTTTGATTTCAATTCAATTATGATGTATGCAGATTGGTCTTTCTCAAAAAATGGACGTCCAACAATTACAAGATTAAACGGTAGTTCATATAGCACTCAAAGAAACGGTTTATCTCCAAGAGATATTGCTGGTATTAAAAAAATGTATCCTTCTTCAGCAGGTGGAGATACATCAGGAGGAACCACGTATCATAACAATCAAGATTATACGCTTCACGGTTTAAAAGTACATCGACAGAATAACCTATGGTGGTTTCACGATGGTAAAGACTGGAGGCAAGTAGAACTTAAAGGTACTAGTTGGTATTATGTTTAATAATTCAATGCTTTTTTAAATAATTAAAGTAGACCAGTGGAGTTAATCTTCACTGGTTTTTTGTTTATAACAAAAAAATAAACATTTAATAAAAGCATACTATAATAACAAGTTTTTAATCTTCATTACAGTATTCCTTTATCTGCAAAACTAAAATACGCTTTTTTAGTAATTATTAAATGATCTAGAAGTTTTATATCAAGTGTAATACCCGCTTCTTTTATTTTTTTTGTTAATTCTATATCTGATCTACTAGGTTCTAATGTACCCGATGGATGGTTATGACATACAACAACACCTATTGCCGATAATTTTAATGCTTCTTTATATAACAATCGCACATCAACTACTGTTGCAGTAAAACCTCCTTTACTTAATTGGCGTTTTGCTAATACTTTATTTGAATTATTTAAATAGAGTACCCAAAACTCTTCATGTTGCAAATCACCAATTAATAGTTGCATAATTTTTGAGACATCCAACGAACTTTTTATTTTAGAAATAGCATGACTTTCTTCATACTGCCTTCTTTTTCCAAACTCTAAAGCTGTAACAATCGAAATTGCTTTTGCTTCACCAATTCCTTTAAATTTCATTAACTCTTCTATAGATAATTTTGCTAACTCGTTTAAATCATTATTCGCTGACAATAATATTCTTTTAGATAACCCCACTGCACTCTCTTCCCTATTACCAGATCCAATAAGTATTGCTACTAATTCTGCATCAGATAAAGCTGTATTACCTTTAATCATAAGTTTTTCTCGTGGTCTATCGTCTAATGCCCACGACTTAATTGATATCTTTTTCATAGCTTTTGTATCAAATTTTTAGATAAATATAATTCATTTTTTGCACAACCCAAAGAAGCATAGTATCTTTGTACTCTATACATTCCCAAATTTAAACATGAAGATTATTATAGCCGGTGCTGGAGACGTAGGTTTTCATTTGGCTAAACTCCTTTCTTACGAATCACAAGATACTTATGTGATCGATTTTGATGGCGAAAAGCTAAATTACATTAACAACCATTTAGACGTTATTACCAAAAAAGGTGATGCTACTTCTATAAATTTGTTAAAAGAAATAGGTATTGATTCTGCTGATTTATTATTAGCTGTTACTGAAAGCCAAAATACAAATTTTACAATATCTGTAATAGGAAAAGCTTTGGGTGTAAAAAAAACCATCGCAAGAATTAACAACCCTGAATTTTTAAAAAACGATTCTATTAATTTTAAAGATTTTGGAGTAGACTTCATGATTTCTCCTGAAGCTTTAGCTGCAGAAGAAATAAAATTACTTTTAAACCAGTCTTCTTTTAATGATACCGTTGCTTTCGAAAATGGGGTATTTAATATTATGGGAACAACGCTCGGGTATAAATCTCCAATATTAGACCTAACAGTTAAAGAGGCTAAAGAAAAATTTAGTCTAGTCGATTTTATTACGATTGCTATAAAACGCGAAGGGATTGCTCAAACCATTATTCCTCGTGGAGATACTACTTATAAAATAAACGATCAAGTATATTTCTCAGTACCTAGTTACAGTATAGATAAACTACACCCTATCATTGGTAAAAAACAAATAGCTATTAAGAATGTAATGATTCTTGGTGGTAGTAGTATTGGTCGAAAAACATCAAGAAGTCTTTGTAAAGATAATTTTAAAGTAAAACTGATTGAGCGTAAAAGAGAAAAAGCATTAAATCTTGCTGAAGATTTAATAGATACTTTGGTTATTCATGGTGATGGTAGAGATTTAGAGCTTTTAGAAGAAGAAAATATTAGAGAAATGGATGCTTTTATTGCTGTTACTGGTGATTCTGAAACAAATATTATGTCTTGTTTAGTCGCAAAATCTAAGGGAGTTAAAAAAACCGTAGCTTTAGTTGAAAACATGGACTACATCAACATTTCTCAAACTATAGGTATTGATACACTTATTAATAAAAAACTAATAGCTGCAAGTAATATTTTTCGTCATATACGTAAAGGAGAAATTTTAGCTTTAGCTAACTTACATAATATTGATGCTGAAGTTTTTGAATTTGAAGTACAAGAAAAAGCTAAGGTAACATTAAAATCAATTAAAGAACTACGTTTTCCTAGAGAAGCTGTTATTGGAGGTGTAATAAGAAACGGAAAACCTCACATGTCATTTGGTAACTTTCAATTACAAAGTGGAGACAAAGCAATTGTTTTTTGCTTACCAGAAGCAATATCAATTGTAGAAGATTTATTCAACTAATGGAAAATCTTAATCTAAAATTAATTTACCGTTTTTTAGGAGTAACAGCCATTCTTAATGGATTGTTTATGTGGCTTTCATTGCCTTTTAGTTTTTATTATGATGAACCTTCTAAATGGGGTATTTTAAGCGCTGGTATTATTACAATAACCTCTGGATTAATTCTTTATTTTTTTAATAAACCAGATAACAAAAAAATTCAAAAAAAAGAAGGATACCTTATTGTAACTTTTGGATGGTTAACATTATCAATTACAGGAATGCTTCCGTACCTTTTATCTGGCAGTATTCCATCTATAACAAATGCTTTTTTTGAAACTATTTCAGGTTATTCAACTACAGGTTCATCTATATTAACAGATATAGAATCTATGCCTAAAGGAATTTTGTTTTGGCGTAGTGCTACTCATTGGATTGGTGGTATGGGTATTATAGTACTTACTATAGCAATACTACCTTTATTAGGTATTGGCGGAATGCAATTATTTATGGCAGAAGCTCCTGGGCCATCAGCAGATAAATTACACCCACGTATTACCGATACAGCTAAACGATTATGGCAAATTTATGTATTACTAACCGTTGTTCAATTTTTGCTCTTAAAAGTAGCAGGAATGAACTGGTTTGACGCCCTTAATCATGCTATGGCAACTGTTAGTACTGGTGGTTTTTCAACCAAAAACGCAAGTGTTGCTCATTGGAATGGAGCTCCTATGATACAGTATATTATCATATTTTTTATGTTTATTGCTGGTACAAACTTCGTGCTTACCTACTTTGCTTTAAAAGGAAAAGTAAGAAAAGTAATACAAAGTGAAGAATTTAAATATTATCTATTTGGCACGTTAATAATAGCTAGTATTGTAGCAATAATGATTATTTTTTACCAAGACCCATTATTGCATACTACAATTAAACATCCTATGGTTTACGGTAAAGTTGAAAGCGCTATAAGACATGCCTTATTTTCTGTAATATCAGTAATTACGACTACAGGTTTTGTTACTGCTGACTTTACAATGTGGAGCTTTTTTGTAACAGCAATTTTCTTCTCTTTATTTTTCTTGGGTGGTTCTGCTGGTTCTACATCTGGTGGTGTAAAGATTGTTAGACATATTGTAATGTTAAAAAGTAGTTTTTTAGAATTTAAAAAATCACTACATCCCAATGCTATAATTCCTGTTCGTTATGATGGTAAAGCTGTAAAGCAAACCATTATATTCAACATACTTTCTTTCTTTGTTCTGTACATGTTAATTTTTGTAATAGGTACAGTAATACTTACTTTTTTTGAATTAGATTTTTATTCTGCATTAGGTGCTTGTGCATCGTCTTTAGGTAATATTGGTCCTGCATTAGGTAGCGTAAGTCCTGTAAATAATTTTAATCACTTATCTACAGGAGCAAAATGGTTTTGTTCATTTTTAATGTTAATTGGTCGGCTAGAGCTTTTTACAGTACTCATTTTATTCACTCCTTTCTTTTGGCGTAAAAATTAGTATATTTTCTTATTTTAAATAATATTCTTCCAATAGACATATAGTCTACCAATTCCTATGTGTAAACTTTACACCATCAAAAACTCAAACATTATTAAACTGCCCCCTTTACAAACACTATGTGTTTAACTATTATCAATAGCATATATAAATCTATCTCCTCAACTACTAAAAAAGGCTCAAACTTCACAAAAAAATAATCATTTAAATGTTTTTTCGTTGTTTTAATAACAAAAAAAGAAGAAACGACACCTGTTCCTAAAAAAGAGACACTTAAACCTCAATCCCTCCTCTTTAAGTGCTGTTTTTAAAAAAAAACAAAGTCTCTTACTATATTTGAAAAGGGAACTTAAAGAAAACGCACACATAACAAACTAACTATCAGCTGTAATCAATTAAAATTATACTTATTGTTTATTTTTTTCATTAAGTTTTAAAACGAAACATTAACTACTAAATTTTTACTACTATGGATCCATTTTTAGGACAAATCGTATTATTCGGAGGGAATTTTGCACCAAGAGGCTGGGCATTATGTGAAGGTCAATTATTGCCTATTTCACAATACTCTGCTTTATTTTCAATTTTAGGAACAATTTACGGAGGAGACGGAAGAACTACCTTTGCTTTACCAGATTTACGTGGTAGAGCTGCAATTAGCTCTGGTCGTGGACCAGGATTATCTGATCGTAGATTAGGTTCAAGAAGTGGACAAGAAACTCATACATTAACAATTCCTGAAATGCCTTCTCATAATCACTCAGCTCAAGGGACTGTAAAGGTAAGTTCAGCAGATTCAACAAAAACAGCTGCTACAGCAGATTCATCAATAGCTACACCAGGGGCACAAGTAGGTAGAGGTTTTACTGCAACAATGGGATTCAATGATGCAACACCAGACATTTCTTTAAATGCTCCTTCTAACAGTGTTACTGTTAATAATAATGGTGGAAATCTAGCTCATAATAATATGCAGCCTTATTTAACTACAAATTACATTATTGCTTTACAAGGAGTTTTTCCTTCAAGAAATTAATATCAAAAAACAGATAATAGAAACACTCAATAATTTGAAATTATTGAGTGTTTTTTATATCCCATTTTGGTCTTTTTTTTGTAGTATAGAATAATCTATATGGATTTGAACTTACCGAATACAAAGACTTAACACAATAAGGGTTTGTAATTAACGATTCTCCTTTATTAATATAAACATCATCAAAAACTCTTATTTCAGTATATATACAAATATCAGGAGTTTTTTCAAAATCTTTATCAAAACGAATATAACCTGATTCAAAACTAAATTCATCTTTAGTTTTTTTAATGTTTTTTGTTATAGAAAATAAGTCTTGAAGTGCTGTATCATTAATGTATTCTTCGTTAGCCACACTCTTACCAAAAAAATTCTCTTTAGCAAAAAAAGAATTTCTAGTTGATAATTTAATTTCTTCAGGAACTAAAACACCTCCTTCTGAAAGCTGTGCTACTAAGTTTTGTGTTATTGAAACTTGAGGTTCATTAATTAAAGCCTTATCCATTGTTTCAGTTATCACAACATGCAATGATTTTTTTTTATTGTGTGTATATTTTGTTGCATCTGTTATACAATACTCCTTAATGTATTCCTCATAACTTAAATACTCAATAATTTTCTTTGCTGACATTATTGACACCTCATGTATATCAATTAATGTAATTGATATTTTTTTTGAATCATAACAAGACAATAAAGGTATTATTAAGGTCGCTAAAGGACCACAACCTGCATACACTATTTCTAGATTTTTATCAAAAAAACTCTCCTTCGCACTATTAATAGCCTTATAAACTCCTTTAATAAAACGAGCAGTTCTTATATAATCATATAAACAATCTTTAGCGTGCATAGGCGACAAAGCAACACCTCCTTTAACTTCTAATCCAATTTTATTTAATTCTTCTGACGAAATTTTTTCAAGAATTTCTTCATAAAAACTAGATAACATTTTAACTGCAATAATTTCTTCTTTTTCAGTTTTTGATGCTAGTAACAATTGAGTTATTTGATTTAAACCCCTTCCTATATTCATTATTAAAATTTAATTAATATTAATAATTTAGTCCTCTCTATTTTAAGGTTTCTAAAATAATGTACTAATCCAAAACTAATAAAAAAAGGTATTCTAAATAGGAATAGATAAAAAAAATTATTTTCTAAAAATTTCTGCATGCAAAACACGCTCATAACACCAAGAATAACATTTATACCTCTTTATATAACAAACATGTATAAACTTTAATTTTGATTAAAAAAAAGCATACATTTGATAGTTAACTACTTAAAAAACAAAGCAAATGATACAAAAAACTACTTTTTTAACCTTTAAATGCTTGCGGTTTTTTGTCGCATTTATTTTTCTGAGCTTTTTAAACTTAAAAACTTCAGCTCAAACAACAGAAACATTCTCTACTGTTGCTAGTGGTGTAAATACCTTTACTAGCAATTCTCAAAATTTCACAATTACAACCTTAAGCAATCCATTAAAGCCTTTTGGCGGTGATTTGGAATACCCTGGAACGGGATGGAATGGTACCAGTAATGACAACGGGTACATAGATAATGATGGAGGAACTCATTCAAATCCATCTTTCAGCATAAAAACTACTGACGGAACTGATTTCACGGCTAACAAAGTTTTTTTATTCTTTGCAGATCAATCTCTTAATCAGGCAGTATCTGGAACACTAAATATTGTTGGTAAAAAAGACGGTGCAGCTGGGGCAGTATTTACAATTAACACCAGTTCAGGTTATGTTACTACCACTGGTACTAATAATGGTTTTACTGAAATAGATTTTACTTCTTATGGCGGATCTGATAATTCAAGTACAGTTATCGATGAACTTATTTTCACCATGGGTGGAAGTTTTCAATATATTGCTTTAGATGCCTTTACTTGGACACTTGCTCCTACTGATGCAATAGCACCACGTATAAGCAGTATAGCTCGTCAGAGTCCAACTACAAGCCCTACAAATGCAGATGCTTTGGTTTGGGATGTAACTTTTGATGAAGCGGTAAGTAATGTAGATGCAACTGATTTCACTGTAACTGGTACTACAGCTACAATTGCTTCGGTAACAAACCCAAGTGGTAACGTATATAGAATAACAGCTTCTGGCGGTGATTTAGCTGGTTTAAATGCAACAGCTACCTTAGGTTTTGCAGGTACGCAAAACATTACTGATGCTTCTGCTAATGCATTAGTTAATTACACTCCAACAGGAACTAATAATAATACTTTTGTAGTAGATAATAACTCACCTACTACCCCTACTACAGTTACTCAAAACACAAGCGATTTAACACCAACAATTACAGGTACAAATGCTTTAGGTACTGCGCTACCTACAGGAGAAACAATGACAGTTACCGTAAACGGAGCAACATATAATGTCGTACCAAATGGTAGTGGTAATTGGAGCGTAGATACAGGAGTAGCTACACCTGCTTCTGGTACATTAGGTACTTTTGTAAATGGAGTAAGCTACGAAGTAGTTGCTACTGTTACAGATTTAGCTAGTAACACAGCTTCTGATGCAACAAGTAATGAAGTAACTATAGATACTTCAGCACCAACAGCACCAACAGTTGTTGTACAAACTACAAGTGATGCAACACCAACAATTACAGGAACAAACGCTTTAGGAACTGCATTACCTGTTGGAGAAACAATGACTGTTACCGTAAACGGAGCAACATATAATGTAGTACCAGGTGGTAGTGGTAATTGGAGCCTAGATACAGGAGTAGCTACACCTGCTTCTGGTACATTAGGTACCTTCGTAAACTCTGTAAGTTATGAAGTAGTAAGTACAGTAACAGATTTAGCAGGAAACAATACTTCTGATGCAACCAATAATGAAGTAACTATAGATACAATAGCACCGCTTATCAGTAGTATAACTCGTCAGAGTCCAACTACAAGCCCTACAGATGCAGATGCATTAGCATGGGATGTAACTTTTAATGGAGCAGTAACGAATGTAGATGCAACAGATTTTACAGTAAGTGGAACAACAGCTACAATTGCTTCAGTAACAAACCCAAGTGGTAATGTATACAGAGTAACAGCTTCTGGTGGAGACTTAGCAGGGTTGAATGCAACAGTTACCTTAGGATTTGCTGGAGGACAAAATATTGCTGATGCTTCAGGTAACGGATTAGTTAATTTAACACCAACAGGAACAAACAATAATACTTTTGTAGTAGATAATACACCTCCCGTTTACACTTGGACAGGTGCATTTAATAGTGCTTGGAATACCACATTAAATTGGAATCCGACTAGTGTTCCTCCTACAAATGCAGATATTATTATTCCTGGTGGTTTAACAAATTACCCAACAGCTAGTGCTGCAGTAACATGTAATTCATTAACGATTAACTCTGGTGCTAGTTTTATTCCTCAGAGCACAGTAACAGGTACTGTAACTTATAAAAGAAACTTACCTACAACAGGTGATTGGTATTTAGTTTCTTCACCTATTGCTAATGAAACATTGCAAAATGTAATAGCAAATAATACTTTTGCAACAGGTGCTACTCCTGGTAATATTGGTATTGGTCTTTACCAGAATAATAATGCTTCTCAATGGGCATACGCAACTGCAGGTCTTACAGGTAACATAATTCCAGGAATAGGATTATCGGTACAACTGGCTACTGCTGGTGAGTTAATATCTACAGGTACTGCTTTAAACACTTCTAATGTAATATTTGGTATATCAACAGGAACTACTACAAATTTCAACTTACTTGGTAACCCTTTTACTGCCTTTATAAATTCTGCAACATTTGCAACTACTAACACAGCAGTTTTAACTGAAGAAACTGTTTGGTTATGGAACGGAACAGCGTATGTAACATACAATAACGCAAGCCCTATAGAAGTTGCTCCAGGACAAGCATTTTTTGTAGAAGCTTCAACTGGAGGCGCTGTAATTTTTACAACTGCCAACAGAAGTCATCAAAATGCGGATACATTTATGAGAGAAGCTCCAAAATCTACTTTTGAATTATCTGTAGAAGAAGGAACTAATAAGAGTGCTACTAAAGTCTTTTATGCTGATAGTAAAACTACTGGTTTTGATAATGGATACGATTCTAAAATGTTTGGAGGTACAGATTACAAATTCAAAGTATATACTGAATTGGTTTCTGATAGCAAAGGAAAAAAATTAGCGATTCAAACTTTACCGAATCAAAATCTTGAAACAATGATTATACCTGTAGGTTTAATTGCTGAAGCTGGTAAGAAAATTACCTTTTCTGTAAAAGCACAAAACCTACCAGATAACACTAATGTATTTTTAGAAGATAGAATTAATAATACTTTAGTAAATATTTCTGAAGAGAATCATTCAGTAACTTTAAAAAGTGCTGCTAAAGGTACTGGTCAATTCTACATTCATACAAGTGCTAAAAACTTAGAAGATGTTGATATTACAAAAGATTTACAAAATGTAAGCATTTACAAATCTGCTAATAATAGTTTAACTGTTGCTGGTTTACAAACTGATAAAGCATCCGTAAATGTATATTCAATTTTAGGTAAAAAAGTAATTAGTACAGAACTTAAATCAACAGGAGTTCATGTAATTCAATTACCTAAAACTGCTGCAGGAGTTTATATCGTAGAATTAAGTTCTAGTTTAGGAAAAATTAGTAAGAAAATTATTTTAGAGTAATACAACATATCATTATGAAAAAACAAATTGAAAATAAAAGTAAAGATATCTCTAGAAAAGAGGCATTGAAAAAAATAGGAGGCTATAGCAAATACGCTGCTTTAACCGCTATTGGAACCTATATGATTTTAAACCCACAAAAAGCGCAAGCTCAAAGTCCTGCTGACCCAGGTAGTGGTGGTTTTTAACACCTACTAAGTTTTTGACAATAAAAACCCCGATATTATCGGGGTTTTGTTATTTTAATGATTCTACAATAGTACAGGTGCAAAAAAACCTCTTTCAATTAAAAATAAAAAACAGTTTAAAAAGTATATTAATTATTTATTTTTACTGACTATGATTATAAAACACTTAGAGAATAAAAAAGTTGTTTGGTTTAAAGATACCAATGAATATATTGTTATTGAACCAATGGTAGCAGAAATACTTTCTTTGTTACATAACAAAACTGATAAAAAAGAAATTATCACTAAGGTTTTTAATCAAATAAGTATACCACTAAAAGAAGCTGAAAATTTAGTGAGAGATATAGAAAACCTATTAAATAATCAACACTCTATAAAACAAGAATTAGTTCATGTTTCTAAACCTGATCATTTTGAACACAAAAAGTATTATAAAATAAATGATATTATTTTTAAGGTAAATTATTTATCTGAATTTGAATATGCTTTAGTACATCCCAAATTTGCGCATATAGCAATTACTACGACTAAAAAAATAACACATCATTTTGAAGTTTACAGTAATACCGAATTTATTTCTTTTACAATCAACAACAATATTATCGGAACATGGAATTTAAGTGATGTTCATTATTTTCAAGGAAAATTTTCAATGAAAATTACTGAATTAATACATCATAAACCAGAAAATGAATGGCTAGGAGTTTTTCACGCTTCAGCTGTGAGTAATGAAACCGAATCTATTTTATTTTTAGGTGATTCAGGTAACGGAAAAAGCACTTCTTTAGCGCTATTACAAGCAAATGGTTTTACTTGTTTAGCTGATGATTTTGTTCCTGTTGACGCTAAGAAACAAGAAGTATATAGTTTTCCTTCAGCTATTTCAATTAAGAAAAATAGTTTACCAACTTTACTTCCTATATACCCTGAATTAGAAAACTCTGCTGAATACCATTTTAAAAGATTAAATAAAATCGTTAGGTACTTACCTACAAATAATGTTAATCACAAATCAAAACAACCATGTAAAGCCTTAATTTTCATTAAATACAAAAAAGATAGTGATATAATTATTGATAAGATATCTAATATTAAAGCCTTTGAGCAATTAGTTCCTGATTCTTGGCTATCTCCAATACAAGAAAATGTTGAAACTTTCTTAAACTGGTTTTCAAACCTTCCTTGTTATCAACTTACTTATTCAAACAATTCAGAAATGGTAGCAACGGTCTCGAAAATTTTTAATGATGAATTATAAAGAAACCTTATTTTTTGTTGGGAAATGTTTAACCCTTACTCACGAAAAACACAATCGAGATATCGTTGAGCTTGAATTAAAATCTAACAATATCAATTGGGATAATGTGGTTAAATTAAGCACAGCTCATTACGTTTTTCCTGCATTATATTGTAATTTAAAACGAGCAAACTTTCTACATTACTTACCTGAAGATTTAGTTGGATACATGAAACATATTACGGGTTTAAACCGTGAAAGGAATGAGCAAATAATTAAAGAAGCCAAAGAGCTAAATGAGTTACTACTTTCCAATAACATAACCCCTATTTTTTTAAAAGGAACAGGGAATTTACTTGAAGGTTTATATGAGGACATAGCTGAAAGAATGACAGGTGATATTGATATTTTATTTGAACAAGAAGACTGCATAACTGCTTTTAGAATACTTCAAGAAAATGGCTACACCAATAAAGTATCAGAGCTATATAACGACCACAGACATTTACCTGCAATAACGCATCCAAAAAAAATTGCAGCTATTGAAGTTCATAAACAAATGCTACGGATAGAAAAATCACCTTATTTTAATTATGATTCTGTAAAAAAAACTTTACAAATAATTAATAACACCACTTTTTTATCTTTTGATAATCAAATTAAACTAACAGTATATTCGAAATTCATCAATGATAATGCCTACTTAATAAAAAACTTAAGTTTTAGAGCAGCTTATGACGTTTTTTTGCTTGACAAGAAACTTGAATCAAAAACCGTTATTAAAGATATTAAGTTATCTAAAGAATTAAATGCTGGTTTAGAATTATATAATACGATACTATCTACTTTTAAAAACATTGAATTCAAATCAACTAAAGCAAGTAAATTATACCTAAAAAAGTATCTAAAAAACTTAGACAATGGACTCAATAAAAGAGCAAAGACTAATTTTATAAAACATTACGTTTTCTATAAAGAAAGAATTAGAATAATACTTAAAGCTTTTTATAAAAAATCGTATTTAAAATTTATTTTTTCTAAACTAACAGATTACAACTGGTATAGAAAAAAAATTGGGTTCTAAATTAATTCTTTAACTTCTTCAAAATTTAAACCTCCATAGTTTCCTGAGCTCATTAATAACAAAGCAGTATTATCTAAATTTTGATTAAATAGAAACTCTTTAAATGCTGTTGGATTTGTATAAATAACTAAATCATCACGCTCAAAAGCACTTGCTATTTGTGCTTCAGTAACTTCTTCTAACTGTTTTATTTTTACTGCGTGTGGCGAATAAAAAACTACCGCCTTATCAGCTTTATCTAGGGCTCCTTTATATTCTGCTAAAAACTCTGCATTTAAACTACTATAGGTATGTAATTCTAAACAAGCTAAAACAGCTCTCTTATTGTATTGTTTTTTAACAGCAGTTGTTGTTGCTTCTACTTTACTAGGACTGTGAGCAAAATCTTTAAAAATCACTGTAGATTCATTTTCTGCAACTTTCTCTAAACGCTTACTTGCTCCCTTAAAACTAGCAATGGCTTCATAAAATTCATCTTCATCAATACCCATATGCTGGCAAATCCATTTAGCTCCAGCTAAATTTTGTAAGTTATGATCTCCAAAAATTTCTAGAGGTAAATCACCTTCAGGAGTATCAAGATAAGTAATTCCGTTTTCAATAAAATAATTAGGTGTTTTATATGGATACTTTTTTATTGGATGGCTTGAATTTTCAACAACATCTTTTAAAACTAAATCCTCCTCATTATACACCATCATCCCTCCATTAGTAAGAGAATCATTAAAAATTTTAAATTGTTCTATATAATTTTCAAAAGTTGGAAATACATTTATATGATCCCATGCAATTCCACTTAACAAAGCAATATTTGGTTTGTATAAATGAAATTTCGGGCGCATATCAATAGGTGAACTCAAGTACTCATCACCTTCTAAAACAATAAATTCATTTTCTTCAGTTAAATGTACCATCGTATCAAAACCATCTAACTGTGCTCCTACCATATAATCTACAGCTACGTCATGATAGTTCAACACATGTAAAATCATAGATGTTATAGTCGTTTTTCCATGAGATCCGCCGATAACTACACGCGTTTTGTTTTTAGATTGCTCAAATAAAAACTCAGGATATGAATAAATTTTAATTCCTAACTCTTGTGCCTTTAGTAATTCTGAGTTATCTTTTTTCGCATGCATTCCTAAAATAACAGCATCTAAATCATTGGTGATCTTTCCAGGAAACCATCCAAATTCTTCAGGTAACAACCCTCGTTTTTCTAATCTAGATTTAGATGGATCATGAATAGTATCATCACTTCCTGCTACTTGATATCCTTTTTCATGTAAAGCAATTGCTAAATTATGCATTGCACTTCCTCCGATTGCTATAAAATGTACTGTCATTTTAATCTCCTAAATTTTTATGTAAAGATAACGAAGTAAAAGAGCTTAAGAAAAAGAGAAATGATCGTTTTTAAAAATTAATGCTTTTTTTTTCTTAAACCGCTGATTTTTATGTTGCTTTGTATTTTCTAAAACTGTTATAAATAATTACTACTATGCAAAAAAAAATACTTTTTTCTTTGCTCTTATTCTCATTATCGTTATTTAATATTTTCTCTCAATGTGCAGGAGCAGATAATACGGTAACTATTTGTAATAAAGAGTCTGACACTAATTATCAAACATACAATCTTTTTAACCAATTACAAGGAACACCACTAGCAGGTGGTCATTGGTTTGCTAATAGTCCTATCAATCAAAACGCGATAAATAATAATACTGGTATTGTTAATTTGTGGGCAATAAATAGATTTGGCGAACATACTTTTACCTATACAAATCCAAATTGCAACGAAAGTTCAGAGATTACCATCTTTTTAGGAGGTTATCCTGGTGAAGACAATATAAATGGTGGTGCAAATGCCTGTAGCAATGATACAACTGTTAATTTATTTACTTTTTTAGACAATAACTTAACAAATTTAAGTGCCGATATTAATGGCGAATGGAAAGAAGTCCCAGGTACGCCTACTGGTTTTTTAACCGATAATATTTTCAATGCAGAACTTGCAGGAGCAGGTACCTATGCTTTAAATTACATTGTTAGTAATGTAAATTCTTGTGCTTCAAAAACGGCAACAGTAATATTAGAAGTTCATCGTAGTCCAAATGCAGGTATAGCCATGAATCTTGAAATTTGTGACACCGATAATTTAAGCCTATATGATAACGTTAACTTGTTTGATTATGTTATGGGTCAAGATTCTAACGGTGTTTGGACTGACGTAAATAATACAGGACAAATTCAAAATGCATTAGATGCGACAATCAATATTGAAGAAATTTATCAACTTTTTGGCTCTGGAAAGTACGATTTCACATATACTGTATATCCGCTTGGTGTCTGCGAAGAACAATCTGTTACTGTTTCAGTTATACTACCAAAAATAGCTGCTGCTTTTTCAGTTATAAATCAATGTAAAGACGATTCATTACTAATAGAAATTTTACATGAAGCTACTTTAGATTCTTCAATGACTTATGATTTAGTATATGAAATTGTAAATACAACAACTAATAATATTGTTTACACTAATACTTTAAACGACATTAGTTTAACTGATGATGACGGTAATATAAATTTAGAAAAAATAACACTTCCTAATGATACCTTAACACCTGGTAGTTATATAATAAGAACTGCCACAATTAATAATATAAACGGTATTATTTGTAATTCTTTTATGGTAGTAGAAAAAAGTTTTATTATTTATGAAGGTAAGGCCAAAATAGAAGATACTTGTTATGATGAAGATGATCTAAACCTTACCATTTATGATTTTTATAATGATGATGGAAGTTTGTTTACAGGTACAAAAACAGTTGATTATACAATAAAAGGTAGTACTAATGACTTAATTGTAAACACGTATAGCCTTACTTTCTTAAATGGTGAAGCAATAATACCTATTAATTTTTCAAGCTTTCCTACTAATGAAAATGATTTTAACTTTACAATTTCATCAACAAGCCAAAGCGGTTTAAACTGTATCAATTATGATTTTTCTATTAATAGAGTACCTGAAGACATTGAATTAGGTCTTACTATAGATAATGTATGTAATGCTTCTGACATAAAAGCTATTATAAACGCCCCAGCTATGGCAGATGGAGGATATACTATAAATTATGAAGTTTCAGAAGTAAATACGGCTAATATATTAACAGAAAATACTATTTTTTTTGCCGCTAGTGGAGGTAGCGCTAATTACAATATTGATATAAGTAACCTAGAAACTGGTACTTATAATGTTGTAATAAAAAGTACTCAAAACGATACAACTCCATGTAGAACAGTATTTGATTTTGAAATACGAGAAAGTTTTTCTATAAATGGTATTCCCGATGCACCAGTGCTTAACGCAAATCAATCATTCTGTTTATCAGACTATCACCCTAATTCACCTACACTTGCTAACATCGCTATTACTAGCGGAGAAAATTTAACTTGGTATGCTGATAATACATCTACCACTCCTTTAAACTATTCAACAACTCTTGTTAACGGTGAAGACTATTATGTAAGCTCTAAAGACATAAGTAATAGTTGTGAAAGCTCTGACCGTACAGCTGTAACAGTTACTATTTTAACTCCACAAATTGTAACATCTACAAATACAACCCCATTATTTTGCGGTATCGAAAAAGCCACTATTGCTAATTTAGACGCTGAAGTAAACTCAGGAGAACTTTTATGGTATGATAGCCCTACTAATGGAAATTTATTAACTACAGATACTATACTAGTTAATGGAGTAACTTATTATGCTACAGAAAGCATTACTGGTTGTGAAAGTATTTCTAGATTACCATTTACAATTACTGTAATTGCTCCACCCATACCGGTAGTAGAGGGAATAACACTTTTATGCGGATTAGAGAAACTTACATTACTTGATTTTGAAATGTCTCTAACCAATACCGCTAATTATAACTTTATTTGGTACGATGCTTTATTAGGAGGCCTAGAACTTGATAGTTCAGATTTACTTGAAGAAAACACTGTTTATTATGTTGCTAACATTCATCCTGGTTCAGGTTGTGAAAGTGAGCGAACTCCAATATCAGTAAGTCTTAACAACTGTAATCCTGAAGACTATGACTTTTTTATTCCTGACGGATTTTCTCCTAACGGTGATGGAGTTAACGATTTTTATTACATCCCTAATATCGATTATTTTTATCCAGACTATCAATTAGAAATATTTAACAGGTACGGGCAATCGCTATTCAAAGGAGATGTTAATACTCCTAAATGGAATGGAAAAAGTACTTCTTCCAAAAACAATACTACAAGTGGAGTTTACTTTTACATTTTAAAATATAACAAAGATAATATTAAACCTAAACAGGGTAGAATTTACTTAAGTAAATAAGACTATGAAAAAGATACTTTTAGTAATTATATATATAAATACCGTTGCTGGTGTTTTTTCACAACAAGATCCACAGTATACACAGTACATGTACAATCAGAATGTTATAAACCCAGCTTATGTAACTAATGAGTTAGGGGTAATTAATTTTGGATTCATGCATAGAACGCAATGGGCAAACGCTGTGGGCTCTCCAAAAACATATACTTTCTTTGCCCACGCTCCAATAACTGATAAATTTGAAGTAGGTTTATCTCTTATTACCGACAATGTTGGCGATAATGCTTTAAAAGAAAATAATGTGTATGCCGATTTTGCCTATACATTACAACTAAGCGAAAACCACCGGTTATCACTAGGACTAAAAGCAGGTTTTAGTAGTTTTAAAACAAATTTCGCTAACTTTAGGTTTCCTGATGATAATACTATTAGTGGTGTTTTAACAAACGATTTAGCCTTTGATAATCAAAATAGCATAACCCCTAACTTTGGTTTTGGTGCTTTTTACTTTACAGATAAATATTATCTTGGGGTTTCTGTACCTAATCTTTTAAATTCAAAACATTTTACCGAAAAAAACGGTTTAAAAAGTATTGGTGGAGAAGAAATACATTTATTTGCAAATGCAGGGTATGTTTTTACACTAAGCGACCTTATTAAATTAAAACCTTCTTTTTTATTAAAAGCCATTAAAGGATCTCCTATTGTTGTAGACACTTCTATTAACGTATTATTTAACGACCGTTTTGAAGGAGGTTTATCCTATAGAATAAACGATTCTTTTAGCGCTATGTTTAACGTAAAAGCTACTGATAATTTAAGAATTGGGTATGCATATGATTACACAACAACAAACCTTAGTGATTTTAATTCAGGAACACATGAAGTGTTTGTTCTTTTTGATTTTGACACTTTAGGTCTTAAAAAAGGATATGATAAATCTCCTCGATTCTTCTAAAAAAAGCTATATGAAAAAAACAATTACAGTCTTATTTACATTCTTCATTGTTATTTGTAGCAATGCCCAAGCAAATAGAGATTTTAAAAGAGCTAAAAAATACTTTGATAGAGCTTTTTATAGCAACGCTATTCCTTTATTTGAAAAAGCTATAAAAAAAGACAAGAACTTTAAAACAATAAAAAACTTAGCAGATTCATATTATTTTATAAACGATATGGATAAAGCAGCTACAAACTATAAGCTACTTTTTAAGTATTATAAAAAATTAATAGACGAACCTTATTATTTCAGATATGCCAATACTTTAAAAGCAACTGGTGATTATAAAAAAGCTGATAACTTATTACGTTCATACTACAAAAAAAACGACGCTAAGAGACTTCAAAAACTGGAGAAAGAAATAGAATATCTTGAAAACATAAAAGCAATAGGTAATCGATATACTATTAAAAATTTAGCTATTAATACACCAAATTCAGAATTTGGAGCAATACAAAAAGGGAACAGTATTATCTTTTCTGCAGCTAAAAAAGATGATGAAGGCACCTCTAAAACATATGGTTGGACAGGAAATGGTTATTTAGACATTTATAAAGTATCATTAAATAACGAAACAGAACCATTTTCAACTTCAATAAACACAAAACTTCACGAATCTAATATCATTTTTACGAAGAATGCTAAAACAGCTTATTTTACTAGAAATAATCTAGTGAAAGGAAAACGTAAAAAGGACAATAAAAAAATTACTCATTTACAGATTTACAAAGCACAGTTAATTAATGGTAAATGGAAAAACATAACCTCACTACCATTTAACAATGATGAATACTCATCAGAACACCCCGCTTTAAGTGATGATGAAAAAACATTGTATTTTTCTTCAGATATGCCTAACGGATATGGTTCTTTTGATATTTATGCTGTTACTATAAATAATAATGGTACCTACGGAAACCCAAGAAACTTAGGAGCAACTATAAACACCCCTAAAAAAGAGCAATTTCCGTTTATTAGTAAAGATAATAAATTATACTTTTCATCTAACGGTCATCCAGGTTTTGGCTCTTTGGATGTTTTTGTTAGTACAATTTCTAATAACAAATACAGCAAACCCGATAATATTGGTTTACCAATAAACTCTGGTTACGATGATTTTTCATTTAACATAAACAACAAAACAAAAGAAGGCTTTTTTGCTTCTAACAGACCAGAAGGAAAAGGAAACGATGATATTTATAAAATTGTAGAAGAGAAAGCTTTAATTATTGAAGATTGTAAACAATCTATTTCAGGTATAATTACTGATATTGATACTAAGGAGGTTATAGGAAATACACTAATTTTAATTGGTACAGATAATAATGATTTAAAAAAAATATATACAGATGCTAATGGGGCTTTTAGTTTTAGGGCAATTTGTGAAACTTCATATATCGTTATAGCCTCTAAAGAAGGGTACCAAGAAAAAAGAAAGACAATCCCTACAAGTAAGCAAAGAAATAAAGATAACGATGCATCTATAGCCTTAAAATCGATTACTGAAATTGAAAAAGAAAAAAGAATTGCATTACAATTAAAAGCTAAAAAAGCACAAGAGTTAAAAACAACAGCCACAAATAAACTAAAACTACAAAACAAAACAAAAATTGAGCAAGTCATTGCTAAAGAAAAAAGTTTAGAAAAAAATAACGGTAGAATTATTATTAAAACTGATGAAATAAACTTTGATTATAAACTTTGGTATTTACGTAAGGATACTAAAAGAGCAATTAACTATGTGATTAAATTAATGGAAAAGTATCCAAAAATGGTTGTCGAAATAGGTACACATTCAGATATTCGAGGAAATAATCGTTACAATTTAGAATTATCACAAAAAAGAGCAACCTCAGCAAGAATCTATTTTATAGAAAAAGGTATTAAACCCGAACGGGTTATAGCTATTGGTTATGGAGAAACACAACCTCTTATAAAATGTAAAACTGAAGATGCTTGTACTGAAGAACAACATGAAACAAATAGGCGATGTGAATTCGTTGTAAAACAAATATATTAATTTAATAAAAACGAGCCAATTGGCTCGTTTTTTGTTTTGTAAACAATCTAAATATTACAATAATTATTAATTATCTTTATAGCTAAACTCAGTCAATACACAATTTTACTTCTTAAAATAGGTTGTTAACTAATTATCGATTGCTTTTAATTTTAATTTACGCGTGCTTTAGGGCATCAAAACATAAGTTATGAAAAAAATCACAACACTGTTATTTATGATTACACTATTCTCTACCACACTAAAAGCTCAAGAGAATTACAAAAATCTTTGGAAGCAAGTACAGGAATTTGAAAAACAAAACCTTCCCAAATCGGCTTTAAATGTTGTAAATACAATTTACGCTAAAGCGGAAGTTGCTCAAAATACTCCACAAATTATAAAATCTTTATTTTATAAAAGTAAATTCTCATTAACTTTAGAAGAAGATGCGCAACTAAAAATTATTAATCAGTTTAAAGAACATATTAATAAAAGTAGTTTTCCTACCAAAAACGTATTAGAAAATATTTTAGCCAATCTATATTGGCAATATTTTAAAGAAAATAGATGGAAATTTTATCAACGAACTAAAACTTCTGATAAGGTTAACAAAAACGATTTTAGGACCTGGGATTTAGATACACTCTTTGCTGAAATTCATGCCCATTATCAAAAATCTTTAGAAAACGGTTTACTATTACAACAAACAGACATTAATAAATTTAATGACATTTTATACACTTCTAAAGATTCTGAAAAATACCGCCCTACCCTATTTGATTTCTTAGCACACAACGCTCTTAGTTTTTACAAAACGTCTGAAACTAATATTACAAAACCAGCCTATCAATTTAAAATTGACACTAAAAATTTAATAAGCGATGCAAGTACTTTTTCTAAAATAAATTTAAAAACAAAAGATGCATTATCTCTTCAATTTAATGCTCTAAAAATTTACCAAGAGCTACTTAACTTCCACTTAAGGAACGGGAATTTAGATGCATTAGTTGATGTAGATTTAGAACGATTAAATTTTATAAATCAACACGCTACTTTTCAAAATAAAGAGCAACTTTTTTTACAAACACTAAAAACAAGTGAAAAAAAGTATCAAACAAATGAAGTCTCTGGATTGTATACTTACAAAATAGCTAAAATATACAACCAACAAGCAAACTCATATACATATCAAAAAAATGAAGAAGTTCGTTTTAAAAACAAAGAAGCACTTGCTGTTTGCAATCAAGTAATCAAGCAATTTCCTAAAAGTACTGGAGCTAAAAAATGTGAATTATTAAAACAACAAATAACAAGTAAAGCACTTGCTATTGTATCAGAAAAATTCAGTCCAATAAATACATCTTCTCGCCTATTAGTAACTTATAACAATATTAGTAAATTATACTTTACAACTTTTAAGATTAATAGAACTCAGATAGAAGAATTAAATAAAACATACAAAGAAGAAGATCGTGTAAAGTTCATAAACAAACTAAATCAAGTTAATTCTTGGAACAATGATTTAAGAAACGAACATGATTACTTATCTCATACTACAGAAGTAATTGTACCTAAACTTACGCAAGGTAATTATTTAATTGTAGCGCATGAAAATAGCACATTAAACAATACAGGCTTGTATGCCGTTGCAAATGTTCAAATAAGTGATTTAGTTTTAATTGAAAACTCACAAAATAACACAAAGACCTATCAAGTAGTTAATAGAAATACAGGTAAACCTATTAAAAATGCTCAAATACTATTAAAAAATAATGAACGCAGAGCAGAAACAAGCCTAAATAAAAAATTAATTACCGATAAAAATGGTTTTGCTACTTTTAAAAGCAACCACACACATTATAATGTTTCGGCAACAGTTACTTCTGGTAACGACAGTGCTGTTTTTGGGAATTACTATTTATATAAACACCAAAAACAAAATATAAATGCATTAAATGAAACTACCAAAGTAAAGCCATTCATTTTTACAGATAGAAGTATTTATCGTCCAGGGCAAACAGTGTATTTTAAAACAATTTTTGTTCAAAATAAAAAAGATAAATCAACTCCTTTTACAAACGAATACATACAAGTAACCTTAAATGATGTTAATAACCAAGAAGTAAAAAAGCTTGATTTAAAATTAAATGAGTTTGGCGCAGCTTCTGGAGAAATTATACTACCTAACAATGGTTTAACTGGTGAGTATACCTTCTCTATAAACAAGAGTAATAAAAAAGAAAGTCTCTTTTATAATAATGGTAACTTCAATTTTGAACAAAAAGACTATATAACTTCTATTTCTGTAGAAGAATACAAACGCCCAAAGTTTGAAACAGCATTTAAACCTATTACCAAAACTTTTAAACTAAACGATAATATTACTGTAAATGGATTTGCAAAAGCTTTTTCTGGCGCAAATATAACTGACGCTAAAGTTGTGTATAGAGTACACAGAAAGGTGCAATATCCTAACTGGTGGTATTGGCGTAAACCTAGTTATTCTTCAGACTCACAAGAAATTACTCACGGAGAAAGCATTACTGATGCAGCAGGTAGTTTTTCTATAAAATTTAAAGCACTTCCTGATGAAAGTGTTTCTAAAGACGATTTACCTATTTTCAACTATGAGGTTACAGCTGATGTTACCGATATAAATGGAGAAACACGCAGCGAAACAATAATTGTAAAGGTAGGCTACCATGCTTTAATAGCCTCTTTGCAAATAAACTCGACTCTTAACAAAGAAGCTAAACAGCAGAAAATAAAAATTACTACTAAAAATTTAAACGAAGAGTTTGCTGCTGCAATAGGAACTGTAAAAATATATAAATTACAAGCTCCAAAAAATCCATTACGAAAAAGACCTTGGAATACTCCTGATTATCAAGATATTTCTGAAAATGAATTCAGAAAATTATTTCCGCATGACTCATATACTAAAGAGGAAGTAAATGAAAAAGATTGGAAAAAAGGGGAATTAGTTTTTGATGAAAAGTTCGATACTAAAAAATCAAAAGAAATTGCTTTGAAGAGCATTAAAATCTGGACTTCGGGTAAATACATTGCTATTTTAAACACAAAAGATAAATTTAATCAAAAAGTAACCGATAAAACTTATTTTACCGTTACCAATACAATCGAAAAAGAAATAGCCGATAGTAAATTATTTTTCTACAATTTAGATAAAACCAATTACAATGTTGGCGATAACGTTTGTTTACAAGTTGGTTCTGCTTCAGATAACATTACTATAGTAGTTGAAACAGAAAAGAATCATAAAATTACGAATACACAATTAATTCACTTAAATAACGGTGTAGAAACAATTGAATTCCCAGTAAATAAAGAAGATATTGGTGGGTTTGCAATAAAATATTATTTTGTTAATTATAATTCTTTTGTTTCAGGAGTTGTTAATATTCCAGTGATCAATAAACAAGAACTTATAACTATTGAAACAAATACATTTAGAGACAAACTACAACCTGGCACACCCGAAAAATGGAGTTTCACAATTAAAAACGACAAAGAAAATAAAGTTACTGCTGAAGTTTTAGCAAGTATGTACGATGCTTCTTTAGATGAATTTAAACCTCATAATTGGCAATTTACTCCAATAAGTACACCAACTTATTACTCGTACGGAAACACTCTAAATGCCCAACATAGTTTTGGAACTAACAGTTTTAGACTTTACAACAACAAATACACTAATTACAATTATCAAAACCAACAATACGCACAACTAAATTGGTTTGGGTTTGCATTTAATAATAATCATCGACCAGGTAAAATGATGATGAGTCGAAAAGCTAAAATGAGTGTGCCTTTAGCTGAAACATCTCAAGAACTAAAAGGAAGAGCTGCAGGTATAAACATGCAAGAAAATGATGTGCAAGAAGAATATGAGTCTGCAGAAGATGCTCCTCTTGCTATGAACACTAATAGTACTACCAGTAAAGAAGATCAGAAAAAAACATCTTTAAAAGGTATTAAAATTCGTAAAAACTTACAAGAAACAGCTTTCTTTTTCCCGCATTTAACAACTGATAAAAAAGGAAACATTACTTTTAGTTTTACCACTCCTGAAGCATTAACAAAATGGAAATTACAATTACTTGCCCATACTAAAGAATTACAATCGGCAACTAAAACGCTAACAGCTGTAACTCAAAAAGAGTTAATGATTACCCCAAATGCTCCACGTTTTTTAAGAGAAGGTGATAAAATAACATTGAGTGCTAAAATTTCGAATCTGTCAGATAAAAATTTACAAGGTATTTCTCAATTAATTTTAACAGATGCTATTACAGGGAAAGAGATTAATCTATTCGATAATTCATCAAAAAACCAATCTTTTAATGTCGATACAAACGGAAACACAAGTGTTTCGTGGAATTTAGCAATTCCTAATAACATTCAAGCAGTTCAATATAAAATCATCGCCAAAGCAGGTAATTTCTCTGACGGAGAACAAAATGTTTTACCCGTTTTATCTAACCGCATGTTAGTTACCGAAACATTGCCAATGTGGGTTCGTTCAAACCAAACAAAAACGTTTAGTTTAGACAAACTAAAAAACAATGCTTCGTCTAGTTTAAAACACCATAAACTTACTTTAGAAGTAACATCAAACCCAGCTTGGTACGCAATACAAGCGTTGCCATATTTAATGGAGTATCCGTATGAATGTAGCGAACAAACTTTCGCTCGTTATTACGCCAATACTTTGGCTAGTCATATTGCAAATTCAAACCCAAGAATTCAAGAAGTATTTAAACAATGGAAATCTAGTGATGCGTTGTTATCTAATCTTGAAAAAAATCAGGAATTAAAATCCTTAATTATTCAAGAAACTCCTTGGTTACGAGATGCGCAATCAGAAACGGAACAAAAAAAGCGTATTGCATTGTTATTCGATTTAAATAAAATGGACAATGAGCAACAAAGAGCTATTAATAAGCTTGCAAATATGCAAATGAGTAATGGTGGTTTCCCTTGGTTTAAAGGAGGGAATTATGTGAATAGATATATTACACAACATATTGTTAGTGGTTTTGGTCATTTAAAACAATTAGGCGTACGTAAATTTGAGACCTCAACAACACAAATGCTTCAAAAAGCTATCCACTTTTTAGATGAAGAAATAGTAGCGCAATACAATGATTTATTAAAGGAAGCAAATAAGATAAAAGCTAGTAAGGGAATTGATAAATATGAAGCTTACTTAAAGAAAAATCATTTAAGCTACTTTGCTATTCAATATTTATACATGCGTAGTTTTTATGAAAAAACAGCTGCTTCTAGCACTGCTAAAAAAGCAATTGCATATTATAAAAATCAAACCGCTGTTTACTGGAATGATTATCAATTGTATGCTAAGGCACAAATTGCATTAATTCAATTTAGAAATAATAATAAAACGATTTCAACAAAAATTATAAAATCATTAAAAGAAAATAGTATTACTTCTAATGAGCTAGGAATGTACTGGAAAAGTAATGTTGCTGGTTATTATAATTACCAAGCCCCTATTGAAACACAGGCTTTATTAATAGAAGCTTTTGCTGAAATTGAAAACGATACTAAAACGGTTGATAATCTAAAAATATGGTTACTTAAAAACAAGCAAACCAACCGTTGGAAAACAACCAAAGCTACAACAGAAGCTGTATATGCTTTATTATTACAAGGAAGTGAATGGCTTTCAATTACAGATATGATTGCCATAAAAATTGGAGATCAAAAAATTGAAACTACTAAACTAGAAAATGTAAAAGTAGAAGCTGGTACAGGTTATTTTAAAACATCTTGGAACGGAAATCATATAAAACCAGCTATGGGTGAAGTAACCATTTCTAAAAAAGGAAAAGGGATTGCTTGGGGAGGTTTATACTGGCAATATTTTGAAGATTTAGATAAAATTACATCTGCTAAAACACCTTTAAAATTAACCAAAAAATTATTTAAAAAAGTAAATACTGATACAGGAAAAGAGCTTATTAAAATTACTGATAAAACCAATTTAAAAGTTGGTGATTTAATTACTGTAAGAATAGCGCTTAGTTCAGACAGAGATATGGAATTTATTCATATGAAAGACATGCGAGCATCTGGTGTAGAACCAACAAATGTACTTTCGCAATACAAATGGCAAGATCGTTTAGGATATTATCAAGCAACAAAAGATGCTGCAACAAATTTCTTTTTTGATCGTTTACCTAAGGGAGTTTATGTTTTTGAATATGATGTTCGTGTTAACAATGCTGGTAATTTTAGCAATGGCATAACAACTATACAAAGTATGTATGCTCCTGAATTTAGTAGCCATTCTAAAGGAAAACGATTAATAATTAACTAATTTAGCCGCTACATTAATAGGTATTACTTTTTAATATAATTTAAATTATGAAAAAACTATTTTTATTTATTGGGTTTTTAACGATTTCAACATTAACAGCTAATGCACAAGACATTGCAGACAATGCGATTGGTATTCGTTTTGGTGACAATAGTGGTTTTGGTGCCGAAATATCTTACCAAAGAAAATTAAGTGGATCTAATCGATTAGAAATCGATTTAGGTATAAGAAAAGGTAATGCTTTTAAAGCAACTGGGCTTTACCAATGGGTATGGGAAATAGAAAATCAATTTAACTGGTTTGCTGGTGCTGGTGGAGGTATTGCTTCTGCTAGTGGTAATAGCGCTATTTTTGCTGCAGGTGTAGTTGGAATAGAATACAACTTCGACATTCCATTAGTACTTTCTTTAGATTATAGACCAGAGATTGGTTTTAGTGATTATTATGACGGTTTTAATTCTGATTTTGGTTTAGGGCTACGTTACCAATTCTAAATTATCAAAATAAACAACAATACAAACCTCCATTATTTGGGGGTTTTCTTTTTACTAGCTCTTGCTAAAGGGTTATAATCTAAAGCCAATTGTAACCAACCTTTAAAATCTTCATCTAAATCTATTGCTTCTTCAGTTAAAAACACAAAACCTTTCATTGGTTTACCCGTAAAATTCATTTCTTTACACCCTTTTTTCTGTAAACAGTCTTTATATATATTGGGGTCTATACGTGCCATTACTTCATCTTTAATTACCGCAACACACATTTTATCATTTACCATAAAACAAAGACCTCCAAACATTTTTTTTTCATAAAAATGAACGTCACTCTCATTAAAAAACTGTGTTATTCTATCTGATAAAAATTCATTATATGCCATTAATTCTTTTTACTCGGTGGGTAACTCACTAACACTTTTTCAATTACTTTTTTATAATGCAGCTCTCTTTCTTCAGGTGTAGTTCTTTCTTTTATCTCGCTCTCTGCAATTCCTTGCCAAATAAGTTCATTATTTTTACGCTCTACAAAATCAATTGTTAACTGCTGATTCATTTTTTTACTTCCAATAGGTATTCCGCCTGAAATACCAAAACCAACAGTACCGCCACCTCCTATTCCAAGTCCAATAGTATTTCTATTTGCAACCTCACTTTCTTTTGAAACAATATTTATATATACATCAGGAGTATCTGATAATTTCATCCCCTTTTCTTGTAATTTATACAACAATTCATTTGTAATTCTTTTTACATCCAATTCGTTCAAACCATTACCTGCATCTTCAAAAAAGTTGAATGTTTTATATTTTTCAAAATTTGTTTTACTATCGTAATCATAAATCACTTTAGTTGAAGAACAACCTACAATAAATAATAAAAAAAGATATTTTAATAGTTTCATAAAAATAATTTACAATGCTACATCAATAATCATACCTTATAAAAATGCAAAAAGCTTCGATTACTCGAAGCTTTTTTAATTAGTCAGTTTATTTTTTATTGAACTGCTTTTAAAGCATCAATATTTCCATATCCAAATTCAGCATGTTTACTTGGATAAAAATCTGCAGATTCTTTCATTTTTTGCAATACTTGTGCGCGTGACCAAGATGGATGCTTAGCCCATACTAAAGCTGCAATACCTGCAGTTGTTGCCGTAGCAACTGATGATCCTCCTACATAATTAGCTTGATTATTATAATAACTTAATGTAGGCACATTATTATCGGTCCCATTTGTTCTTTGCATTTGAATCGTAAAATCAATTTTAGATCCAGTATGACAAACATCACATTTGTTATATTGATTTTCTCTTACACCAGTAACAGCAACAGTTTCTGACATACTTGCAGGAAAAATCACCCCATACCAAGTAGTAACTGATGTTGAAGTACCACCTGCTGCTAAAATCATTTTACCTTTACTATGTGCATATTTAATTGCGTCAGAAACGTTACCTATATTAAAAGGTGAGCCTATTGACATAGAAATTACTTTTACATCATTTCTATTTGCCAAAGCAGTTAAAGCTTCAACAATTCCCCTTTTCTCATGATAATCATTAATAAACACATTTTCAACAGCTCTATAACTTACTAAATTCGCATTATAAGCAACTCCTACTGGTAGGTTATCGTTATTTCTTGGCGCCGTTGCTACTGCTGCCATTTTAGTACCATGTCCACACTTATCATTTACTCCGTCATAATCATTAGACCAAGCCCACCAAGAATCTACAAATGTCCCATACTTCTGAACAGTTCTTCCAGAAGAATACCCATCATTAAAATATTGGTTCATCCATTTTTGTTCTGGCGACAAACCAGAATCAATGATAGCAATTGTTACACCTGCTCCTGTACTATAATTCCATGCTTGTGGAATTTTGTGTGCATCAAAAGACCAAGGTACTCTTGCTCCTGGAGAAATAGTACGGTAATCATTCGTACTTAAACTTGCCGTACCGTAACCACAACCTGAACCTCCTGAAGAAGAACGTTCCTGATTATTTGATTCTAAGAATTGATAATTACCTGGTTCTATATATCGTACTCTACTATCTTTTAATAAAGACTCAATAGTTTCTTTATTCGTTACTTTAATATCTATAACATTAATTGTTTCATTAACATATAACTCACTAGTTCCTCTCGCTGAAGTTTTTTCTGAACTACGAACTAACTGAATTAACGCGTCTTTAATATTTTTAGATGCTGCATTTCTTGCAAAATTACTTTTAGAAGTACCATAACCAATTGTTAAAATATCATCTCCATGTTTTACAGCACTCAAAATTGTATGAGCTGTCTGCCCAGTCCAATTAAAATCACCTGTAGACGCTAATGAGCTCTTAATAATGGTATTAATTTCTTTTTTTGTAAGTAATTCTTTTTGTTGCTCTGGAGCTTCTAACAGTTCATTATCTGCACAAGAAAACATTGCTAAAACAACAGCTAAACTTAATAATTTTTTTTTCATTTTTGAAGGGATTAAATTTAAAATTTAACGAATATAACAAAACAAACACTAATAATCAACGAAATACATAATTAAAAAGTTAATTTAACATCAATTAAACAATAATTAATATTAATAAAAAAAGAGCCCATAGGCTCTTTTAAATAATTTATTTCTTGAAAATATACTACTATTCTATAACAACTCTTGTTGGGGTATCTTTTCCCTTAATTATACTTTCTGTTCCTTTAGCTACTGCTTTAATTGTTTCAGTAATTACAGTCATATTTAAAGTTTCAGCTTCGTCTGATACTTTATGATAATCCTTATCAACATCAATTGGTGTTGTAGAAAAAGTATGAGAAGGAACACCTAAACGAGCCAAAGAAGCATTATCAGATCTAAAAAATAAATTAAATTTTTTATATGGATCAGGAAATAATTGATACCCTGTACCAATTAAATTATTTTGAATAATTTTACCAAAATCTGAACGCTCAAAACCTGTTAACCAAGCTGTATTAGGCCCAAAACTTGGCGTTTTACCAATCATTTCTAAATTAATTCCAGCAATAAATTTACTTGCATCAATTCCTTTACCAAAATGCTTCGAACCAATTAACCCCATTTCTTCAGCAGTAAAACACACAAATAAAATGCTACGCTCATTAACACCTTTTTTTGTGAAGTATTCGGCTAAAGACAAAACACCAACAACACCAGAGGCATCATCATTTGCTCCGTTAAAAATGCGATCACCTTCCCCACCTTTCTTTGTACCTAAATGATCGTGATGTGCAGATACAACTACAAATTCGTCTTTTTTACTTTCCCCCTCTAAAACCCCAATAATATTACTCATTTTAATACCTTTATAAGTAAATTCTTGGCGATACGTTTTTAAACCAGCAAATGTTTTTAAACCAATACGTTTAAATTCTTGCTCTATATACCTCGTTGCTTTTTCCATACCTTCAGTTCCTGGCTTACGCCCAGCCATTTCATCGGATGCCAAAGTGTATAAGTGTTTTTTAACAAGAGAAGAATCTATACTAATTAAATCAGCATCAACATTTGTTGATAATACTACGGTACTAACACCTACCTTTTGATTACCTTTTTTTACTGTTTGACATGATAACATCGACGAGGCAATAAGTGCCGATACATATATTATTCTTTTCATCATATTCTATTTATACTATTGATTCTTATTTAATTTAAAAGGTTAAATATAGCCAATTAAATTTCTTAATTTTGTAGAAAATTTATAAAGATGGACTTGAAACTTATTCCGAATATAAAACACACAGATTCTAATAATTTTTTCCTTTTGGCAGGACCTTGTGCTATTGAAAGTGAAGAAATGGCTATGCGAATTGCAGAAAAAGTAATTACTATTACTGATAAGCTAGAGATTCCTTATATTTTTAAAGGAAGTTTTAAAAAAGCTAATCGTAGTAGAATTGATAGTTTTACGGGAATTGGTGATGAAAAAGCATTAAAAATTTTAAGAAAAGTTTCTGAAACTTTTAATATACCTACAGTAACTGATATTCACGAAGTTTCAGATGCATATAAAGCCGCTGAATATGTTGATGTTTTACAAATTCCTGCTTTTTTAGTTCGTCAAACCGATTTAGTTGTAGCTGCTGCTAAAACAGGTAAAGTTGTAAATTTAAAAAAGGGGCAATTTATGAGTCCTGAAGCTATGCAACATGCTGTTAAAAAGGTACACGATGCTGGTAATGAAAAAGCATGGATAACCGACAGAGGAACGATGTTTGGATACCAAGATATGATAGTTGATTTTAGAGGTATTCCAACAATGCGTCAATACGCTCCTACTGTTTTAGATGTAACACATTCGTTACAACAGCCAAATCAATCAAGCGGTGTTACAGGTGGAAGACCAGATATGATTGAAACAATTGCAAGAGCTGGAGTAGTTAACAATGTTGATGGTTTATTTATTGAAACTCACTTTGATCCTGCAAATGCAAAAAGTGATGGAGCAAATATGTTACATCTTGATTATTTAGAAAAACTACTAACCAACTTAGTTACCATTAGAAAAACTATAACAAATTTATAGGCACAATTTTTGATAAATAAAGTTGTTATAACCCCTTAAGATGAAACAACTTTATTTTCTTTTACTCTTTACTGTGTTTTCTTTATTTGCTCAAGATTTTTCTTATGTAGATAATAAAATAAAAACTTACCCTAAATTAATAACCGCAGAGAAACTAGCAAATAAAATAGCAATTGACTTTAATTCAGATGAAGAAAAAGCAAGAGCTGTATTTTCCTGGTTATCATTTAATATTAGTTATAATTTAAATGAGTTTTATAACCCTAAGCAAAAAAAAATAGGCTTTAGATATAAAAATGAAGCTGAAAAGCAAGAAAAATTAAAAGCGATAAAAGATGTTTTTGCTGTAAAAACATTCTCTAATAGCACTGCTTTATGTGAAGGTTATGCTCGAGCTTTTAGTAAAACTTGTACGCTTTTAAATATTAAAAATAAAGTTATAAAAGGTTACGTACGAAATTCTTCTTATGATATTGGTAAAATAAAAAATCGCGCCAATCATGCTTGGAATGCTGTAAAAATTAATAATAAATGGGTTTATATTGATGCTACTTGGGCTGCTGGTGCAGTTACCAACGGTCGTTGGCAGCGTAACTTTAATGATTACTATTTTAACATCCCTAAAGAAAAATATTTTTACACTCATTTTCCTGAAGACTCTTTATGGAGATTACGTGTAAAAAAAATGAGTTTAACTACTTATTTTAAACAACCTATTTACACGTCTTCTTTTCTTAAAAAGCAATACCATCTAGTAAAGCCAAATACTGGTATTATTCATAGAAAAATCAATGCACCAATTGTTTTTACACTTAAAAATGTTAAACCCAACCAATCTATTTACTGTGGTTTTAAAGGCCTAAAATATGCAAAAAAAGCAAAAACTACTTTTAAAGGAAACATCGTTACAATTAGTATTACTCCTCCTACTAACAGCAAAGAACTCTATTTGATTATAGATAAAGAAGTTGTCTTAGAGTTTCTTCTAAAATAGATTTACTATATTTATAACAAAACAATTGCTTCATGAAAAAACTTGCTGTACTTTTTTTATTTATTTTTATAAATAAAAATCTATTTTCTCAAGATTTAGAAAAAGTTGACAAAATAATATCTTCTTATATGAAAGCTGAATCTGTTGAGGGATTAGCGAAAAGAATTGACTACGATTTTAAAACAGAAATAGAAAAAGTCAGAGCTATTTATACGTGGATCGCTTTAAACATAGACTACAATACACTTAAAAACAAAACATTAACACCTCCTAACTTTATAGTTCATACAACTAAATCTGATTTAAAAAGGGCTAGAGATCGAAAAGAAAGTCAATTAATTAATCAGGCATTTAAAAATAAAAGAGGAGTTTGTTACGAAAATGCTTTACTATTTAATAAACTATGCAACCTAATTAATCTAGAGAGTGAAATGATTTATGGTTATTCTAAATCATCAGTTAATTCTATAGGTATCATCCCTAAAAGTAAAAATCATGCTTGGAATGCTGTAAAAATCAAAGATAACTGGTTATTATTTGATGCTACTTATGGGGCTGGTTATATTTATAATAAAGTTTGGCAGAAAAAAATAGATCTAGCTTATTTTAATGTTAAAAAAGAAAAATTACGATTAACTCACTTTCCTTCTAGTAAATTCTGGAAACGTTACTTAAACCAAAAGCCTTTAAAAGAATTTTGTAATGAGCCTTTTTATCAAAATGCATTTTTTAAGTATAAAATTGGTCTTTTAAAACCTAATACAGGTAAGATAATTGTAAGCAACGATGATAGAATACACTTAAAAATTAAGAACCCTGAAGACATAACCAATATTAAGTATATATTTTCTGATGATGATAAAATTAGAATACCTGTAATTAAAAGCAAAAACTCTTTAACTGATATTTATTTTAAAAACCCTAAAAGAAACACCAACATTCATATATACATCGAAAATGAATTGGCTTTAGAATATAAAATTAAATTACATTAATTTGATATTCTAATCGTATAAGCTTCTAGTAAAACTGATACTAATATTTCTTCTTTAATTTCTTCTATCGTATAATAACGCAATGATTTGACAGCCTTTCTTTTTTCTATCACTAAAAATTCATTATACATTTTCAATGTTGTTTTAGAGTAAAAACCTACATCAATATAACCTTTTTTAGTGGCATTAAAGTAACATAAAGGCTTACCTTTTAAGTAATAGAAAGGAATTTTCCATTTATACAATAATTCTATTTCAGTAAAATTAGCTTCTATTAAAACCTGAAGATGCAATAAAATAGTTCTTAACGGCTCTTGCTGGTTTAATATGTATTCTTCTGCTGGTTTCATTCTCCTCCTTAAAAATTATTTTGGTATTGTAAAGTAAAAAATTGTTCCTTCTCCTAATTTACTCTTTAACCAAACTTTACCTCCCATTGTATTAATTATTTTTTTTACTAACGCCAAACCCATACCTATAGAATCCTTTTCTGTAATTATTTCTAACTTTTGAAATAATTTAAAAATTTTTTCAAAATACTTTTCTTCTATTCCAATACCATTATCTTCAATAGAAAATTGATAAAATTGATTAACCGTTTTATAACCTATACTGATCAATTTTTCTTCATTATCATTATACTTTATAGCATTTTGAACTAAGTTTTGGAACACCTGTAACAACTGATATTCAATACCTTTTACCTTTGGAAAAGTGTCTTTTAATAAGACTCTACATTTTGCTCTAGAATTGGCTTTTGCAATATTAGTTAACATTTTATTTAAGTCTATATCACAACTATAATTACCTTGTTTTTTTTGTAATGAATATTCTAAAATACCATTTACCAACAACTCCATTTGGTTACTTTGTTCTTTTATTAACTGTAAATTACTATTTATTTCTTCATTAAAAACACTTTTATGATCATCTAATAACCATTGTGTTATGGTATATACATTTCTTATTGGGGTTTTTAAATCATGAGATATAACGTATGCAAACTCTTCTAGTTCTTTATTTTTTTCTGTTAAAATATTTGTTCTCTCAAGCAAATCTTTAGTTCTTATTTTCACTTCTTCTTCTAACTTTATATTATTCTTAATTAGCTTTTTTTTATACGTTAGAGAATTATTTAAAATAATAAAAGAAAAAAAGAAAATAGTAGTCATTGATATTAGAATAGCTACTTCATCGATAGCTGGTACCTCTGAACTAAATAATCTAAAATAAATATGAAGTAAACATGTAGCAGAAAAAAAAATTATTAAAAAACGATCTTTAAGTAATAATACTGTACCAAAAACAGATACATAAGTTCCTAATAAATAATCTAAACTAAAATTATTAAAATAAGTCGTATATATTAAATAATGACCAAAAATAAATAGAGAAAAAAAAGTAATCCATCCATAATTTTCAAGTACTTTTTTATTTTTTGTAAAAGGCAATAAACCAACAATTAAAAATAAAAAGAATAGCACTTCTCTAGCTCCATAAATTTCAGTTGCGTTTGGGTTTACACTAAAAATTAAAATAGAGTACAAAAATAAGCCAGGACTCATCATAAGAAAAACAATACTTATGTTTTTAATTTCAAAATCTTCTAACTTACCAATACTTTTTAACATCTTAAAAATTATTTATTTAAAATTAACATACAAGATAAAAGTATATTATTAATATATACTTATAAAAGCTGTTTTTTACTTTAAAATACACTTTTTAGTTAATTAGTACCTAACATAATTTAGATGTATTTTACTCCCTTCTTATTTTTAATATTAAAAACTTATTATACACTCTAAGAGTTGTTTTTAAATAAATAAATTTTCCTTTATACGACAATTCAAACTTCAGTAAAATCAAGAAGTAATAAAATAGTTTTTAAGCACTCCTATGATTTTAATATCTATTCTCTACTAGTTTTATATAAAATTTAATTTGTAAAAATGAAATAAAACACTTTACTTTGCGTTTCAAAGTTCTTTATAAATGAATTCACAAGATTATTTAAAAGATATTTCAGAAATTAAAAACTTAATGAATAAATCATCTCGATTTATTTCATTGAGCGGTCTTTCGGGTATTTTAGCTGGTATTTACGCGTTAATTGGTGCTGCTTTTGCTTATTGGTTAGTAAATAATCATTCAAACGGTAAATTATTACTTGATGGCTGGGTGTTTCAACTTGCTTTTTTAGATTTATTACTTGTATTAATTCTAAGTATTGGTACTGCTATTTTTCTAACAACTAAAAAAGCGAATGAGCGTAGTATTAAAATATGGGATGCAACAACTAAACGATTATTAACAAGTTTTATGGTGCCTTTAATTGCTGGAGGAATTTATATTATTATTATTTTAAGTCAAGGCCGCTACGGACAAACAGGCGGATTAATGTTACTCTTTTATGGTTTAGCTTTAATAAATGCCTCTAAACACACTTTTGGAGACATAAAATATTTAGGATATATAGAAATTGCTCTTGGTCTTTTAGCTTCATACTTTATTGGTTATGGTTTTTGGTTTTGGGTAATTGGTTTTGGTGTTATGCATATAGTTTACGGTACTTTAATGTATTATAAATACGACAAAAAATAGTTTTGAAAAATATTATTCTAAATATTAATAAGGCTTTTGATCATAGAATCCGACTAGGAATAATGTCTGTTCTTATGGTTAATGAGTATGCTGAATTTACAACACTAAAAGAATTGTTAGGCGCTACTGATGGTAATTTAGCTAGCCATAGTAAAGCTTTAGAAAAAGTTGAATTTATTAGGGTAGAAAAACAGTTTATAGGCCGAAAACCAAATACGAGGTATTACGCAACAGACTTAGGTAAACAAGAATTTAAGAAACATATAGAGGCTTTAGAAAAGCTAATTAAAAATAAATAATATTTTTTTACATATCAACTTTGAAAAACAAAGTTCTTTTAAATAAACATACTATGGAAACATTAAACAAACAAAACGGAAGATTTGGAAAATGGGTTAAAACATCAATCACAGCACGAATGCTTATGGTTGGTTTCTTAATATTAATCTTATTAATTCCACTATCATTTATTAAAAGTTTAATTTATGAACGCATGAACAGACAGCAAGAAGTTGTTAAAGAAATAAATAAAAAATGGGGTAAAGAAGTTTTACTATATGGTCCTATTTTAAAAATACCTTACAAAACATATCATAAAAAATCAATTGTAAATCAAAAAACCAAAGAAGTGCAAACCGAAATGGTTGAAGAGATTAATTATGGTTATTTTTTCCCTAAAAAACTGGATGTAAATTCTACTATAAATCCTGAAGAAAAGAAACGTGGCATTTATAAAACAGCCGTTTACAACAGTAATATTAATATTTCGGGAAGCTTTACACAACCTGATTTTAGCGAAATGGATATTTCAAAAGAAGATATTCTTTGGAATAAAGCACGGTTAATAATAGAAACTTCAAACTTAAAAGGTGTTAATAGTTTGGTTGAAATTAAATTGAATAAGAATACATATTCTTTTACTTCTAAGTATAAAAACAACAATTCTAATAACACCTATAATAACGGCTATCTTGATTTACATAAACTAGAAAGTAAGTTTATAAATAAAGATGATATTCCTACTAAAAATGATGTTGCCTTTAGCTTAAACATAAACATTAATGGTAGTAAACAAATTCGTTTTATACCTGTTGGTAAAGAAACTAATATAAATATAAAGTCTGATTGGAAAACCGCTAATTTTATTGGTGAATACTTACCCTATAATTCTGATAAAATTTCTAAAACAGGTTTTGATGCTAGCTGGAAAATTTTAGATATCAACAGGCCTTTTCCTCAACAATCTTTTAAAGGAATTCCTAATTTAAAAGATTATGCTTTTGGGGTAAACTTTATGATTCCTGTAGATGAGTACCAAAAGAGTGAGCGCTCTACTAAATATGGATTTTTAGTTATTGGTTTAACTTTTTTAATCTTTTTTCTTATTCAAACAATGAGTAAAATTTCTATCCACCCGTTTCAGTACTTAATGATTGGTGTTGCTTTAACTATGTTCTACACATTATTAATTTCTATTTCAGAGCATAGTAGTTTTTTAAAGGCATATATAGTTTCAGGAATCGCTGTAATTGGATTAATTTCACTTTATTCAAAATCGATATTAAAAGGAATGAAATTTCCGATATTCATAGCGCTATCATTAATAGCTTTATATGCTTTTATTTTTATAATAATTCAATTAGAAAATTACGCATTACTTGTTGGTAGTGTTGGGCTTTTTGTTATTCTAGCATCGGTAATGTATGCTTCTAGAAAAATTGATTGGCAAAACGGATAATTAGATTTGTTACTAAACAGCGTAAGACTTCATATACATGAAGTTTTACGTTTTAAAAATTATATATATGAAATTCAATTTAAAAAGTTTTATAACCTTTGTATTACTATTTATAACTGAAATTGTTATTGCACAAACATCAGGTTTTATACGACATACGTTTGGTGATTTTCTGGTTGTAATGCTACTTTACTATTTCGTAAAGTCTTTTTTTAATATTGCTCCTAAAAAATTAGCAATCTCAATTTTAATTTTTTCTTTTAGTATTGAAATATTACAAAATTTTAATTTGGTAAAAATGCTTGGTTTAGAAAGTTCTAGAATGGCAAATATTATAATAGGTAATACCTTTAGTTATGGTGATTTAATTGCCTATGCATTAGGTATTGTTACTGTATTAATTATTGAATTGGTGATTCAAAAGAAACAATAATTCATTTATTAATAAAAAGACAGGTTTCGTTATTTTAATAAAATTTATTTTTATGTAATGTTTGATTTTGATTTCGACGAATAATTGAATCTAATTTAAAAAAATGAAAATTAAAAAACTAATCGCATTATTTGTTGTTGCAATGACAACCATGTATTCTACTGTAAATGCACAAGGCTTATTAGATGGATTTACATCTAAAAAAGGTGATTTATCTATAACGTCTTCTTTCTCTATTAGTAAATACGATGCTTTTTATGTAGCTGATGTAAAAAATGAAGGTGTTCCTGTTCACGGAGAAATAAATCAAAATATTATTTCTCTTTACGCTAAATATGGAATTACTGACCGTTTGTCGGCTGTAATAAATGTACCTTTTATTTCTGCTGATAATACAACAGGAGCTGCAGACCCTGTAAATGGTAAAAATTCAATATCTGAATTACAAGATATTTCAATAGCTTTAAAATTGAATGCCTATAAATTTAATTTTAAAAAAGTAAACTTAAATGTTATAACTGGTCTTACAGCTATTATTCCTACTGGGTATGAACCTAATGGAATTTTATCTCTTGGAAGTGGAGCATTCGGATTTGATGTTACTGCTGGTTTACATTTAAACACTGATAGCGGTTTATTTTCTACAGTTTTAGCTTCTTATAACCTTAGAGGTGATGCTGATAATAACTTAACACCTGGTAAAGATTTTGGAGTTCCTAATGCTTTTGTTACTAAAGCTAAAATTGGATATGCTAGTAAATTTATTTACATTGAAGCTTGGGGTGATTTTTTTAACTCTGAAGAAGGTGTTGATATTGGCTCTCCTGCTTTTAAAGGTAATTTTCCTGAGACTAATGTAGATTATAGTAGTGTTGGCGTTACTATATATAAAAACATTATTCCTAAATTGGGCGTTAGTTTAGGATTTGGTAAAGTAATTGATGGTAGAAACATAGGTGAATCGACTACCTTTTCGGCTGGTTTAACTTACAATGTATCTTTAAAATAACAACTTAATAATAAAAACAAGGCTTATCTATAACTAGATAAGCCTTGTTTTTATTATTATAAATTTAGTAACTATTTATCTACTCCTATTGTTTTTAAAACTCATTATTGTATAACCAACCTAGTTGTTTCTAATGCTTGCCTAGAAATTGTTTGTACTGTATAAATACCTGAATTAAAATCAGATAAATCTAACATCAATTTATTATCAATAGTATTTTGATTTAATACACTACGTATTAAAATACCATTACTATTAAATACTTTAAAAGTAATATTAGTAGTTGGTTTATTAAATAAAAAGGTAAAACTACCATTAGTACTTGGGTTAGGAAAAGCAATATTTTCTTGTACTGAAACCATACGTTCTCTTTTTGAACGAGGTGCAACTACATTAATAATATAATCTTCTGTTTCTCCAAACCACTCATCACCACAAGAGCTTATTTGATCAGCATAAACAGCTCTAACACGCATTCTTGTTCTTCCTAGTTTAGCCGAATTTGGAACTATAAAAAAACTTAACCATTCATTTTTTGTTGGATACTTTACATTACTTAATATCATTTCTTCAGATACATCATCAAAATCTCCATCTTGATTCCAATCAACCCAATACCCAACTTTTGTATTTCTCCAAGCCGTTTCAACCTTTATAGTAATTAATCCTGCCTCATTTAAATTCGTATAAGGTCCTTTAGTTACATTTATATTATTAAACTCGTAAAATTCATAGCCACTATTATATGTAGTTGTATTTCTAACTCCAGAAAAACCAACTTCTGTAATATGTTGCCCTCTTGGATTTTCATTGGTACTTTCACAATATATTTGCGTAGTATCTTGTAATCCGTTTGATTCGTTATTCTGAGCAATAAATAATTGCGCTAGTAATACCAATACTCCTGTTAATAATTGTTTTTTCGTATTCATGTTTTTTTCTTAGTAAAATTTAAACTTTAATTTCATTTTATAAGACAAAATTAATTCGCTATGGTTAATTAACGTGGTTTTAAATGTTACTAAACTGTATCTATACGAAAAATAAAACAACCAATAAACAAGCGAAACAACCATCTATTAAACAACAACTTACTAAAAACAAAAAACCTTAATTTAATATAGGAATAACATAAAAACGAAAAAAAAATCACTTTATAAGTGATTTTTTTCAATAGTATTCGAACTCAGAATAATAATATAAAATTAATCTCTAATTTTTCGCAAAATTTCTTCTAAACCATTTAATTGCATTTCGTATACCAGCCCCATCATTTTACCTAATTTTCCTTCAGGGAACCCTTTATTTTTATACCACACTAAATAATATTCAGGAATATCAACTAAGTAAACTCCTTTATATTTACCAAAGGGCATTCTCATTCTTGCAGTATCAATTAAAAACTGTTTATCTGGCAACATATTTTTGGTTATAAAAAACCCCGCTAAATGCGGGGTTTTATTTTTATTCTTTTCCGTCTACGTAATCTTGCAAATATAAATATCGTTTGGTTAATTTCCCTTTATTTGTTGTCATTTTAGATCTCTCTAAAATTCCATCTTTATCATTGTTATAAAAAGAAGGAATTACATGTTCTAAAAACATTTCTCCAAAGCCTTCACTAGCATCTTTTGGTAGCTCGCAAGGTAAATTATCAACAGCCATTACCGTAATTGCTTTTTCATCTCTAAAATCTACCTCATCTCCTGTTTTTGGGTTATATCCGTATATAGGATCTGCAATTGTAGAAGAACGAATTGTAGAAGGAATAGGTCCGTTAACATCACAAGAAATATCTGCAATGTATTTTATTCTAAAACCGTCTTGTTTTGCATTCTCTTTTGTGAAAAAATACGGTGCTCCGTCTCCATAAAAATGACCCGCTATAAAAAAGTCTGTTACTTTAGCATACGGCATAAAGTTACTTTCATATCCACTAGGGTCTTTATAAAAAGCGAATCTTTCTCCTACTTTACCATCTGTACGTTTATTGTATTCCATAACATCTGCCATGCAATACACTGGCTCAGAAAAATCAGCTGTTAAATACAGTGCGTCACTAACTTCTTTAATTTTTAAATGGTCTAAAATTTCTTTTGCTCCTTTAGCAACTTTACCTGTACCTGTAAGTAATATTTTAATATTTGGTAAGGTAATTTTATTAAGTGCTGCTTTTACAGCATCTAAATCGCTAAGTGTTTCTACTTTTGGTAAATCAAATAATTCTTCTCGTAAACCTAAAGCTCTAAAACCATTGTATGCTCCTACCAAACCAGCGTAACGACCAAAACCTATTAATCGTGCACCATTTTGTTTTATAATGGTTTCGTGATCATACATTTCAATATTTTTTTCTAACATCGCTTTTAACAGCTTACGATTGTATGGCTGCTTTTTTATGGTATGTGAAAAGAAAAAATATTTTTTCCCAGATATTAAAGCTTCTAACGGAACTTCTTTTACGCCCAACAACACGTCGCAATCAGAAACATCGTTTACAACCTCTATTCCTACATTTTTATATGCTTCATCTTTAAAAACACGAATATCTGAACTTTCTACAACTATTTCTGCAGTTGGGAATTGTTGTTTAAACTCTTGAAGTTTTTCTGGTGAAAAAACCACTCTTCTATCTGGCGGATTCTTGCGTTCTTTGATGATACCGAATTTCATTCTTCTTTTTTGTATAAAATTAAACAAATTAACTACAATTGTTGTAAATTAATACAACGTAGGCGAAAATACTTGATTTAAAAGTATTGTACAAATAGTATTTTCATATATTTGCTCCCCACAATTTTTAGGTTTTAAACAAATGTATTGTAACTATTGTTTTGAAACTTTACGATTTGTGTTCTTTAACATATTTGGGGACGACTGGTTTTGACAGCGAGATCAGCGATAATGTAAGCATACCGAGGAGTGAAGAGACAACTCGTTAAACTTTTTTTCAACTTTTTAAACGGCGAGAATAACTACGCTTTAGCTGCTTAATCCGAATCACAGTAGGATTAGCCTAGGCACACAAGGTGTGCAAGCTTTATGTCCACGGATAGCCTTGATTTACGGCGCTTCACTTTTGGATATCGTAAAAGTAAATATAGAAAACTTGAAACTTCGGCAAGTTTTTGAAACTAAAGAAGATAAGCTATTAACAGAATGTTCTTAATCAGTTACTAGTCGAAAATTAAGAAAGAAATAAGTATGTAGAAAGCATTTGAACTGCTTGTTTGGACCCGGGTTCGATTCCCGGCGTCTCCACAAAGAACCCCTGTAAACTTTATGTTTACAGGGGTTTTAATTTTAAGTTTTCAATTAAAAATAATTTAATTGTTTTAAACACAATTATAAAACAGTGCATTTTTATAGTTAAAACTCCCCTATTACTTAATCTTCAAAAGAGTGACTAAATTCAATCGTAAAATATTTTTTTTACACCAAAAAATCAGCTACAAATACATACATTTGTTGCTCACAAATGTAGCGACATGGAAAATTTATCAAAAAACATCAAACATTTAAGAACTTTAAAAAAGCTAACTCAAGAGGCTTTAGCTGAAGAACTATCAGTAACGCGATCTAGAATAAGTTCTTATGAAGAAAATAGATCTTCACCAACGATTGAGTTTTTAATAGATTTTTCTAAATATTTTAAACTTCCTATTGATATTATTGTTAAAAATGATTTAACCAAAGCCAAAGATGTTTCTTTTATTGAAGTTGGTAACAAGCGAGTATTATTCCCAATAGCAATTGATGATAATAATGAAAATTTAATAGAAGTTGTACCTGCTAAAGCTTCTGCTGGTTATTTGCTAGGTTATGATGACCCTGAATATATAGAGCAACTAGAAAAAATAAAATTGCCTTTTTTACCTACTGGCAAACACCGAGCTTTTCCTATAAAAGGAGATTCTATGCTACCAATGAAGGATGGTTCTTATTTAGTAGCTGAGTTTATTGAGAACATAAAAGAAGCGAAAAGTGGTTATTCTTATATTGTAGTAACTAAAGATGATGGAATGACTTATAAAAGGTTAGAAAATTTAGTTGATGAAAAACAGTCTTTTTTATTAAAACCAGACAACACAAGTTATCAACCTTATGAAGTTCCCGTTTCTGAAATATTAGAATTATGGAAGTTTACATGTAGTATTAATACACAAGAGTATGAAGAGCATGAATTAAAATTAAGCAGCATTATAAATATGTTTAATGAGTTGGGGGTAGAATTAGAAGCGCTTAAAAAATCGATAGGGTAATTTATATTACTTTTTTAATTTATCATTTAAAAAAATTGTTTCCACTGAATTTTCTTTGAATTCGACTATATGTAATAATTCATCTTTTTTATTAGAATATTTCCATATTCCCCTACTATAACCATTTATAAAACCTCCTTCTTTTTCTAAATTCCTACTTTTATAATAAGATTTCCATTTCTCTGATTTTTTACTATCTAAATAATTACCTTTTTTAGCATAATAAAATTATGCTAGTATAAGAAACTTTGGGCAGTTAATAAAGTATTTTTGTTTTTTCTCTTAAATACTTAATTTCATATTTAACGGATTTTGTAAATAAACACAGAACTTTTGATATTGACAAAAAGCTCTATGTTTTTTACATCTTTGCTAGTAATCATTTTATTATATAAAATTCAAATATTATTCAATTAATTGTAATAAGTAATTGTAGGTTTTAGAACCTATAGTATAGGTACGTTTTCCTTCATGATACTTATAATTAATTGTTGCATCTGTCCAAGGTATTATAACTTCATTTTTTTCGTTTATAATAGCACATTTATTATCTTCTGTTCTACAAACTTGAGCAAAACCATGACTAAAATTGTCAGAACCATCCTTTTTATAAATTTCAGGAATTATTATCTTTCCCTCCTTGCTAATATAGCCTGCTTTACTATTACAGGTAATCAGATGTAGGTCTTCTAAATCATTTTTCCAAATTTTGTATTTTATTGGTAAAATAATTTTATTATTTATATCTACAATACCTTGATACCCATTTTTCGTTACAATATACAAGTTGTTATAAAATCGTTCTAATTTATTGTAAATTAATGGAATCGAAAGTTTTCCATTAAGTCCCATTAGTCCAAATAAATTATTTTTTTTCATTTCTAAATCTGAAAATTGCTTATTATATATATCATATATAAAAGGTACTTTTGTTTCACCGTTTTTATCTACAAAACCTATTTTATTATTTTTAATAGCAGATACTATAGGAGCGTATTTAAACCAAGATGTTCTAATATTAGTTAAACCTTTTGTACCTATCTCTTCTCCTTTGTTGTTAATAAAGGTGTATGTTTTATCTTTTTTTTGCGCAATAATATAAAACTCTTCATTATATTTTTCTACTACTATGTCTAAATATTTAAAACCAGAAACATTCTCTTTATTGCTATTAAAAATAGCATAAAAATAATTATCTTCTTCTTCAAGTTCTGCTTTTACCAAATTTTCTGAAAGTGCTTCAACATGAACTACTTTTTTAAAGATTTGTTTTTCTACATTTAAATAATAATATTGTTCAGCCTCATCATTATTATCTTTAGCTAAATAAAAAGTATTTCTTTTATTAAAGCTATCATATTTTAAATACTCAAAATTTGTATCAGGAATTGTAAAAAGTAATTCGTTTTTAGTATTCATCACTAAGGTTTCTACTTTTAGTTCATTCAAATAAAAGGTTGAAGGATATTTATTCCTAGCAATAAAATCGAAATCTAAACTTTCTCTTTCTTTTTCTATATAAAATTTTATTTTATCAATATTACCATGAAAACTATATTGTGAACCATTATGTTTACGATTTAGTAATATAATTTTGTATTTTATTTTTTTTATTTCTTCTTTTATTTTTTGATGATTATCTATATTTTTAATATTTTGATAGGCCTTTTCTAATATTTTTAGAAGCTCTTTATTATATTTTCTAATTGTATTTGGAGAATAATTTCTACTCTTTTTTTTCTTTAATTTTCTGCCATTAGAGTTATAAGCTTCCAATTTAAAAAAATTTACATTCTTATTGTTTTCAAAATGAATATAGTTGTTGCTAATATTCCTTATTATTATACCTTCTTTATTTTTAAGTATTTCTTTTTTAGAAAATACAATTGTATCGTATGATTTAGTGTAGTTAATATTAGCAGTAATTAATAGACTATCTATATATTTTGCTTTACCAAAATTTATATTAAAATAACCAAAATTAAAAAATGCTTCTTTATTAAAGGTTGTATCAATTTTTTGTGTATTCAAATATTTTTTCTTTAAAGTATATATGTCTTTAAATACTTCTTTATCTTCATGAGAGTGTGTGTAGAATCTGTTTTTAGTATCAAATCTAAGATAGATACTATCATTTTTAAAATTCTGAATTAAAAAAGTGCTTTTTTTAAGAGCTTCTACTTGTTTTTTTATACCTTTTAGGTATAATTGAAAAGGAAGACTATATTCTTCCTTTACAAGGCTATCCTTATCAAAGATATATTCTTTTTCATTTGAAATTCCATCCTCAACAGCAGTTATACTTTCTTCAAAATTAGCTTTTATTTCTTTTATTGTAAAATTCTTATAATATTTAAGAACGTTATTTAATTCTATTTTTTCTTTTTCAGTGAGTTTTATTTTTTCAATATCAAAAGTTTCTTCTTTGGTTTCTTGACTACAACTAATATTGAAAATTAATATTATTAATAGGGTAATTATTTGCTTCATTTTACCTAAATTATTTAATTGTGGATTACTGAGTTTAACTATTACCAACATAACTCATAACTACCGTATTTCTCAGTAGTCTCTAAAATAACAATTTTACTATTAGTATATAACTATAAAAGAATTGACTTTAAGTGATAAAAAACTACACCTATCTTTTAAGTACTCAATTTTAAGATACACTCGTTAATAGGAAATGATACTCCATCATTTTATTTTGTAGAATATTTTTAAAAAGGATACCTTTTACATATACCTCCACAACTTCTTACTCAGAACGATAAAAAAGCATGTAATACTTAATCGATTCATTAAGATTATAACATTTAATTTCCTTGGATGTTGTAATCGTTCCTTTTTTGCAACCATGCAAAACCAGACAATAATATGCCTAATCAAAGTAAACAACTATTTTTAACGTATTGGCACTAATTTATCGGAACCTTTTGGTTTGTGCAGAAAAATCTTAAAAGAAGATGTTTTATCATACTCTTTACCTGTTTTAGAACTTATATAGATATAATCAAACCGTAACGCATAACTACCGTATTTTTCAATGCTCTCTAGAGTTACAATTTTACTATTCGCATATAATTGCAGTTTGTAGTTCTCTAAAGGTAAGAATTTTACTGTTGGATCGTCTAAAATGAAGTTATAGCCGCCAGTAAACTTTTTAAATAATTTATCATCATAATATTCAGACTCCGCTTTTTGAAATTCAGATTGGTAAAATAACTGAAATAAAGCTTCACGGTCTTTGCGTTTAGCTATATCAATTACATTTTTATGAAAATTAACCACTTCTTTTTCAAGTACGTCAACATCCATTTCACTAAGGTCTTGGCTCTCTCTCCAACCTGTAAAATCGTAGGGCACAGTAGCCTCAAAAGTAAAACTATCTCGGTATTCTAATTGCCCTGTGGCTATAAATTGTTTTACTCCATTGTTATCAATTATTGGGGTAGTATATTCTTTTATAACTTTATTATTCTTATAATCTTCACTTTTGGCTACTTTTTTTATTTTTATAATGCCACCAAAACCCATTCTAAAAGGTTTGCCTTTAAGCGATTTAAAAACCACGTCTACCTTTTGAGTGCCCGATTTTAAGATATACTCGTTAATAGGGAATGAAACTGCAGAATTTTTATGTTCAGAATATTTTTTAAAGGGTATATCATTAATATATACTTCCATAATTTCTTGTTCAGAACGCTGAAAGTATAAATAGTGCTTTACAGACTTGGCTAGATTATAACGTTTAATTTCGTTAGGGATATTATTAAATTTTTTCTCGTTAGGTCCCATAATAGTTTCTTTTTTGCAATTAATTATTAGTAGTAATGTTAGGCTTAGTAAAACTAACCTTAGGTACTTGGGGGCTTGTAAAAGTTTTATCATTAGGTTTGTTGTCTTTATTTTTTGCTAGATCTTTAAACGTTTTAATAATATACTGTGGTGGTTGTTGGTATGTAAAGCGTTCTAATATTTGTGTTTTAACCCATTCAGCTTCTTCTCCATCTCCTGATGTATACTCTTCTTCAAATGGGCCTAAACTTGCTGAAGCATCAATCTTATACTCACCTTCGGCACCGGTAAAATAATAAATATCTTGCACATATAATCCGTTTTGTTTGTGGTAACCAAAACGCCTTTCAATACCTATAGTGCCCCCAATTTTAAACTCGGCAGCTACCTCGACACTATAAGGTACATCTATCCAAAATAGTTGAAATTCACCTTTTGCCTCAAAATCTAAGTCTAAATCTACAAAACACTTAATATAACTATCATTTTTTACAATATCACCTTCGCGGTATGGTATGCCACTATTACCAGTTTGTTGGCAGGCATTATCGGTTAGTGTAAATTCTTCTGTATAGCTGTTGTATTTTAGGTTAATATCGCTCGAAATTTCGCCTGTAAAAATAGCGATAAGACCTGCGGTACCGCCAGAAAAATCAAACTCAAACTTTTTGGTCATTTCAATACCTAAAAGCGGTTTTGCTTGTAGGGTATATTCTAATACCGTACTTACATTTCCTTTTTCTTCTTGCTGGCGATACATCCCATAATTAACACATAATTTAGGATAAATAAGCTTTATATCATTTTCTTTAGAAAACTTTTTCCATTTACTTCTTACCTTTTGTGTTTTTTTAGCAAATCTACCTAATTTGCTTTGCAAACTTTTACCACGAGTAAGATATATAAGTAATAACTCTATAGCTAATGGTAATAGTGCAATTTGCAACATTTGATAATATAGTATTGCCTTATACGGGTACATTTGAGCATAGTTAATTTCTTCGCTATCAGCAAGCATATGAAATCCTATTTTTTGCGTTGTAGATGGGCTGTTTAAAAAATTATCTATAATACCCATAACTTCATTATCTAGCTTGTCTTTTTTTCCTAATGCGGTTACAATAGTTTTAAAAGGTTCGTAAAGCCATTCCCTTATAAACTTTTTAGCGCTATCTAATATATCTGCATCCATAGATAACAGTGCTACTTCTTTATCTTGAAAATAAAGTTCTTGTGCTGCATCATACATATAATGGTAAACAAACACTGCATCTGGGTACACTTTAAATACAGGTGTACGTACATAACGGCAACTTTGTATTACGACAGGCAAGTACTCTGGTTTTATTTGAAAACTTAAATATTTTAATAAAAACGTATGCTCGTTATAGGCATCATACGGGTAAGCAAGTTTAAATGTAAGTGTTTCTTCGCTACGGGTACCTTTTTCTTCAAAAATTTCGGTATCAAAAAAACGGTTATGGTCAAACAATTGCCATTTTTCTTTGTTCGTGTTTGCATTAGAAATACTTACCTTATTTCCTTCGTTTTTTTCTTTATCATAATCGGGTACAATAAAGGTATTGTTTTTATGCGATTTACCTCTGGCTGTAGCATTATCAAAACCTGCTTCTTGGCATTCTACAGTTTTTACTTCAGCCAGACTAATGGTAATTTCGTGCACATTATTTTTATTACCTGCTACATATTCTAGTATTTCGGTTTTTTTGTCAGTAGTAAGGTTTCCATTTTTTTCTTGTTTTAATAAGTGGTATGGGCTACCTTCTGTACCGTCTTCTATTTTTATAGCTTCAAACCTACATTCTTCAAACTTTTGGGTTACTAGTGTAGCTTCTTGTATTTCGGCTATTTGTGGCACCCACTCTTGTTCTTCTTCATCTATACTCCACTCGTCTTTATAATTTATTGTAAAGGTTATTTCTTTAACTTTTTGCTTAGCCCTATCTGTAGCAAATTCTGAGCTTGTAAATTCTAAAGGCATTATTTGTAAGCGCATTGTAAAATTTCTTGGGCTTCCTTTTTCATCTTTAGAGTCTCCTACCTCATGCCCTATTTCGTTTATCCAATCAGGCTTTAAATGAACTTCTTTTATAGCGTATAAATTTTGAAACGCACTAGTTGAGTTTTTGTAATCATCTTCACTTAAAGTATCTTTATAAACTTCAATTTTGGTATCGTTATCTATAATTGTTAACGCTATAGGAAAACTTATATTTTGAGTATGTATGCTTATATGTATATCTAAAATATCGCCATAAGCCAACTCTTCGGGTATATTTGTAATGGTTTTCTGTACAACATTCTTTATCTTCTTTTCTTGTTCTGTACGTTTTTTAGCGAAAAAATGTAATATTTGAATGCTGTCAACAGCTGCTATAATAAAACCTTGATTTTTACTTGCATTCTTATTGGTTGACTTACTCTCTCCCCATTCTGGCAAGAAATTAAAGGCTTCTAACCAAAAGGCTTGTCCTATATCTTTTGCTTCGAGTCGCAATTCGAAAGTTAAATAGGTAAATACTCCGTATTTATCAACCTCAAATGTTTTAAGATAATTAACACCTACACCTTTGGTCATGGTATCAGTTAAAGGGTTAAAACTTCCATCATCTATTTGGTTTTGACTTAACCTATTTATGTAACTATGAATAGGTTCTTTTGCTACCTTACCGTTTAAAGGCATCCAACCAGTTGGTTTTTTAAAATTTTTAAGTGGCTGCAAAGCTAAAAACACCCGTTCGGCAGTTGCCTTAAAGTTTTTAGCGGTGTGTACTTTAAATTTAAATGAGGTGGTTGCTCCTACAGGTATATAAAAGGCTTGTATATTCGCTGTTTTTTGCCACTTTACACCATTGCTTTTACCTTCAAAAAAATCTATATGTGTTTGCTGACTTCTAATTTTCCCTACAGGAATAAGTTCTTTTTTTGCTGCCATAATTATCTTAGTATACTTTGTGCTATGCCATTTGTATCATCTGCTGCCAATGGATTTATTTGATCCATAACCTCTTCATCGGCTTCTTCTTCATGTTGCTGGGTGGCTTCGGCTGTTTGCCCGTGAAATGTAATACTTATACAAGGAGCTCCTCCTATTGGGCAAGTAGCTTTACTGTCTTCTAAAATAGGGTTTCCACCGTTATCTAATGTTACTTTATCGTAAAACCCTCCCCACTCTGTAACCATAGATTGGCATGGTTTGTAGCCTCCTGGAGTTGGTTGCATTTTGCATTGCCCAAAGGTTTTTTTCTCAAATGGTTGCCCTAGATCCATGGTAGACACAATCATCTTTTTTTCACCATCGGCATCGTTTACATATTGCTTGTGCTGACTTATCGATATTATTTTATCTGGCATGGTACCAAATTGGCACTCACACTCTGCTTCTTGACATACTATTGCTTTTCCCATAGTTCATTTTTTTATTTTTTATTTCCAAAGTTGGTACCACTTCTTTTCAGAATTCTCATCAAAATACATTCCCTTTTGCTTTTCATAGGCTATTTGTTGTGCAACAGTTTTATCCATACTCTCTTGCCAAATAGCTTTAAATTGTATCGTTTTATCTACATTGTTCTGTACATAATTAAAGGTACCATCTACTCGTAGTAGTGAATTATCTTTGGCATCTAACTCATATTTTATCTGTGTTTCTCCTTTTTCTAATCCTCCTACAGGCTTCATATTTCCTTTATAGGTTATTAGCATACGCTTATTTTCTTTTAGTATTGGATTTACTGATTGATTACCATAAAAGTTCACTTTTTGAACTCCCGAAAACCATTTAAACCCTTTTTCTAATGATTGGCTAAACTTTTTGGTGTAATTCATATATATTTCTGAAAACAGTATATCATATCCTACATCGTTGCCAAGACTTTTTACTATTTTTTCAGAACTGTTTACAACCTCCGTTATTTTTTTACAATAATTTACAAATGGTTTTCCGGTATATCGTTTTGCTAGTTCTTTTTGCTTTGCTTCCCAACGTTCTTTAATTTCTTCTTGGTTGGTAACATTTATTATTTGTCCTAATTTGTTAACTTTTACTTTTAAAGGGTATAAACAGCTAGCACTTTGTGCTGCTAGTTGCTCCATAAATCCGCCCAGTTCTTCACCATCTTTAAAAAATTGTTTTCGTTGTAAGCTATAATCAAATATTCCTTTTTTATAACCTTCGCATTTTACTTCTAATAAATAGTGTATGGTTTTTTTGTTATCGTAATTAATTTGTAAACCATAGGTACGGTGTAAAAAAAACGCTTTCTTTTCTAGCGACCAATACTGCACTTTTCTCGAAAAAGGAATTTTTTCAGTTTCTTTTTCAGTTTCTTTTGTTTTTAGTGTAAAACGTGCCCGCTCCTCTTTATTAGGCTGAGAAGCTAATGCGTTTGCCGTATTATCGTCTTCATTAATTAGTAAAGAGAAGCGTTTATTTGTCATAGCTTATACTGTTTATTATTCTGTATCATTATTCACTTTTCTGTTTCCACTTTTTCGAGGTGCCATAGGCTCTTGATACATTAATATTTCTTGTATAACAGGCGTGTAATGCCACCAACTAGATGCTTTAAGGTTTTCGTATGTAAAAGATATGTGTAAATATTTATTACGTAACGCTCTTATTAATTGTGTGTCGCTCAGTTTTGTATAATCTACTTTTTCTTTTATTTTTAACTTAGATACATCAATATAACGTTTAGGCAATGCCACCCTTGTATTGTCTTTTGCTACTTCCAGAATTTTATAATTTACTATTAAAGAGTTTTTTTGTATCGTTTCTTTTACGTCTTTGGCTTTTATTTTTTTTATCAACGCTACAACTTCTTCATCTTTTTGCTCTAAAAGTTCTTTTTCATTTTGTTTACTACTAAACTTTAATAAATCGATAGCTAAATTGCCTTTGGTACTTTTATTAGCTAGCGCTGCATCTAAGCGATTTTGTACTTCGGTTAATAAACTACCTGTAACTTTAAATTTTTCTTTTAATGTTGTTAAATTAATCTTAGCCTTATGTTTTGTCGAAAAATCTGCCATTAGCTGTAGTGCTATTACACTATAGCTGTTGGTTAATTTTTTTCTTCTGCCCCATACTTCATCACGTGTCCAACCATCTTCTATCTCTATTTCATATCCTTTATACCAACCTTCTGCTATAAAGTTGCTTCTTATTTTTTTTGCTTCTTTTTCATCATTATTTAAATCCCAAAGCAACGTATTTTCTTTTGGTATGATTTCTTTATACCCTCCGCCAATATCAGAATGTACACCAGGTAACCCGATTGTTAATCCTTTAGCGCCTGCACTTTCTATACCTGTTAAATTAAAGTTCTTTCTAATTTCGTTTTGCGCTACTAGGTGCATGGTTTTATTAGCGTGGTACATTTGATTTAGTTCTAAATCTTTATTATCATCTGAATGATCTATACCATAAGCTGATACCGAATCGTACAAACCTGCAAAACCTATTTTCACAACACTTATTGCTGTTTTCTTCTTTTTTAAAGCTTTTCCTAAATAACCATAAGCAGGAGTGTCAATTACCTGTAGTTCTCCTTCTTCTCTACTAACAAATTCAAAATGTGAAGCTCTTTTTTTTACTTGCGACACAAAATGCCTTGCTGCTACTGCACCACGGCTAAAGCCATAAACATCAAAATATACCTGATCTATAAGTTTAAACTTATTTTCATCTTTACCATTTGATTTTACCTTTGGTAAAATTTCATTTACAATTCGCTTACAAGCTTCTTCTACCCTTGCTGGTACCCCTGTGCTTCCTTTACCAAAAGCACTACCAATACCTGCATCACTTTCAAAATTTTCGGTACCAATACCTTCTATATAAAGCTTAAAAACTTTTGAATCATCTGTTACATAATGAGGCTCTAAACGAGATACATTAGATTCATCTGAATTATAACTATTATCACCATTACCATCATCTTTATGCTTCTTGTATGCCTTTTTATAGGTTTCTACATCTTCATCAGCATCCATCGTTATAGCCTCGCCTTTGTAAGCTTTATAAGCACGTACATTTTTACGGTTATTACCTGTACCGTCAAAAAAAACGCCTATTACAACACTATTACCACGCTCTATAGCTGTTCGTGTTTCTTTGTATTCTCCAAAAACAATTCCGCTCATATTATGATTTATATAAAAGTCGTTTTACTTTATTTTCTTTTAAATGTATTTCTTGCTTTTTAGTACCTGTTATTAAATACAGTTTTAGTTTTTTTACATTATTTTCTACATAAGGTACTATTTCAAAACTACCTGTATGGTTGTTTTCTTTAAACGCAGCTGCAATAGTTGCATAATCACTCTCTTTAAAAACACAAACTGCTGTAAAAGCTTCCTTTACTTGATCTGGCTCTTCCCACTGCATTCTAAATTCTTGAGGTAAAGCACCATACACACTATCCTCATTTATTTCTAAGGAATCATCATCTATCCTATATTCTTCCCCATTAATAGCATACGCATTTAAAAATACCATGTGCGGGTTATCTTTAATAGCTACACTCCAAGTAAATGGTTCTCTATAGGTTTCCCATTTTTTAAAAGACAACTTATTTTCTTTATACTGCGTTACTATTTCGGGCGAAATAGCATCGGTATATATTTTAACAGATTTTTCACGGTCTTGTTCGCCATGTGGGTTATACTCTTTCCAAACTACTTCTGTTTTTTTAGCTTGGTAAAAGCCTACTTCGCGTTGAAACCCATCAATACCCGTTAACCAAACAGCTACAGTACCTCCAGGGGCTACATTAAGAACAAAAAACATATCGTGAGACATTATCCCCCCTTTATCAGTATCTTCTTTAAATCCTTTTTCGAATATTTCGGCTATTTTTTTATGATCTAACTCAAAATGCCCTTCATAAAATTGATTTTCTAAATAAGAAATCCAAACTAAATGTAGCTCTTTAGGTAATACTCTTTTTTCTTGAGAACCTGTAAGGGTCCCCATTTTTCCCCAACCACTATTTAATGTGCCTTTACCTCTAATACCTGTTTCTCCTAAATAACCATAATGTAAGGTTGCTGGGAAATTTTTGGGTGCATTTACAGATACCAACCATTTATATTTTTTATCCATTTTACTACTTTTACAGTGTATTAATGTTAATGCAAAAAGCACAAGTACTATATTTAATTTAATTTTCATTTATGCTTATTTTTATTATTTTTTCATATTCTTCAAAAACAATTTCGTTCATAGTTTTATTTATAAAATACTCGTTTTACTTTATTTTCTTTTAAATGTATTTCTTGCTTTTTAGTACCTGTTATTAAATACAATTTTAGTTTTTTTACATTATTTTCTACATAAGGTACTATTTCAAAACTACCTGTATGGTTATTTTCTTTAAACGCAGTTGCAATAGTTGCATAATCACTCTCTTTAAAAATACAGGTTGCCGTAAAACATTCCTTTACTTGATCTGGCTCTTCCCATTGCATCTTTATTTTTCGAGGTAAAGCACTGTATATAGTATCTTCTTTAATTTTTAAAAAATTTTGGTGTATTCTATATTCTTCCCCATTAAAAGCGTACGCATTTAAAAATACCATGTGCGGGTTACCTTTAAGACCTGCACTCCAAGTAAATGGTTCTCTATAGGTTTCCCATTTTTTAAAAGACAACTTATTTTCTTTATACTGCGTTACTATTTCGGGCGGAATAGCGTCGGTATATATTTTAACAGATTTTTCACGATCTTGCTCTCCATGTGGATTGTACTCTTTCCAAACTACTTTTGTTTTTTTAGCTTGGTAAAAACCTACTTCGCGTTGAAACCCGTCAATACCCATTAACCAAACAGCTACAGTACCTCCAGGAGCTACATTAACAACAAAAAACATATCGTGAGACATTATCACGCCCTTATCAGTATCTTCTTTAAATCCTTTTTCGAATATTTTTGCTATTTTTTTATGATCTAACTCAAAATGTCCTTCATAAAATTGATTTTCTAAATAAGAAATCCAAACTAAATGAAGTTCTTTAGGTAGTGCTCTTTTTTCTTGAGAACCTGTAAAAGAACCTGTTAATCCCCAACCACTATTTAATGTGCCTTTACCTCTAATACCTGTTTCTCCTAAATAACCATAATGTAAGGTTGCGGGGAAATTTTTTGGTGCATTTACAGATACCGACCATTTATATTTTTTATCCATATTACTGCCTTTGCAGTTTATTAATATAAATGCAAAAAACACAAGTAGTATGTTAAGCTTAATTTTCATTTATGCTTATTTTTTTGAACATAGTTTTTGTGTATAAAAAAAACAACAACTGTTATGAGTAACATTATAAACTGAAATACTATTTGCATTATAAATTTGGTACCAGACACCAGTGCATTTCCTGCCGCATCGCTATTAAAACTTAGTGCGTTGTTAGATAATTTATCTTTTGCATAAGGCAAAATAGTAAACACACTATTAATTAAAATCCACCAAAAAATAAATTTATTCAACTTACTTTTTACTTTATGAGTTTTGTAAAGCGTAAAACATAAAACAAGTAATGTAAGTAATAATGATATTGGTGCTGTAAAATATGCTACTAATAATAAATAAACATTAGTATTCATTTTTAGTTTAAATGACGCTCTAAAAATAAGGGTGTATACTATAACTCCCACCAATAAAATCACACTGATAATTGAAGTATTTTCATCCATTTTTATATTTTTAAGCGTTAACTATTATCAGCCTTAATATTTACTTTCGTTGCTCCTGCAATTGTAATACTTTCTTTAGATGATTCAATCGTTGCTTTATCTGAAACTTTATTTAATTCTTTCGCTTTAATAACATATTGCTGGTATGCTATTTTTTTTATATTTAATGCTCTTTTTATAATAGCCATCTTAAAATAGGTTAGATTTTTCTTTAGCATTAATATTTACCTTTTTAGCACTAAGCATATTTATTTCTTCTTTTAAACTTTGTACATTTATTTTTTCTGCATATTCTGTAGATTCTTTTGATACGATATCAAAAGTATTATCTGCAATTTGTTTAATATTATTAGCTTTTTCTTTAATATCTTTAGATGCTGTTTGTAAAATATCGTTCCCCGCATTTGAGGTTATATTACGGCCTGCTGTTTCTTCAATGCTTTGCCCTGCATTTACATTAATATTTTTACCAGCAGTAATATTTAAATTTTCTCCTGCATTAATATTAATATCTTTTAAAGCATTAATGGTTATTGTTTCACCAGCAGTATCTATAAAAATCGAATTTCCTTTTTTATCAGTAATTTTTATACTTTCTGACTTATTCGTATCATTAAATTCTAAAATATGGCCGCTTTTAGTAATAATACTTTTATAATTATTATCTGTTTTACCACCAGCTCCGTTATTACCATGAAATAAACTTCCCATTACAAATGGTCGGTTAGGGTTGTTATAACGAAAACCAACCATTACTTGATCGCCTTTTTCTGGTATGAATACGTGTCCTCGATTTTCTGAATGATTATCACTACTCCCTGCATCTGGCGTCATTACACGTATCCAACTTGTTTTTAGTTCGTGTTTTTGCCACTGGAATTGCACTTCTACTCGTCCTTTTTGACTCGGATCTTCATTTGAGAGTACGGTAGCTATTTGTGTAGCTGCTTCTGGAAGAGCAACTTCTGGCACTGGTAAAATCTCCGTACCTGATGATATTGCCTCAAATTCATTGCCATATTCGCTCGATCCTGTAGCGGTATGGGTAATTTTCGTGATAATATATTCACCATAATTTTTAACTTCAAAAGCATCAACTCCTCGTTGAGCTCCTGTTACTTTTATAACAGTACCTACTGTAAGGCCTTGTTTGGTACTGGTAGCACTAAGTACATTTGCAGTTGCTATTTTGCTTCCTTGTTCGTTATGTACAAAAGTGTCTATTTCGCTTTTATTTGCTGCTTTGGTTGCTAAGTATTCTTGTGTATTTATTGAAAATAGTTCTTTTGATACATCAAAGGCATAACTACCTAATTCATTTAAACCATCTACTCTTCCTCTTGATTTTGATTCATCTCTAACATTATGTAATGCATTGTATGAAAAGTTAGAAGCAGTACTTGCTATGGCTTCTATGGCAATATTAAGGGTATCCATATCAGCTCCATACTCTATTGTAACGGCTGAATCTAAAGATGGTTTTCCAAAAACCAATTGTACTCCATCATAATACAACCATTCGTTGTATTGTTTGGCTAAACGCTGTATAAACTGAAAGTGGTTTTCTTTATATTGTGCTTGGTAGGTTATTGGGGTTTTAAATACTGGTTTTATTTTAGCGGTTAAGCCTGCAGCTCTAACAGTATCGTTTACAATGGTATCTAAACTTTTATGCAACCAGGAATGCATATGCGGCCCATTTTCTAATAAAATAGTTTTAGAGTATCCGCTAACAAGTAGTTTACCATCAAAACCATTGTTATGTTGTAGTTTTACATTGGTGATTACCCCTAAAAAATCGGTGTCGTTAAAGTTTATAACAATCGATTTACCTAACCATTCTTTTGAGTCGTCTAGCGTGTAAGAACCTACGGCTTCTACACTATCATAATCAACGATTATAGAAAAGGTATGGTGGTTATTTATTGTTTGATTAAGGGTTGCTTTTTCAAAGTTATATAGCGTTTCTCCGTCTATATTAATCGTTGTTATGGGTTTCATATACAGTATTTTTTTACGTATAGTAGCGTTAACTACAAATAGTATACTATTTACCTGTATTGATTTATATATTTTTAGTGTAAATTTTTAAAAGTAATTAATTACACTAAATTGTATCAAGAGCTCTTTTAATAGCGAAATTTATTGTTCTCTTATAAATTTTCACTCATTTCAATTATAAAAAGCACTCGAATTGACCAATCCATTTTAAACGCACAACAGGTTATTATATACTACTATGATATTCGTATAATCTTAATAAAATTTTCTTTTCTTTCTTTATAAATAGCTGCTTTTAGTGAAAGTGCTACTATAAATAACAATATTTCATAAATAATAAAAGAGCAAACCCTTAAAGCTTGCTCTTTATAAATTGTACTTATGCTACTGGCCAACGGTTATCGATAGATGCATTACCAATACTCATTTCTTCTGCAGAAATAGTAAAGTTAATAGTCATTGGTACATCTCCGTTTACGTTTAAGTTTTCTTTGTAGTATACTATGTATGCGTTTTTAAACTCAACTTCTTTCATTTTTGAATCTTCTTCAGATTTCTTAAAAATGATTTTTCCTTCAATAGCTTTAAATTGGCTATTTAACATCGCTTCGATTACAGATGAATCTGCTGTAGACTCTATTGTTACATTGATTCTTCCTCCGTAAACATTAGATGCAATTTTACCTTTCTTATCAGTATCTCTACTAAAAGCGTATTCTGTTGCTAATACGTCAAATTCTTTCCCTCCTAATTCTAGTGATGCTCTAAATGATCCCATAATACTTGTTCTTTTTAATTATTAATTTTTAAAATTTTCTTTTGTTTTATGCATAGCTTAACTAGTATTATACAATACATAAAACTAACTTTCTATAACAATAGATAATTTTCTAAACTAAAAAAATAAACGTGTTTTCATCGGGAGAAATCCCATATAGATATACTTACAACACAGGCTAGATTCGCCTATATTATACAAGTATGACAGTTTATTTTACAAAGAAGAAGAAAATTCTAAATTGTCATTTGTTTGCATAAATATACGTTGTTTTTTTCTTTAAAAAAAACATATATTAATAAAAAATTATATTTTCCCTTTAAAAAAGGTAAAAACAATTATTACTAGAAATAATATATTACAGAGTATTATTTTCTTTAATATACCATTCGTGTAATTAATGCTTTTATTTAAATTTACATCTAATTTTTTCTGAATTATATTTACTTTAGATTGCTGTTGCTTTTGTAAACTATCTGTTACTTTATATAATCGTGCTATTTCCTTTTTTATATTTTTATTATTCTTATTCTGTTTAGAAAACAAATATGCAATGTTTTCTATTTTTTTATTTACATTTTCATTTTCATCATCTTCATTTGAAAGATATAAATTTCTTATTGTAGTTTGCTTTTTTTCGATACTACTAGCGGTTATTTCTTTTGTTGTAACTTCATAATCTCTGAGCATATTAACGTACAAATAAGTTACAAAACAAAGTACCAGTGTTCCTGTAAAAAAAAATATTTTACTTCTTATATTTTTTATCTTTTTTTTAGACGGCTTTATATAAAAAGTTTCTTTTTCTGCGGATAACACTTCCACCTCTTCTTCTTCTTCAACATTTTTGGTTTTTTGGGTTAAAAACTCATGCCTATCTAAACTATATTTTTCTAAATATAATTTAACCTTTCGTTCTCTTACCAACCAACCTAATACTTCCCTTACATATCGTTCTGTAATTTCGGGGTTATCAATCTTCCATAAAATATCTGAACTAGTTAAGCCAATTGGTTTTTCTCTATCGGCGTTATACATTATTTTTAATATAACTTCGTGTATAGGTAAAACTGTAGGTGTACTCATTTTAAAGAATTTGATTGTTTGAAATAAAATAATATTCTTTTTTACTACCGTCTTTATACTTTTTCGTTTTCTTATTTGATAGTGTTTCTTCTAAAATCGTTATTTTTTTTCTTAGCTCTTTCATTATGCTAGCAAAATCAACATGTGAAGTTTTTCCTTTTCGTTTAATGTGTTTGATTTTAGTTTTTAATAAAAACGCACTATTTACAGGCATCCCTGTTTTTATATAAACTAAATCTGCCATGTAATTTCTTCTTCTTAAGATTTTTACAAACAGGTTTTTATTAATAAGTCTACTGTTTTTTCTATATATACGAAACAATCGTTTTCTATCTTTTCTTTTTACTTCTTTAGAATACAGTGGTATTAACGATTTATATCCATCTATAACAAGTTCTAATTCTTCCTTGCTAAGTAAATACCCTAGCACAGCATTCGGATTGTCTTTTTGCGTATATTTTTTGTTCTTATAATATTTTTCAAACATATAATTTCTTGGCAACGTCCCTAAATTATTAGCATAGGTACTGTCGTTCAAAATCATTTCTTTTATTTTATTACCAGATTTACTTCTAAGAAATCCTAATCTTTTAGCATGGTATTCTAAAGAACCGGTAAATACAGCATTAAAGTGTATTGTTTTGCTTAGTACTGAATCTAATGTTTTATCAAAAGATGTTGCCGATAATACTTTGTTTATTCGAGGAAACGTAATACCTCCTTGGTAAGTACTATTATCTGGCGCATCATATAAATAAATGTTATCTACAGCTGGTATATTTGTAAATGTATTTTTATTTTTAATCAAATCATTTTCTACAATAAATGATCTTATAAAGCTAGCATGACTCGTACTTACTTTACTTAAAATATCTTTGGATTGTAATATATAATCTTGATGTTGATCGTCAACTTTGCTCTCTAATTGATAAAAAATAATTCTAGATGATGTTTCACCTAATTTCTGGGTAATTTCTTTAATATTAGGTGGCGTAAAAAAACGTTTCTCACCAGAAACAATTATAATATTATTCATAAAACTTTGCGCAGGTATGTCTCTAATTGCATACTCAAAACATTGCGCTATTCCTCCCGTATTTACTTCGGAAACTACTTCATTATTTACATCTAAAAATATATTTTGAAGGTAATCAATCCATAACGAAAAAGATTTTGTTTTTGGCAAGGCATAAAATTTACCACAGCCATATGAACTTGCGCTAAAGGTAAATTCGTATCCTTTATACTTTTCTTCTGAAGAAATTAATATCCATATTTTTTGCAACGAACTCATTAATAAGAGTTGTTTTTTCTTTAAATCTTTTCCGCAATCAAAAACATAATGAAAGTTAATTTTTTTATTATCTCTTTTTATATCTTTTAATTTTCTAATTAAAACATCTTCTCCATCTACATTTATAAGTTTATTATCTCTGTGATCCCAAACATTTAAAGGTACTGCAGCCCATACAGAATCTGTTACTTGTTTCGACCTTTTATGATGTTTAGATACATCAAATATAAATGCATCTCCTACTTCACCTTTACTTATGTGTTCCTTATCTTTTTTTGTTTTCCCTAAAAAAGATAAAGAATCTAAATTATTTACAGCATATACTTGTTGTTGTCCTATTTTTTTTAATAAAAACTCAGGAATCCAACCCATTGTTCTAGCGGTAGAGTCTTTTAACTTAAGGTTTGCCAAATTAGAAACCAATGCTGCTTTTTTATCAACACTATATTTATACAAAAAAACAAACTGATTTAGCATTAGTTTTTTAGCACTCTTCTCTTTAAATAAAGGGTCGTTAAATAGATGTACTGTATCTTTTTCAACAAATTTTGCACTATTATACAACGTTTTAACATCATGTACCCCTATAACATAACGTAACGGTTTGTAATTACATCTACTTAGTTTTGAGTGTGCATAGTGTATTACATTGTTTTTATGAATCCAGCCTACATATTTTACGCTTTTACCCTCTTTAAAACTATAGTTATCGCCAAATATAAAAGAGAACATTCCTTTTGGCTTACCAAGTATTTCAGGGGCTGCTGTTGCTATTTTTAAATGATCATTTTTTTGACCTAAGACGTAATATGGGGTTAAAAAATCTTGATTTTCTCCTGATTTTTGCGAATATGGGTCTAAATAAACAAGATTTTCTGCTCTATCTGAAAACACTTTATAAACACTTTCATCGATATTTTGTCTTCCTGGTTTATCTTTTGTTTTTTCAAAGTTAAAGCTATTTTTTATCCTTTTTTTAACAGTCGTGTAATTCTTAACCTGCCCAAAAGCAGGCGTTACAACACCTGATAAGAGGCTTAAAAACAGCCCTAAAAAACATATCGTAAAAGTGTTAAAACGCTTCTTTTTCTTATACATTAAATGCATCATTGATTAATTATGCTTTGTGTTACTTGTATTTTTTTTACGCAATTAAAAGTATCTATTGCTACTTCATTAATAATTACGGTTTTTTTACCTTTACCTTCTAAATAATGTAATCCTTGACAATAACTATACAAATCATTATATCGAGCTCCGTTAATCACTATAATTACCTCATCTCCTTGGTTACAAGTATATCTATTTTCTATATGTTTTAAACTTTTATAATAGTCTCGTTTATTATTTATAGAGGCATCTGCTATCGTTTGCAATCTTCTTTTAATATCTTCTTGTGCCATTGATAAAGAATCTAAATGTTCCGATTCTTCAATTGCTTCAAATAATGGCAAAATTTGAATTAAATGGCTAACAGGGTATTTTGTAGTGTTTGTTTTTAGCTTCACATTATATATCCCTGGCTTTTTATAAACATAAATCACCTGACCTTTATAAGCATCTACTGTACCTGTTTCTCCAAATTCCCAATACCAAGATTTTACACCTGGACTATACGATGAAAATACAAGTTCTTCTCCTACATATCCAACATCTACACCATGAATTACAGGAAGAGAATCTATTGCTTTTTCCTTTTTTAATGATATTACTTCTATAAACTTAGACATTTTAAATTTAGAGTCTACCTCTAGCGTTACACGGTACTTTCCTTTTTTATTGTAGATATAATTAACATCATGTGATCGCATTATTGTATCACCGTTACCCATATGCCATACCATATCTCTATTTTTAAAATCTAAACTATCATTTACTGAAAAGTTTAATTTTTCTTTTACCTCGTAGTGATAATTTCCATTAGAGTCATATATCGAAAAATCTATTGTATCAATGGCTGATTTATTTGGTAACAATACCGCTATAATTAATGTTATGATTACAGCAAGTGCGAGTATTATTAATATGATTTTTTTATTAAACCTCATTTTATTTTAAATATTAGCCTTACATTCATTAAGGTTATCCATTATAATTTTTTTGTTCTTTTTCATAGAGCTATACTCTTCTCGTGTATCAAAATATATTTGCAAAATATTAGCAGACTGAATTCCAAAAAAGTATTTCGAATTCATTTTATTTTCTTTATACACAGATCTAACTTCAAATATTTTTTTATTTATTTCATCTTTTTTTTGCACCTGATGTATATCAAACTTCATTACTTTTAATTCTTCATTAATCTTTTTTACTTTTTCGGTATATTCATTTTGCTTTTGTATAATTTTTTCATAATTACCTATTGTTTTTAATAACTCACCATTATTAACCGCAGGTATTTTCATTACAAATTTTGTTTGCAAAATATATAATAGAATAATTGACAAAGTAAATAGTAATATAAATTTTATCCTTCTCCAAAAAGATTCATCTAATGCATCTGTTTTCATATTTCTTATGTAATTTTCTCACACTAAAACTAGTACGTAATTCGTTTGTTTTTATTTTTTTGACTTACCTCCTTCTGACCTATACTTCTCTCTACATTTTTCTAACAGCTCTTTGTTATATAGATATTCTTCAGATTCGTTTTCATAATCATCTACCACTTCCTGAATCTCTTTTATTTGCCTTAGCAATTCTATATATAATTGGAACTGATATTCTACATCTGATGTTGTATTTTTAATTTCATTTTCAACATCAGTTCTCATATTAGATATTAACCCCTGAAATTGTTTATGTTCCCCCAGTGTTCTTTTTTTATTTTTCAATCGATACAAATACTTCGTCATTTCATCTATTTTAAAAGATATAAATGCTTGTTTTTCGAAAATATCATTATACTCTGAATGTTTTTTTTCTAAAACATTTATTCCTTTTTCCCCTGTATAGATTGCAAATAAACTACTACAAAAAAGTAGTGTAAGTGTTATTGAAAAAACCAGCAAAAATCGCAATTGAGAAGCTCTTCTTTTTTTATAATTTAAAGGTTTCACGCGTTTATAATTTTTAAAATATTAGTAGATATATAGTCTTTTTTTAGATACATTAAAACTAATCTATTATAGACCAAGATTTATTTTGAGGTTTTGACTTAATACTCATACTTTCTTCACTAATTACAATATTATCTTTTCGTTGTCCTATATATTCTAAATCACTTAATCTTTTCCATAATCGATCCATAATAGCCATAAAATAATCTACTTTATCTAACGTATCGTTTATTTCTTGATGATTATAATTCATGTCTATTACATTTCCTAATGTGGTTTCAAAAACAGAAGGTTTTATATCAATCCATTCATAGTAGTATTGCAGTAATTTTTCTTTTTCAGTTTCTTCCATAATGGTTAGCTCATTTGACAAGTAGTTCGCCAAAATAGATATTTTCTGTGCAATGTATACTGGTGGTTGTTCTTCTCCTATTTGATTAAATTCAAAAGTGTGTTGCCCTACAAAATCCATTACTTTATTCGTTAACAAAAATGTATTTCGTACTAATGTATTACTCTGTTGCTTGTCTCTATTCTTTTTGTTAATAATTACAGAGTAATTACGTAGTCTTACTAAAACTTGTCCTATGTTTTTATAAAACTCATGTAACGGCTTATAATATGCTATTCGAGATACAGCAGGTGTGTAATCTTTATCTACAACAAAATTTCCGTTTCGCCAATACACTTTATTTGCTAGAAAGAAACTTGCATCCATAAAACCATTATTAAACTGGTTTTTAGGAATTATTTTAAGCCCTACTTTTGGTAATACATATGGGTGATGTAATGGAATTACTTCTGGGTCAGGCTCTCCTACCGGTAAAAGTTCAAAAGGGTTTATTGTTACCATAACATAAAACTCTAAATTACTATTAGTGTCTATATCTTTAGATTCTATTTTTGCAGTAGGTACATCACCTCCATACATTTCTTTAGAAAAAGCTATTTTATATCCTGCTTTTGTAATAGCATTACAGCCATTTAAAGACAAAACTAATCGTTCTTCTGTAAGTGTATTAATTTCTATATCAAGCGCAGGAATATTTTCTTTTTCTGTTTCTAACAAACCATAATCATAGCTGTGCATTCTAGTTTTTACACTATCATTAATGGTGTTTATTGTATTAAAATAATTTTCAATAAAATGATCTTTGGTTAGCTTTACACCGTCTGTCCAATTGACAGGGAAATATTCTTTATTTTTCATCTGCTTATTTTTTTAAACTCTGATATATATTTATATTGTTATATATCTCGTATTATTCTGCTGTTGCTTTTACTTCATCTTCTTTATTCTTAGAAACACGTCGTACATACAAAACAGTTTTGTTTTTTATTTTATTACCTATTACATCTCCATCAAAATCGAGCATTCTAGTAAAAATAGGCATTGGTAACCACTTGTTAGTATATAATATCCAACCATAAGGTCCGTTACCGTCTTCTAGTTCTATAATATTGTTTGGAAATCGTATGTTTTGATCGTCTATAAATCGATTAAACCATCTACCTAAGCTTACATCTTCTGGAAGTTTTACAGAAAAAGAAGCATATTCCTTTGCTTCTGGTGATCGCTTAACTTTTACTGTTACCTGCATTAATCTAAAAGTATCTACACTGTTCCAATACTCTTCATCATTAAGTTCATTATTAACAATCCATAGTTTATAAAACGGACTTGGTATTTGTAAATACATGCCTCTAGAAAACACATAAAAAGGCGGTACTAAAAACCACAAAACAGTTAACATAGCCCATAATTCATATCCTAATTCATTTGCCCAAGAGAAAACAAAATAGTATGCCCATGATGCTAATATTACTGCGATAAACAACCCTAATATCATTAACCACTTATTCTCTTTAAATCCTATGTCTTTAAAGAAATTTGTGGTAGAAAACCAATTAAATAAAAAGCCTAGAAGTAAATAGCTACATATAGAAATAACTAACCCTCCCCATATAAACTCATACTTTAAAAACCCTAATAAACTAGGGAGTATTAACAATACTGCTAGTAGTAAAATAAAAATCATTAATTTCTTCAGCTTTAACACTGCTTTTCCTTTTGCAATTGTATTTAAAACGACCGTTGCAACAATCATAACGAGTGGTGCTAGTAAGTATTTTAAAAAAAAGAGTAATAATACATTCATTAGTTTATAGGTATATATATTTTAAATACTTAATATTATTTCGTTTTGTTCTTTTGCTTTTACTTTTACTTGTTTTTCTTTTTTATTAGCTGCCACTAATATAGTATCGTATCCTAAGTAGTTTCTTCCTAATTGAAATTCATTACTGTATAGAATTTGATGCGCTACTATAATCTCTCTATTAGAAAAAGTGAAAAATTCTAATATTTTTTTAATAATACTTCTATTTTTTTGCAACTCTTTATATTCTTGGTGCTCTTCTAGCAACATAACAGCTTTAATATTATCTTGTTCACTAATTACAGCTCCTTGAGTACCTATATCATATCCTAATATCCCATCTCCTAAAGCCATAAAAGGACTTTCATTTATTACACATAACTGATACTTTAATGCTACGCTAAACCCTAATATAGATCGCAATAATATTTCTAATTCTGGCAAGTTTTCTTTTAATTGCTCAGAATTACATAAATTAAGAAAAAGTTTATATAATTGTTCTTTTTGTAATGGAATGTCTTTTTTTATAATGGCTTTTGCAAAAGAAAATAAGTTTTCTTTTGCATAATCATCTGTAAAAATATTAAGATGCCTATTTGATAATTTTAGTTTTTCTTCAAACAAAAAAGTATCAAAGGGTATAAAAAAATGAATATTTTCTTCTTCTTTTTTTCGGTTTTCACGTATTGCATCTACCACCTCTTTATTACTCATCGAAGGCGTACTAATAACTAATGGATGAAATAATATTTCGGGTAATTGATGGTAAATACTATTACGGCTTAAATGAATAAAAACACTATTCGCCTGAGGTATCATCGTTAAAGGATCGTAACTAGTTAAATCTAGAACGTCTTTTGAAAATGCCCTACTATTCATACCATGATTTTGTATCCAAACATTGCTGTTTTTCGAATCTTTTAAAATAAACATAAGTTCACCATAAAATACTTCAGCTACAAAACTTGTAATTTCACTTTTCTTTATGTTATCCAAATCCATTACCATGAATTATTGCTTTTCCCAGATTAAACTATCGTCTTTATAATCTACCAATACAACATCATCAGAAATTACACTTTCTGATACAATCATTCTTGATATTGTTTTTTTAAGATATGTACGAATAACTCCTGATATTGGTCGGGCTCCATACTTTTTTGAATATCCTTTTTTAGATAAATATTTTAAAGCTTCTTCAGATAAATTAAGAGTTATGTTTTTTTGCTGCTTTAATTGCTTTTGAAGGCTTTTAAATTGCAAACCAAAAATCATTTGTGCCACTTCTTCATTAATTGGAGCAAAAGGCACAACCTCAGTAATTCTTCCTAAAAATTCTGGTCTAAAGTGATCGCTCATTACTTCTATTAATTGATTTGAAGGTGGTATTTTATTTTCTTCAAATTGATCTGAAATCCATTGACTACCAATATTAGAGGTGAAAATAATTATTGCATTAGAAAAATCTCCTTCACGTCCCAATTTATCATGAATATGCCCTTCATCCATAATTTGTAAAAAAACATCATATACAGAGCTATGTGCCTTCTCAATTTCATCAAATAATATAATCGAATATGGTTTTTCTCTTATTTTATTTACCAACATTCCTCCTTCTTCATATCCTACGTATCCTGGAGGTGCTCCATATAAAAGGGCTGCTGAATGTTCTTCTTTAAATTCTGACATATCAAAACGAATCATTGCGCTCTCATCATCAAAAAGTAACTCTGCTAAAGATTTTGTAAGTTCTGTTTTACCAGTTCCTGTTGGTCCTAAGAAGAAAAATGAACCTATTGGTTGTTTCGGGTTACTTAAACCACTTCTAGATTCTATAATAGCATCTGATAATGTTGTAATAGCATGGTCTTGCCCTTTTACTCTTGCTTGTAAACGTTCTTCAATATTTAGGAGTCGTTCTTTTTCTTCTGCTTGTATTTTCCCAATGGGAATTCCTGTTATACTTGCTACCATTGCAGAAATTTCATGTGCTGTAACTTCTTTAATTGGTTGTATTGCTATTTCTTTTGCTTCTGCTAAATACGCTTCTAAGCTTTGTACCAATACATCTTCTTCTTTTATAGCAAGAATATCATATTTACTTGAAATATTATTTAGTATTACAGGACTTACTTTATCTGTTGTTAAACGGTATAAAAAATAAAGATTCGTTATAGAGTCTTTCTCACCCAAAACCACACTTTTTAATTGCGCTTGTAATACTTCTATTTCTTTTAGCGAATTAGCATTACTAGTATGAACTGACGCTAGTGTTCTATCTAATAATTCTATTGCCCCGTAAGGTAATTTATTTTCTTTAAAGTATCTTTTTGAATATTGTACCGATTCGGTAATAGCTTCCTCTGATATTTTTAATTGATAATATGCTGTTAGTTTATATCTATGATTATCTAAACATTTAAGCAACACCATCATTTCTAGTTCTTCGAGCTTTATAATTTCAAGCTTACGGTTAATAGAATGTTTCTCAATAGTTTTTCTATAGGCATCAGGATTAATAGACGCAATAAGGTTTATTCCTCCATTATTAAGTTCCGCTGAAATTAAGTTACTAACAGCTCCTGATCCCCCTTGGGTTCCTTCTATTAATATTTGTATGTCATCGATAATGAAAAGGCAATTTTCTAATTTCCCTATTTTATCAAAAGTGTCACTTAATTTCTTAGCGACATCGCTCTCATTAGTACTATTTGCTAATAACTTAGATGCGTTAAGTCCTATTATTTGCTTTTCAGAAACCAAAGGATTTTCTGATTCTGCAATATGCTTAATTAAACCTTTAATGATTCCTGTTTTTCCAACACCAGAATCACCAACTAATAAAACACCTCTATTTTCTTGTCGTTCAAGACTTTCTAAAATACTTCTTATTTCTTTATCTCTCCCTAAAATTAAGGTTCCTTCGTCTAGATTTTTTTGAGTAATAAGGTTGGTACAATATGGTATTGACTCAATTAATTCAACCTGTTCGCTATCTGTTAAATTTTTTGAAGAAAAAACTGGAGATTCATATATCTTATAAAACTCTGCTTCAGTTACAGAAAGGGTTTCTAATTGTTTGTTTGTATATACAACACCTTCTCTAAGAATGGCTATAAATACACAAAGTCCGTCTATATAATCGGTACCTAATTTTAATTTTGACCTTTCTGACTCTTCAAATACTTTATCTACCTCACTATCTGGTAATGGTTCTGTTCCGGCTTGATCTTCTGATTCATAAATTTCTTTTCGCATTTCGAACCATTCTTGCAAGTAATCAACATCTTTACCCATACTAGATAATACGTCGCTTACTCCTGTCGATTCATATAGTAATGCTAGAGCTAAATGTGCCACCCCATATGTTGTGTGCCTATCTTTAGCTGCAAACGATTTAGCTAATCGTACTGCTGATACTAAACTTGCACTAAAATTATTCTCTATCATCAATTTTTTTTATATTATATTCACTCGATATGGCGTATTGTGTACAGATTTACTTTCTAACTGTAACTCTAACGAATGGCCTAATCGTTTTTTATTTTCACTACTTAAATTACCTCCTTCATTTAATGAAACCTCTACATTTATAGTTCTAACTAATCCTTGTTTTTTGTTTACCGATATTCCAACTCCTGATTTTACCGATACACTTTTAAGAACATCGCCAATTGCTACATGTATAAATTCTTTAATGTCTTCGTTAGAAACAATTCTATCTTTAGATAATAACCCATATCTAAAATTACTAATCTTTTCTTTTGCTCCTTTTTTTACAATTCCACCAACAGTATCGGTTAGTAACCGTATACTATCTGACTCTAATTCAATTGTTTGATATTGTGTTAGTAAAGTTCCTTCCTTAATATCATTTGCCAAACCAGCATTTGTAGTCCAATAAACACATTCATACGTGTCTGATGTTTTATATGGAATTGTTTGTAAATAAACTTTTTCACTATTATTACTTACATCTTTAAATCTAAAGTTCACTTTACGTTCTAAAGTATCTAACTTATCATTAAGGTCTTCTAAGTAACTATTTAATAAATCGTAGCCTACTGCCGAGAAAGAACTTCCTTCTTCCCTTACGGTTTGTATTACATCACTTAAAATAGATTTTGCATTACGTTCATCAAACTGCTCAATATCTCCATAATAAAGAGAAAAAGCTCCCTCCATATTATTTATATCGTTTTTCAATGCGTTTTTATACTTTCTCCCTTGATTGTCAATAAGAGATTCTGCATTTAAAAAATATTCTTTTTCATTAAAATAAAGAGAAACTATTTTTCCATTTCTTTTTAAACTATGTTGTTTGTAAGATCTCTTTCTATTAACAATAGGAAATGTATTTGTAGAAATAGCTATTTTTTCTAATTCTTCTTTCGTAAAAGCAATTGAAAATGTTATTTCTAACCAAAAAAGTTCTTTGTCATACTCTTCTATCTCTTCTTGGTTAAATAAATCCTTACATTTATCTGTTAACTTCTGTCTTTTCTTAGCGCTATTACTAAGATCTAAAGTATATAAGTAGTCATGATAATATTTTTGTATTGTAGCGTAATAATGTTCCTTATTTGTAGTTAAATCTTCTACTTCTTGATATAGGTTTAGCTCATTACCTTCACTATCTTTCACCTTACTCATTTTAAGGTATGGATCGAGGTGAGAATCTTTTAATAAAATACTTATTGGTATTTTAGTGATATCGTTTAATAAAGACTCTTCTATATCAATACCAACCCAAATAGTATATTCTGGTATTTTACTTTCTTTATAAGAGTTTATAATATGTTTATATCCTTTATTTGTATCAAAAATTAACTGTCTGTCTAAAGCAGTACAATATACATTAGCTCTTAAAAGTGTTTGTTTTTTAATTGGTGTAAAAAAAACGTCATTTAATTCTCCCTTTACAATTTTTTGAAAATATAACTGAGTCGTTTTTTCTATTTTACTAATCTGTTCTGATGGTTGAACGCTTAGTAATGTATGTGATGGTGTAGGCAATGACCAACTTTCATTAACCAATATTTTTGATATTCTTTCTAAAAGTTTAGCATCAGATACTTTTACTTCTTGATGTACTTTTGATAACTCATAAGAGAATACATCTAAAAACATCTCTACAACTGGATCTACTTTTTGAGTATTCTCGATACCCCACAGCTGCATAGAGCGCATTTTCATGCGTTCTTTAATTTTTTTATAATTGTTATTAACCATACTTTTAGGTTATTATTGAATTCTCATGATTGCATTCTATTTAGAACTTCCAGTTATAATCATCGCATTAAACTCTTTTTTACTGAGATAAAGGACTTACGTACAAAGATGTATTAAAGTTAAAAGCAATTCCTGTTTGTATTATGTTTCCTGATACGTTTATCACTGCTTTTCTTCTTACTTGAGAATACTTTTCTGAATCTATATCAGTATCAATTTCACTTAAACTTACACCTACTTTTATATCTGTAAGTCTTGTTTCGTACTTAACTATTGATTCTAGCAATGATACTCTTACACGTTCTTCCCATTCATAAATCTTCACTAATTGATTAAATTCGAGTTCCCATATATCTGATCCAAAATCTGCTCTTCCTGCAACTTCTCCATATCTACTAGTAATTTGCATCATAATATACTGAGCAATAGACTCTTCTATTAAACACCTGTTTTGTATTTCTCCATGTAACATGCCAGAAAAATCTATAGGTAATTTTAAATACTTCATATGCTTTTAGATTTTAGTATATACAATCTAGTTTGTTTCAAAATAGATAGCATAATACTTCATATTTTAAAAAACAAACAACATATTATTGGAAAAGGGTGTGGTAATCAATTATAATTTATAAGACCTAAAAGCTCTCTTTGAATTACAACTATAAAGCGATGTACTTTAAAAAGTTTTCACTTTAATTTACTGTAAGTATATTATGTAAAAAAACATCTAAAATAAAAGATACATTCAACCTACCCTTAACAAAGGTTTATAACCTTCTTTATATAAAGATAAATTAACAATAGATAAACTATATTGTTTACATAAAAAATATTTGCAAAAAACACCTAAAACCAGTAATACTTATTACTTATATTTTTCTAAAATCGAATTCATTTTAAAAAAACATAGTATAACCATCATCTAAGTAAAAGTTATAAAACAAACTGAATTTAATAACTCATAAATGCTTCTTAACTTTTACTTAAAATAATAGTTTATAAATAAATAGTATTCTTATCTTACTATTACTCCTGCTTATATTCACTATGCCATTCAGCATTTTCAGGCCCATCTCCTTTATGACCGTCTAATTGAATAACAAAACTTTTAGCAGGGAAGTATGGTGTGATATGTATATCCAACAACACTCTATCCTTTTGATTTGGATCTTGTTCTATTTTCATTACCTTAAACTTCTCAATAAGTTTAGATGGTCCTTGAACACCGTCTAAAAACTTAACGATTTGGCTTCTTAAATCAGCCTCTGTACGAGTAGTCCAGTTTTCAAAAGCTTTTCTATTTAAGAAATCAAAAAGAACCTTGGTAATATGATCAAATACTCTTACTACAGAGTATGTTTGCAACCCTAAGTTATCACCGTTAAATAATGTTTTAGCAGAGAACGCCATAACCTTACTATATTCATTAACCATAGGAACTAATCCCATTTTTTCTAATTCTGAAATCTCACTCTTTTTAAGATCAAAACGAACACTTTCAACCTCATTAATTCCACCGAATTTTTTTCCAGCAACAACTTGAGACATTAAAGTACTGTAAATTTTTCCAGCTAGTGCAGATGATGGTGGTACATATAAGTTATCTTCTTCTCCTACAACATCGTCTTTTTTTCTACCTAACAACCAGTTACAAGACATTAATGTATTTGATTTAAAAACATCTCCTCCCGTATGATTTGCGTTAAAAAAGATATCTACAACATCGTCTGGAGATTCTAAATCTTGAAAATCTGTTACTAGCATCGTTTTATTATCGTATGCTATTTTCGACCATTTATCTATTACAGCATTCGAACCTAAATACCCAGGGATATTTAATATTCCGTAATTACTTCTAAGGTCTAAACGATCAAAATTTTGCTTTAACTCATTCCCAACATAATCAATAAATAACGTATTATCTAAATCTTTTAATTGATCTAAATCAGCGTTAAGTATTGTAACATTTTTTATTTTATCTGATTCTGCATTCTTATAGAAAAGCGAAACCGATCTATAAGATCTCTCTAAGTCTTCTGTAGCTTTAAGCGCCTTTTTTAAATTCGCATTTAATGTAAGATCTGCTTTCTCTGAACGGTCTTTTGCGATATCACGCATTCCTTCAGTATCCTTTCCGCTACCTAACAAGTCGATCCAAATATTTAACCTATTTGTTAAATTTTTTCTTTCTGTTTCCCATTGTTCATCAGTAAGAAAGATATTTCTTCTTGCTTTTCTTTTTGGATTAAGGTTAGAGAAACCATCGATTATATTTTCTAAAAAAGAAAAACCTCCATATTCTGCTAATACTTCAACTGCAGATTTTGAATTTTGAATTTGTTTTTCTTGTATAGACGCACTCTTTTTTTCTTTTGCTTGTACTGACATAATAATTTATTGTAATTAGTTTATTAAATTCTCAACTATTGATTGCTTTTCCCTCCTTCGATTTCACTTAAAGAGTCTTGTAATACTTGAGCAATTGCTGCTCTCGTTTCAGGATTTTCTAAAGCTTTCTTCAATCCTTTATTAGAGGTAAGTTGACGAATTATTTTGGTATTTTGTTCTTTTTCAATATCTAATCTATTTAAAAAGGCGCTATTCTTTTTAATTGATTTAGATCCAAAATCACCAAGGTTTTTAAAACTAATTTTTTCTTTTACATCTGTTCCTTGTTCGTCTTGAAATTCGACTTCAACATTTGGAGCAAATTCTTCAAACACTTCTTCTACTGTCTGAAGACCATAAACGGCTTCTGGAGTTACTGGCGCTTCGTTTGTTAATTTTTGAATTAATAAAGTTTTGTTAGAAGGGATATCAGCAATAGCTTCTCCTGCATCTTTTTTCACTTCATTACCACCTATACCATAGTTGTACATAGACATATTTTTTTTGTTTTTGAGTTATATATTTATTTGTAATTTTCTTTTTCTAGTTGCTTTTATTTAATTAAACAAACAAAAGCGGTGCTAAGATACATACTTTCTTCTTAAAAAACAATGTTTAATCTAGGCACATTCTAATTAAATAATAGGTGAAATTAGAATATCTTTTCTTAAAACGAAACCTAAACAATACGAAAAAAGATACAATTAAGAAAACCACCTTGAAATACGGAAAAGTTTAAATTCACATAAAAAACACCTCCATTACGCATAAAACAACAAACCTTTATTTATACAAACTCATTAAAAACCCTAATTTATAATAAAAAACTACGCTTTACTAAACATTCCTACAACTAATATTATAAAATATTGATTACCCTTTTGGTAGCATACTATGGTATATTTTAGGGTAAAAAAATATCAAAAATTTAATTTAAGAGACAAAAATTTTAATACTGAAGAATGTTTAACTCTAAACTAACCTAAGCTTAACACTTAAAAGTAACTACCATCACAAATTATGTACAATTCGAAGCAAAACTTAACCAAATACCTACGCAACAATTACTAATAACAACTTTAATAATAGATACAGAGACAAAACTCTCTTTAGTCTTAACTATTTAAAATAAAAAAACTGCAAGTTTTCACTTGCAGTTTTTTTATTTTATAATAAATCGATGAAATTAAATACTTTCTCCTAATTCTTTTAGTTTAGAGGTATTCTCGGCCATCATTAATTCATCAATAATTTTCTGAATATCTCCATTTATAATATTTGATAAATCATATAAGGTTAATCCAATTCTATGATCTGTCATACGTCCTTGCGGAAAATTATAAGTTCTAATCTTTGCAGATCTATCACCAGAAGTAACCATTGTTCCTCTTTTTAAAGCATCAGCAGCATTTTTCTTTGCTAACTCCATTTCGTATAAACGAGAACGTAATACTTTAAAAGCTTTTTCTTTATTTTTATGCTGTGATTTTTGATCTTGACATTGTGCCACTAAACCAGTAGGAATGTGTGTTAAACGCACTGCCGAATATGTTGTATTTACCGACTGACCTCCTGGACCTGATGAACAGAAAAAATCAATACGTACTTCTTTTGGGTTTATTACTACATCAAACTCTTCTGCTTCCGGAAAAACCATACAAGTAGCTGCTGATGTATGTACACGACCTTGTGTTTCTGTTTGCGGTACACGTTGTACACGATGTACACCTGCCTCAAACTTTAATGTTCCATATACATCATCTCCAGAAACTTCAAACTGAATTTCTTTAAATCCTCCATTGGTACCTTCAGAATAATCTACTGTAGAAACTTTCCATCCTCTACCTTCACAATATTTAGTATACATTCTAAATAATTCACCTGCAAAAATACTTGCTTCATCCCCACCTGCTCCTGCTCTAAGTTCAACAACCGCGTTCTTAGCATCTTCTGGATCTTTAGGAATTAACATGAATTTAATTTCTTCTTCTAAAACAGGAATACGCTTTTTAGCATCGTCCATTTCCATCTTAGCCATTTCCGTCATTTCCGGATCACTTCCATCAGCTATAATTTCTTTAGCTTCTTCAATTGAATCATTCAGACTTTTATACTCATCACCTTTCTTAACAACCTTACCTAAATCTTTATATTCTTTACTTAACTTAGCGTAACGTTTTTGGTCCATTATAATATCTGGCTGGATAATTAAATCCGAAACCTCATCATAACGTTGCTTTATAATTCTTAATTTATCTAACATCTTCTAGCTTTTCTGGTTTGCGAATTTACATTTTTTATCGGAATTATTTTTAAATTTCATTTAACTATATTAGATTTAAAATCAATTACGAACTATGAAAACATTAAAACTTTATTTTATTTTTTACAAGACCTCCTTTTTACCCCCACTAGCCTTAGCCCTTTTTGCTTTATTAAAATTTAATATTATGTTACTCGCTACAATTGCTTTAACAACAGCAACCTTTTTAGTTTGGAGTTATCAGCGCTTTATTAGTGATAAAAAAAAAGAAAAGCTATACTTTTACTATAATATGGGTATTACAGAACTAAAATTATACTTGTTTGTTTTTTTTATAAACTTAGCAATTCTCGTTTGTACCAATATTTATATGAAATGAATTATTTAGAAATTGATAATATTGAGTTAAACTTTGGAACTACCGAAATATTAAAAGCAATTTATTTTAAAGCTGAAAAAGGAAAAATTACAGGAATCTTAGGAAGTAACGGCTCTGGAAAAACTTCGTTACTAAGAATTATATTTGGTGAGTTAAAACCAAAAAGCAAGCTACTAAGGATTGATAATAAACCTGTATTAATTCCATTATACAAAAAAGCATTTATAAAATACCTTCCACAATTTCATATTATACCTAACAACATTTCTTTAAAAAGCTCATTTAGTTTTTTTAATACCTCTTTTTCTGATTTTTTAATTGATTTCCCTGATTTTGAATCTCAAAAAGATCATTCTTTTTCTGATTTTTCAGGAGGCGAAAAAAGATTAATAGAAACTTATGTTATTGTAAAATCTGATGCTGAAATTATTTTATTAGACGAACCATTTTCTCATTTATCGCCATTATACATTAAAAAAATAAAAGAGATACTAGAGACAGAGAAAACGCATAAAATAATTATTATTACAGATCATTTGTATAAAGAGATCTTAGATGTTTCTAACACCTTATATCTATTAAAAGATGGCTGGAATCGGTTATTAACGTCACCCCAAGAACTCATTAAATACAACTATGCAAACACTTTATAAAAACAGAAACTTTACACTTATGAAAAACGGAATTTTATTACTATTTATAAGCATATTACTTTCTTGTAACTCTAAAGAAAACCTTAAAAAACCTACTTGGTTAATTGGTAAATGGAAGCGAATCAATGAAAAACCAGCCAAGAGTACTTTTGATTTCTGGAATAATGATTTAACAGGAATTGGCTTCACTTTAAAAAATTTAGATACTATTTTTAAAGAAAAAATGAGTGTTATTACAATTAAAGATACGCTTCATTTAAAAATTGAAGGTGTAAACGAAGCCCCAACATTATTTAAATTCACACAGCACTCTGACTCTTCTTTCGTATGCGAGAATCAAAAAAATGAGTTCCCTAAAAAAATTCATTATTATTTAGATAAACAACAATTAAAGTGTAAAATTTCTAATAATGAATTTTTTGTTGATTTTATTTTTGATAATATTAAAAACTAATGTTCGTAGCAATTAAGAACAATCAACTAGAAAAATATTACCTATTAATAAAGCTGATGAACTAATTTCTATTGGACAAGTAAAAACCATAAGTTCGACTGAATACTTTATTAGAAAAGGAGAAACTCCTAAGAAACTTGCTTTTGTTATTTCTGGGCTTTTTAGATATGTTTACATTGATAAAAAAGGTATTGAATATACTAAAGGAATTATTACCGAAAATAACTTTATTACTTCTTACTCTGCAATGATATCAAAATCTAATTCTCATTTTTTTATCGAAGCTCTTGAAGATTCAAAAATATTGAAAATACCCTATACAAAATGGAAAAACCTGATAGAAACTGATAGTTTTTGGTTAAAATTTTTACTTTCTCTTGTTGAAAAAGGCTTTTCTATAAAAGAAAAAAGAGAAAGGGATTTACTTTTACTAAATGCAGAAATGCGATATAAAAATTTCTTAAAAGATTTCCCTTTAATGGAAGGGAGAATAAAACAAGCAATTATTGCCTCCTATCTTGGCATACAACCAGAATCTCTTAGTAGAGTAAGAAGAAATATGCTGACTTAACACAGGTCAATGCATAGCCAAATTAACCAATTTACTTTTGTTTTATTATAAATAATAAAACAAAAGTAAATCAAAAATGATTTTAACAAATAACACAATACTTATTACAGGTGGTAGCTTTGGAATTGGACTAGAACTAAGCAAACAACTTCTTAAAAAAAACAGCAAAATAATAATTTGTGGAAGATCTAAAGAGAAACTATTTGAAGTTAAAAAAAACATTCCTGAAATCGAGATTTTTCAATGTGACGTATCAGACCAAAAACAATGTATTAATTTAGTTAATTGGATACAGAAACATCACTCTAAGTTAAATGTTTTAATTAATAATGCTGCAATCGTACACATAACAAATTTTTTAGATGATGATAATATTATTGAAAAAGCAAAATTAGAAATGGATATTAATTTTATAGGCCCTATAACATTAATAAAACAGCTAATTCCAATCATTCAAAAAAACAACAGCCCTACTCTAATAAATATTACAAGTGGATTAATCTATCTACCTAGATCTGGCTATCCTTTTTACAATGCTACCAAAGCAGCACTTCATTCTTTCACCCAAGTATTAAGAGTACAAATGAAAAACACAAAATTTAAAGTAATTGAAGTTATGTTTCCTGCTGTAAAAACACCTTGGCACAAAGGAAAGCCTCCCAAAATTGCAATCACACCTGAAAAAGCTGTTCTAAAAATGCTAAAGGGCTTAGAAAGTAACAAAACAGAGATAAAGATAGCCAAGGTCAAACTATTGTATTTTCTATCTCGTTTTGCTCCAAAATTTGCTTTAAAAAAATTAAACAATTTAAAAAGTTAAAAAAGTCAGTAGTTAAATACATATCATTAAGTAACTAGTTTTAAATAAGGTGATGTACCCCTTATTGTCAGTTCGAGCGCAGTCGAGAACTATTAACCTCTAAAAAACAGGTTTCGACTGCGCTCAACCAGACATTACCCATGGTCTTCCAATTAAAATATTCGTAATTATCAACTGACCTCTAAAAGTTAATAATATTTATAAATATATTTAGCTAAAAAACAGACATAACTTCTAATTGTTTTAGATACACAATCTCTTTACAAAAAACAATTTCCGTAGTTCATCCCCCCTACAAGTTTTATTATTTAAAAGTGTAATAAAATTACACGAAAATGGTTTGCATTACCTCCCTTCTACTTTTAACAAGTTCACTACATAGAGAAAAGTTAATTTAGCTTATAAATAAAACGCAGTTAACTGCGTTTTATTTATATTTGAGGAAATTTAAAAAAATTGAGTGCAGATTTAATAAATGAAATGGGATATATCGCTTTAGCTACGAGGTTAAAACGGATTAGTGATAAAATGAGTCACAGCACAAGGTTAATGTACAAACAAATAGATATGGACATTGAACCTAATTGGTATTTAGTTTTAATACTTGTAAAGGAAAAACCAAACATATCAGTAATGGAAATTGCAAAGAGTATGGGATTTACACATCAGTCAGTAAATACGATAACAAGTAAAATGATGAAAAAAGGTTATTTAAAAATTTCTAAGGACACTAAAGACAAAAGAAAAACAGTTTTTAATATCACTTCTAAATCAATCGATGCCTTGCCAGAAATTGAAAAAGTATGGGGAATTGGTAAAAAGGTCATTTATGAATTACTCGATGAAGATATTACGATACTAAAACATTTAGATACATTAGAATCAAATTTAGATAAAACGTCATTTGGACAAAGAATAATCGATAAATTAGATAGCACTGAAAATGAAAAATCATAATTACAACGTTAAAGTTGAATGGACAGGTAATGAAGGAAATGGAACTCTAAATTACAAATCGTATAATAGAAATCATATTATTTCGGGAGAAGAAAAATATAATGAAATACTAGCTTCTTCTGACCCATCTTTTTTAGGAGATGAGTCAAGATATAATCCTGAAGACCTCTTTCTTTCATCTTTGTCATCTTGCCATATGCTTTGGTATTTACACTTATGTAGCATTCATAAAATAATCGTAACCGATTATATTGATAATGCAACTGGAGTAATGGAAGAAACGAACAACGGTAGTGGTAAATTTAAAGAAGTCACCTTAAATCCATTGGTAACTATTCAAAATAATGACCACCGTAAAAAAGCAAATGAATTACATACTGAAGCAAATAAAATGTGCTTTATTGCGAACTCTTGTAATTTTAAAATCAACCACAATCCTAAAACAGTTATAAAAAATAACAGTACTGGTGAAAAATAGACTTTAATGCATCTTTAACTCAATACGCATACAAACTTTTAAATTTGACTCTTATAGTTTTATAAATTAACTTCGCTAACTCGACATTTAATAAAGTAAGTAAAACAAAACGATGATTAAAAACTACACATATATAATATTATTATTCATTTCAGTTTTACCTATCTTTAGTCAAAAAAATGAAAATTCTAAATTTTCAGATGGCCCATATATTTTCATAGAAAATAGTGAGCTAATTGAAAAAATAATAATAAATGGTAAAGTTTCCTCTAAAATTTTAAAGAAAAACACATATGATACCATTTTTAATTCTGAAAAATCAGTTTTTAATAAAGTAAAGAAAATTGCTGCATTAAGTGATATTCACGGAAAATACGACCTAGCAATTAAGCTTTTAAAGAATAATAAAATTATTGACAAAAATTTAAATTGGAATTTTGGTAAAGGTCATTTGGTTATTGTTGGAGACATTTTTGACAGAGGTGATAAGGTTAACGAAACACTTTGGTTAATTTACAAACTTGAATTACAAGCGAAAAAAAAAGGTGGTCGTGTACATTTCTTACTAGGAAATCATGAATACATGATCCTTCATAAAGATTTAAGATATATAAGTCCTAAATACAAAACCACCTCAAAATTACTAAACTTAAACTACGATGAACTTTATAACAAGAAAACAGTTATCGGTAGATGGCTACGATCAAAACCGACTATTATAAAAATAAATAATACTGTTTTTGCTCACGGAGGTGTATCTAAACACTTTATAGATCAGAGTGATTTTAATATTGAAAATATTAACGAAATCATGAGAAAATCTATTGACAGGACTAAACAAGAAATGAAGTCTACAAATTTTTACAACACCTATTATGGTAAAAAAAGTTTAATATGGTATCGTGGATATTTTAATGATAATTTAAAAGATGCTGACATTTCAGGAATCTTAAAAAAAATAGAATCTGAACATGTAGTTGTAGGGCATTGCTCTAATGGAGTAATTGTTCAATTATTTGATCATAAAATTTTTGGTGTAGACTCTAGTATTAAAAAAGGGAAATATGGAGAAATTTTACTTATTAAAAACAACAAATACTATAGAGGAACTTTAGATGGTAAGAAAATAAAATTCAATAAAAAGGATAACTAATAAGCATTCTTAATTTTCTATCTATAAACTTTTTAAAAAATTACTAGAGTTTAAGTTTTTTTCAATTTTTGTGATATTTATAACTTTAATATCATTATTGATTTTTATAATATTATAATTTAACTTCGCTTCCTCCTTAAAACGGACTCAAGTATTATACATCCCCAAAAACTAACCAATCAACAACGATAACATGAAAAAGTTAATTACAATCATAATCGTAATTTCTACCACCATAACAAATGGTCAAACTTTAAAAGATTCAGTTAACGTAATTTACAAGAACTATTTTGATCTTTTAAAAACAAAACAAAAGCTTGACACCATAGCCTATAAAATTGATAACTTTGAAGAGTTAATGGTTTCAAATAACAAGATTATTAAGGAACTCTCTGACGCAGAACTTTTCAGTCTTAAAAAACAGCTAGAACAAAGAACAAAAAAAATAATAAATACTACAGAATTTGTTTTTGCTTCTAACGCTAGTTTAAATGCGATTAAACAACTAGACGCAACTAGTGATTACCTTACTCAAGTCTCTAGTTTAAATAACCCTAATAATTCTGACTTAGGATTTAGTTTATCTCATGACATAGCCAATATCATTGAGAAAAATATCATTAAGAAAAACAAGAAAGTAAACGGAGTAAAAAAATCTAAATTTTTACTTTTTGTTGATAATATTATCAAATCACCTATTGCGCAAACAATATCTAGCGCAATTCCTGTTGTAAACTCAATAAAATCTATTGTAAACCTAGTTATGGGTAGTGCCCTTAAAGGAAAAGACATTTCAATAGACGACGTTATTGAATTAAAAAAATCTTTAAAAGTGTACTTAGAACACTATGAAGGTTTGGCAAAAGCGCAAACTGAATTTGAACAAAATCTAGGTAATTTAGATATTAGAAAAGAAGGTTTAATTTTACTACTAACTCAATATACTAAAGAGCGCACAAATACTTTAAGTCCGAACAGTATACCTAATCATGGTAAAAACCTAACACTTACTGGGCTAATTAATAAACATTACACTGAAAAAATGGTTCAGCAAAAAGTTAATCAAATAATAAACTTAAAGCCATTAGATTATAATGTTCATCTTACAAATAATCTTTTATTATACCCAAACTATGCTTTAAATCAAGCGAAATTTATAAGAGATGAAATAGAGTCTTTAAGTAACGAATATGTATCGATTCTATCAACCTACCAATCAACATTAAAAAAAGTTCTTGAAAAAAGTAAAAATATTGGAGACGCAAATAAAATTGATGTTAAAATATCTGAGTTAGATAAAAAACTGAAAGAAGTTAAAATCACTTTCTCAGACAACTTAAATCTTTATAAACTAAATACTACTTTTAAGACACTTATGGAGTACTAAATTACTTTAAGTAGTACAGTTATTTTATAATTTATTTTACGGTTACACCTTACTTATTTTATGGTTTTTCACCTACATTCTTACTCTTAATTATTTAATTTTGAAATATTAAATTTTGTATATTGTTTTTTATCCGACAAAAAAACTTTATAAAATCAAGAGTTCAGAAATGAACTCTTTTTTATTGCTTTAACTTTATCACTTTTACTACTGTTATTTTATATTTTGTTAATTTTAGTTAAGTAAGGTTTTACCTTACTTTTTTTTACGGTTTTTTCTTATTAATCTTATTTTTTACAACTTATATTTGAGAAATTAAAAACTCAAATTATGTTAAAGAACATTTCAAACTTAGGTTCAGTATTGAACAAATCAGAGCAAAAATCTGTCAACGGAGGACGTAGGTGTTTCCCTCTCGAGAGTTGCGATATAAATGAAGAATGGGATTTTGGTTCTTGCCAATGTGTATTTTCCAATTCATAATAATTTATCAGCGAACTTCGGTTCGCTTTTTTTATATCTCCCATTCTACTGTTATTTTAATTCCTCTATTTTTATTTAATTTCTACTTTTAAAAATCTCCTAAAAGAATTAAATGGTTAAATTCTGAAAAGTTTTTAATTCAATTTTCAGTCGCTCTAATTGCTACAATTATTGCTTTCACTATTGTTATTTTAATATTTGTTTTACTTTTAAGTTATGATAATACTCTTTGTTATTCTTGGTCTTATTATAATATTCGCAGGTGGATCTGGAATAATTTTCTTTAATGATTCAAACTCTTATAATGATTTTTTCGATAGTTTAGATATACCTATCAAGGACGGAAAATTCCTTCGTATTTTTGGAATAATATTCATAATAGGCTGGACAATTTCATTTATCTATATACTATATGGCATGTTTTTTTAATTACAATTTATTTATCCTTACTTTTTTATTTTTAATCGATACTTCAATGCCATTTATCTAACATTTAAAATTCATACCTCTTCTTAAATTATATTTACAGTATAGTTTTTTATATAGATAATTAAATATATAGAATTTGTAAATGAAACATAAAGTAAATCTCACCCCATAGAAAAGAGGTCACTAAGAAGAAACATTTATACATTTCTTAATAATATATTTAATTTTACCAGTACTAGATTTTTACATTCTAGTACTGGTTTTTTTAATCATATTTATTAATGATTTTACATTCATAATTAAATTACTCTTTAATTATTACTATTTGTATAATCTTAATTATTTCACGCATCCTTTATAATTTTTACAGGAATAGAAAAAACAATTAGAATTACTACAGGTTCTCTTTATTTTGTTTTTATTATTTTTGATTTTATGAGTCTATTCCAATACCTAAGTGAAGATGAAAAAGAGAAACTCTTATTCAAGATTGATGAAAAAACTAAAGACAGGCCTTCTAAAAAGAAATTGTATTATTATCATTTCGGAATTTAAAAACGTCCTTCAGATGTTTTAACCCCTCGATTATTAGAAGAAGATTTAGAAGGTATTTACCCATAAATCTACAGTTTTTTTTTATAATTCATTCCCTTAAATATTGAACATAAAAACACGTTAATTAAAGTGTTTTGTAGGAAGTATTATTTTTTTAGACAACAAGGAATATAGCTTTAACCTATTGACACGCCATATACTCAGTTATTAGCAGTTTTTATATATGTTCAAAATAAGCTTCTTTAAAAGCAAAGTCATCGTTTGACTCAATTTTCACAACTATTTCGTGAGAGTTCAAAAAGTCCTTATCTAAAAATCTCATAATAATTTCATTGCGCTCAGAATATGGTGGTATATCATCGTCAGTATGAAAGTCTAAATATCTCTCAAAAGAGAATACGATATCACTTAGTTTTACTCTATTTCTTAATCGATCGATTTCATTTTTTCTTTTATACTTTCCAATATCATTGCTCAAGCTATTAATTGTTTGGTTAATCAATTTATCTAAGAAGGTATTGTCAAATTTCTGGTAAAATTTACAAAACAATTCTTCAAATGTGGCTAATGATATTTTAGTATTTCTATCTTCATTTGAGATTTGAGATTTGAAATTTGAAATTTGAAATTTGAAATTCAATATCCAATGTCAAACTTAACTTAATAAATTTAAATTTACCATCTAGGTATTGATTATTGTACAAATCAGGCTTAGTTAGTTTGTGTATCTCAAAATATTCTGATTTTAAAAAGTTCATTTTTTTTTAATTCTTACTAATATTTTTAAACATTCTGAAAATCAAACATTAGCGACTATTTTTTTCAGATGTATTTTCTTCTTTATCAAATAATTAAACGTTAGCTAAAAATAATTATTTGTTTTTTCTACAAAAGAAGGGATTACTGTCAACCGCTCGACTATGGTTAGTACGGAAATTAAAAGTAATGATTTCCGATTAAGCACTTAGCCAAAACTTTTTATTTTGTTTTATCTTTTTTGTTGTAAAACCAAATCAAAATATTTGGTGGACACTATAAAAATACATTAAACTTAAAGTCAATTATAACTTTTATTACTATTTGGTTTATTTTATTAGTTTCGGTTTTTCTTTCTTATATTCAAAAAGCATATTAGGTTTCAATTCTAAAATTAAAATATCTGTACTTAGTTTATTTATTTTCTGAGTAAAATCTTCAAATTTTTTATTATAGGAAATAGAATCAAACTGTCCTCCATACTGGAACATAGAATCATTTTTTATTTTCCATTTACAAATTGTAAAATTATTTTTCCCATAATCTCTTATACAAATATTGTTCGGTTTGAATTCAACATTTGAGCCTATTACTTTATAGGAATGAGGTCCCCAATTACCTTCTCTAATAGTATTATGTTCAATTCCAAAACTATCAATAGCTTTAATGAAATCTCATTTTCCAGTAATTAAATTATTTAAACTGTTTTGTCTTACTTTAATGGTTTTACAACCAAAAAGGAAGAGAATTATTATAAATATTATTTTTAATGGTTTAATCATTTGTATTGCACTAAAATCATCGACTCTTTTTTGTATTAGATTCTTAATAATTTAATTTTTTCTTAATATATAATCCTGAAATATGGCAACGTTTTGGCTAAACTGCGTTTTAATACAGTTTAGGTTTTGTTGTACTTTGTTTACTTACATATTGATTGAGTTATTTTGTTCTTCCACTGAATCCAATATTCCTCTAATCCTTCAGGTGTTGTTTTTAATTCACTTATATACAATTTATGATTTTTCATCAAAGCTTTTTCAAGCTGTTGCTTTCTCGCTTTTAATGCAGGTTTATGATTCCATCCACCAACATGATCAAATGATGTGTAAGCTTCACATTTTGAATTAACACGTATAAAAGGGATTTTTAAATAATAAATAACATTTCCGCTACCCATTCCTTTTGTTGTCATTTCTATATTATCAAAGTCAACTTGAGAATACTCCCCCTTATTAAATAGTTTTTTAAGTTTATCGCCTACTTTCACAGACATTTTGTTAGAAAATTGATGTGCGATATCAGAGCCATTAATAAATTCAATACCGACATATTGTCCTTGGCATTCGTTATTTGAACACTCAATAGAATTATTTTCATTTTTGGTAAAACTAAAAAAGCACCCAACTGCTAAAAGGGTAATGTTAAATATTATTAATCGTTTTACTTGTTTATTCATTATTTCTTCAAATTAAATACAACAGTCTCAGCTATGATTAGTACAGGAATTAAAATTATTTAATTTCCGATTAAGCACGTATCCAAAACTTTTTATTTTGTTTTATCTTTTTTTCTAAAGCCAAATCAAAAGATTTGGCGACTTTGCAAATAGACAAAGATCTTTTTAATAAACACTAATCGCCCTATTTACTATATATAATATTGTAGATAAGCTTTTATTTGTTTCAAATATATCTTCTATTCTTCTCAGCGTATTTACGATATAGATAACTCATTGAGCCATCTGGGTAATCTGAAAATTCTCTATCAAGTTTATCCATTAGTTTTTCAGAATTTTCGTCTGAACTTTCATAAAACCAACTTCTATCTTGAGGTAATAAATCAATAGCTTGTTTTATTATTTCTGATGACTTAATTGCTCCAATTTCATTTAATGATTTTATTATTTGTTTTTCTTTATCAGGAAACCATTCTTGTAAAAAAGTCAGTATGCTATCTGCTTGACTTGCATTTTCCAAATGCATGCTTAGAAATAAATTCAATTGGGTTTGATTTAAAGAATCCTGATTTTCATCATTTCTATTTACAAGTATCTCATGTAGCGCAATGGAAAAATCAGAATTGTCATTTAATAAAAATAGCCCCTCTATATCTTCATCACTTACAATTTTATCTCGCTTACCCACTTCATCTTTCATTTCGTCTGTAATCCATGAAAGATCACTAAAAGAGTCTTTTTTCATAATTAGCGAACTTATTTATATTCTTTTTAGCTTATACCTAACGTTTTTTGTATGGTACGTTTGCATTCCACAGGGTGCATATGCATTATACAAATTGTTATAGCCTTTTTTTATTCTATTCCAATGTTAATATTTTCATTATTGACCTTATAGATTTCTTCTCTAGGTAATTCTAAATTTTCTAAGTCATCTAAGTCAACATATAATTTTTGTTTTCTCACAAAAGGTGTAATATCTTCAATACTTTTAATCATTCCTTGGCCAAATAGCTTCAGAGTTTCTCCTTTTATTCCTATTTGTATTGCTCTTCTGTCAAGTTTGTTTCCATACGGATCATGATCTGGATCCCATTGAATTCTGACTTCACTTTGATTCAACTCAGTTTTCCATCCCTCATGATTATCGTATAGATTTTTATTGAAATTAGATAATACAGCTTTTTCAAGAATTAATTCCCAATCTGATTTGAGAATTCGAATAGCCAATATCCTTTCTTGATTTTCTTTTGTTGCCCATCCACTACGATACATCATCCATAAATAGTTCGGTTTTAGCCATGACATGCGATCATAACTAAAAGATGTACCACCTAATTTCTGATTTTCAACAGCGTACCTAGCAATTGAATTTTTATAAGCTTGATAAAGAACAATATGTTCATCTGTTTGATAAGCAATAATATTAGTTCCGTTCTTAGGGATTCTATTTACATAATCCTGATAGTTCTCAAGTCGAATTCTTTTCGAAAAACTTAATTGACTTGGAATCATTCTTCCCTTTCTTTCTTTTTCTTTTTCCCAATTAGTAATTCTTTTTAGAGCAAATTCTTTAATTACAGGATTGTTTATTATTGCAAGTTCATCTAAGTATTTTTTTGATTGTACTGTTCCTATATCAGCAAGAGCCCAAACTGCTTTTCTTGATACAGGTTTGTAATCAAATTCAGGAATTTTATTAGAGGTTATTTGCTTGTATAAAAACTCACTTAGAGATGGGTGTTTGGACCATTGGAAACCACTGGCAAGTTGATCGTGTATTTCATGCCAATTTCCTCTGAAAAATTGTTTATCAATTTCAAGTTCTTCAATTTCCGTTAGTTCGTTTTTGTTGACTTCTTCCAAATATTTCCAAGCTTCTGATGAACTATTTGAGTCTAAAATTAATCTGATATCTTCTAAAACCCTTAATTTCGAATTCAACCATTCAGGTTCGTGTCCTACTTCTCCTAATTCTATTTCACCAACCTTGAAACCTAATATTTTCTGAGCAATTTCCTTAAAATTAACAATCCATTCTTGCCATTCTTTTTCCTCCATAAGAGCCTCAAAACATAATCCACTAGGCTCTACGCATGCAGTTATATGTTTTTCGTCATCTGACTTACTGAACCAATAATAAGGTTCATCAATCCAACCTTCCATTTTTGAAAAAAGTAATGGAACTCTATATTCCCATATAGGTAACCAATAGTAGAGGTTAAGATTTAAGTAATGTTGCTTCATTTTTTTATTGGCTATGACGTATAGATAAACACACTGGTGTGTTTATTTTTATTATATAGACACACTTATATCTATCTCTTTCAAACATACTAATTAATTTTAAGCTGTGAAACATTTTAAACCCCAACAACTCCTCTAAGTTTAATAACTTTCTAACTTAGTGAACACAAATTAAAACGTTATAATATTTATTAGCTAACCGTATATTATGCTATTAATATACGGCTAGTTATACTTACCAAAATTATATCAATGATCTTTTCCGTTTTTAAAGGTATCGAGATACCTACACTTTTAATTAATTTTGTTTTTACTATTTTTACTTTATGGAATACAACTATGACCAACTTAACATCGGATTTGTGGAGCCAAGAAAGACTTCTTTTTTTACCAAACTGACAGCTTTCTTATTAATCACAGCTTTTGTTTCAATACCTTTATCTCAAATTACTCCAGACTTCAAACATTGTATTACCGTTTATACAAATGGATGCTTAGGCATAATGTCAATTCCTAAATGCTTTTGTTTTTAACTACACTTTTATATTGTTTTATTGAACACACTTAGTAGTAGGTACGCTTTATCCACACTTAGAAGATCCACAATCGTTACAAGTTAAACAACCTTCTTGGTAAATTAAATTATTAGAATTACAATTATCACAAGCCTGACCTTTTGCTTCTGTACCATCTTCAACATAACGCTTCAATGCACGTACAACACCATTTTTCCATGTATTAATAGATTCACTATCTAATTGTAAACTCTGAATCAATTCAACAATTTTATCAATTGGCATCCCATGACGTAATGTTCCTGAAAACAGCTTTGCATAATTCCAAAACTCAGGATTAAACTTGTGTGACAAGCCCTCAATTGTTGTTTTATATCCTCTTTTGTTTTTATACTGAAAATCATAACGCGAAGTTCCGTCATCATTTCTATTTTTTAAGATTAAACCATTCTCTACCGAACGCGGTATTAAAATTCCATCTTCATCATCAATTAAACCTGTAAAAATCTCGTACGGATTACCATCAACCAAACCAATAAAAGCAATCCATTTTTCTTTTTTATTCTGAAAACGAACAACATCTGCCTCTAACACTTCTGGGCGTTTAATCGGGACTGAAGTTAACACATTGCCTTTCTTTTCTTCCTTTTTTTCATCATTAGAAATTAAGACTCCCGAACGAGAACCATCTCTATAAACTGTTACTCCTTTACAACCAACTTCCCAAGCTTTTAAATACAAATCGCCTACCAAATCTTCACTAACATCGTTTGGTAAATTTATAGTTACACTAATAGAATGATCTACCCATTTTTGTACTGCTCCTTGCATGGTTACTTTACTCAACCAATCAACATCATTAGAGGTTGCCTTATAATACGGTGATTTTTTTATTAAAACATCTAATTCTTCTTGTGAGAAATTTTTAGAAGAATCAATATTATTTACTTCCATCCACTGTTTAAATCGATGATGAAAAACTACATATTCTTCCCACGAATCTCCAACCTCATCAACAAAATCTACCCGAGAACCTTTATCATTAGGGTTTACTTTTTTTCTTCTCTTATAAACTGGCATAAAAACAGGTTCTATACCCGACGAAGTTTGTGTCATTAAACTTGTTGTTCCTGTTGGTGCAATTGTTAACAAAGCAATGTTTCTACGACCGTGTTCTAACATTTCATAATACAGCTTGCTATCTGCTTCTTTTAAACGTAGAATAAACGGATTCTCTTTTTCTCTTTCTGAATTATATATTGAAAAAGCACCTCGCTCTTTCGCTAAATTTACAGAGGCTCTATAAGTTTCTATTCCTAATACTTTATGTACTTTCTCAGAGAAGTCATTCCCCTCATCACTTCCATACCTTATACCTAAAGCTGCTAACATATCTCCTTCGGCAGTAATTCCAATACCAGTTCTTCTACCTTCATCCGCTTTTTTTCGAATATTTAACCAAAGGTTTTTTTCGGTAGCTTTTACATTGTCTAATTCTGGATCTGCTTCAATCTTCTCTAATATCTTATCAATCTTCTCTAACTCTAAATCAATAATATCATCCATCATTCTTTGAGCAATTACAATATGCTTTTTAAATAACTCGAAGTTAAATGCAGCTTTTTCTGTAAACGGATTTTCTACATATGAAAATAAGTTAATTGCTAATAAGCGACATGAATCGTACGGACATAAAGGTATTTCTCCACATGGGTTCGTAGATACTGTTTTGTATCCTAAATCGGCATAACAATCTGGCACCGATTCGTTAATAATTGTATCCCAAAATAAAATTCCTGGTTCAGCAGATTTCCATGCATTATGCACTATTTTTTTCCACAACTTTTTTGCAGGCACTGTCTTTGAAACTTTTGGAGTTGTGCTAAAAACCGGGTATTTCTGTATATAATCTTCCTCCTTTTTTACAGCTTTCATAAATGCATCATCAATTCTAACTGATACATTGGCTCCTGTAACTTTTCCTTGCGCTAATTTTGCATCGATAAAATCTTCAGAATCTGGATGATTTATAGAAACGGATAACATTAATGCTCCACGACGACCATCTTGTGCTACTTCTCTTGTAGAATTTGAATACCGCTCCATAAAAGGAACAATTCCTGTTGATGTTAGTGCGGAGTTCTTTACAGGTGATCCTTTAGGTCTGATATGTGATAAATCATGACCAACACCTCCACGCCTTTTCATTAACTGCACTTGCTCTTGATCAATTTTCATAATTCCTCCGTAAGAATCAGAATCTCCATCATTACCAATTACAAAGCAATTAGATAGTGAGCCTACTTGAAACGTATTTCCTATTCCTGCCATAGGACTTCCTTGCGGAACAATATATTTAAAATCTTTAATTACTTCAAATATTTCTGATGCTGTTAACGGGTTTTTATACTTCTTCTCAACTCTTGCAATTTCTTTTGCAATCCTTTCATGCATGTCATTGGGAGTACGTTCATAAATATTTCCGTCAGAATCTTTCAGTGCATATTTATTTAACCAAACGCTTGCCGCTAAATCATCATTTTTAAAATAATTTAATGCTGCTGTTAATGCTTCTTCCCTTGTATATGTCGTTTTAGAGGTAACTTTTATTGTAGGTTTCATTGTTTTTCTCAGAGAATTTAACTTTAAACTTAATAGCTCTAAGTTAAAAAAAATAAAAATAAAAAAGATGACTTATATCATAAAGTAAACAGAAACAAAACACAACAACCTAACAAACAATCAATTAAAAACTTACTAACAGTAAAATGTTTACAAAAAAATATTTAAAATCTTAAAGTAAATTAATCAACTCACTTCTAATTTATAACCAACACCATGAATATTTACCAACTTAATAGTTTTATCTTCTTTTAATTTTTTTCGTAATTTAGAGATGTAAGTATCTAAGCTACGCCCTACAAAAACACCTTTATCTTCCCAAACCTTCTTTGTTAACTCTTCTCTTTTTATAATTTGATTCGGGTTTGCCACGAAAATAGCCAATAGCTCACATTCTTTTTTAGAAAGACATATTTCTACCGCTTGTTTTACTAATTTATTTTGGTCTGGATAAAACTGAAAACTCCCTATATCTGTGTGTTTTTTAACTTCAGATTCAACATTTACTACTTTCTTATTTTTAAAAAAGATAAAATCTATTACAAAAACAATTATTAAAAGAAACAATCCTATTAAAAATAATAGACTACTAACAATAGTAGTTTCTTCTTTAATAAATTTAACTTGAATATTATAACAGTTTTCGGGCAGAAGTCTTCCTGCACATGGTGTAATTACATCTTCTACTAAAAAACTCATTTGATAGCTATACGCAACTTCGTTATCTGAACATTGTAAAACTTCTACGCTATAAGATTCAGACAATGCTACTTTTTTTAAACTCTCTTTAACAAGCGTAACTAATTTACCAGGATCAAAAGAAAGCTTACTCTTAAACGACAATCCATACTTAAAATCAGCTAATTCAACCACAGGTAAAACCAATGAGGTAGAATCTTTATTAATGAGTAATAATTGATTACCGACATCGCGTAAAGAAATTTTAACTTTCTCTGAAAAGTCTTTGTTTTTTTTATTGAATGAAGAAAGTAGTAGCCCTAAAAAAAGAAAAAAAGCCAAGCCACTGTATATGTAAATCTTTGTTTTATTCATAATACCAGTAAATAACATACATTTTCATGACTTTTTGTAACTATTTACATTTCTTTTACACTTTTTTGACACTCTTTAAAGTACTAACTTTAGTTTAGTCATACTCCTATTAGACTAGCTGTTTTTATAGCTTACACTAATTAAAAAAATGAACAACCTAGTTTAAACATAAAAACCATCACTCAGATTAATATCTGAGCAATGGTTTGTTTAAAATTTATTATAGTTACAAAACTACTTATTGATTACAACCTATAAATTAATTTACATTATTTTTAATTTTATAGCTATAAATTGTTTCAGAAATAGTAAACCAACAGAAGTAATATATCCCTCCTGAAAAGATAATATCTCCAATCATTCGAAGCCATTTTAAAGTTTGTACTACAGGTGAATATAATAGTTCAGCATCTCTAGCAAAAGAATATCCTTTTGTAATTGAAGTATATGCTTGAATTATACCTATTGGCAATAAACTAAATAACACCATGGCTACTAAGCCTATATTTAACAGCCAGAAAGCTCTTTTTAATTTTTTACTTTCCCATACTCTATTAGAATAAAAGCGTAAACAAATAAGAATGAAGCCCATCCCCAACATTCCATATACACCAAACAAGGCTGTATGTGCATGAACTGCTGTAGTATTTAACCCTTGTATGTAGTATAAGGCAATTGGTGGATTAATCAAAAATCCGAATACACCAGCTCCTATAAAATTCCAAAACGACACAGCAATAAAGAAAAAGATTGGCCATTTATATCTTTGCATCCATGGTTTACTTTTTAAAAGAGTCCAACTTTCTTTAATTTCAAACCCCATTAATGTTAAAGGAACAACTTCTAATGCACTAAAAGTGGCACCCAAAGCTATGGCTTGAACTGGAGTTCCTGAATAGTATAAATGGTGTAAAGTTCCTATAATACCTCCTGCTAAAAATATGGTTGCAGACGCAACAGAAACTCTCCCCGCAGTTCTAGCAGATATTATTTCCATTTTAGAGAAAATAAACGCAATTACTACAGTTGCAAAAACTTCAAAAAATCCTTCAACCCATAAATGAACTAACCACCATCTCCAATAATTAATAACAGGTAAACTACTATTTTCACCATACATTAATCCAGAGAAAAAGAACATACCAATTGCCACTACAGATATTAATAAAATAATTAACAACTGTTTAGATTCATCATTTTTTCTAATAGCATAAATAATATGTCTTCCAACCATAAACACCCATAATATTAAGCCTATACCAAGAAATATTTGCCAAAACCTTCCTAAATCCATATACTCATATCCTTGATGTCCAAAGAAAAAGTTGGTTGTTAAATCTAAAAATTGGTGTACTCCAAGCCATTCTCCAAGCATAGACCCTAATACTATAATAAGTAATGCTACAAATAAGAAATTGATTCCAAAATTTTGATATTTAAATTCCCTCCCAGAAATCATTGGCGCCAAAAATAAACCAGTAGCTAACCAAGTTGCTGCAATCCAAAATACTGCTAATTGCGTATGCCAAGTTCTAGTAATAGAATAAGGTAAATAGCTTGCTAAGTCAAAGCCAAAAAAAGCTTGCCCTTCTACTGTATAATGTACTGTTATAATACCAAGAACTACTTGTAGCCCAATTAAAAGTGAAATAACAATAAAATATTTTAGAACAGCTTTTTGTGAACCTACTAATTTCATTCCTACCAAAGGGTCTTTTTCAGGCTGCGTTATAATATCTCCTTTTTCATGGTTCTTTAAATAATAAAAAGTTAAAATACCAATAAAAAGAAGTAGTAAAACTATTGACAATCCAGACCATATAAGAGAATCTTTGGTTATAAGATTATCAATTAAAGGTTCGTGTGGCCAATTAGAGGTGTACGTGTAATCTTCATTAGGTCTATTAGTACTTGCTGCCCAAGAAGTCCAAAATAAAAAGGCATTTAATTGTTCTAACTTAACAACATCTGTTAAAGCACCTTTAGGAATCGCGTACTCTTCTTTTCCATCAGAAAAAATAGAGGTATAATGCTTTACATTCGCTTTAATAGCAGCCAATCTTTCTTTTGATATTGTAACTGTTTTTGTAGTACTATTAAATGTATTCGTCTTAATATCATTAATCAAACGAGCTTTTATCGCCGCTTTATTTTCTACATCTAAATTATCATACGAAGTATTAAAATCAGTATTAGACCAATGTTTTAGTAAAAATATCGCTTCTTTATGTATCCAATCTGCTGTCCAGTCAGGAGCTACATAACTTCCATGCCCCCATATAGAACCTACTTCCATACCTCCAATAGATTCCCAAACATTCTGACCTATTTGAATATCTTCTTTTGTATAAACAATATCTCCAGATCCTTTTACAACAACCTTATCAGGTATAGGTGGTTGTGTTTGATATACTTCAGTTCCTACCCAAATTAGTGCTATAAACGAAAGAGTTACAACGCTAATAAATGCTATCCATGTTTTTCTCATGTTTCCTTCTAGTTTTGTAGAGTTTTTTCTAATTCAACTCCTTTTTTAAATAAAATATTATTTTCTAAATGAATGTGCTTGTGTAAATCGTTTTCAAATTCTTGTAATAAAAGATAGGCAACTTTGTATGTAGTACATGCATCTACAGGAGGTGCGTAATTGTTACTTAATTCTGATATTTTTCTAAACCGATGCCCCTCGTTATCATGCTCTTCATGCATCATTGCAATTGGGCTTGTAACACTATCAAATTGTGAACTAGAAACTACGGTATTATTTTTACTAGCTTCAACCAACTTTTTAAAATAAGGGAACAGTATAAATTCTTCTTTTTTCATATGTGTTGTTAAATCGTTCGCACTTTCAGTAAACAACTTATATATTTCAAATAATTCTGGATGCCCTACACCGTGTACTTTGCATAGCTTATCTAGATATTGCTTAATTTCAGGCACCTTCTTTTCAATATATTTATGATGCTTATTATAAATATAATCTGAAAGAAAATCAATATCCCAAGATTGATAGTTGTTAGTATCTATTTCTGTGTTAAAGCAATTTGATAATTGCTTAATTAGTATGTTTTCCTTAACATTATTTGAATTACACACAGTTTCTATACTTCTATTTCCGTTACAGCAAAAATCTATTCCATAAGATTTAAAAATGTTAGCAGACTTATAATTTTCTGCAACAATATTGCTTACTAATGTTTTATTATTAATATTCATTATTTAGTGTTGATTGATTTTAAAAGTTATATAGTTCATTTTTTCATTTAGCATCGTGCTAAATGACTATTCAGGATGTTTATATCATAAATATTTTTCAGTGGTTTTATTTAAGTCTTAAATATTCTTTATAGGGCGATTCCATATATATTCGCTTAAATATTCAGGGTAATCAGTAGTTATTGCTTGAAACTTCTTTTCATTCTACTTTATATGTTAACTTTTTTAACTGGTTAAATCCAAAAAAGAAAAGACATATTATTTTTATTACCTCCAATAAAACAAACACAAAATGAAAATTACCTTTCTTTATTTCTATGTCTTGAATAATTAATTCTGCTTGTTCATTTAAAATAGGTAACAACCAAAATGTTTGTAGTATTACTATAAAAATTACAATGAGAAAAGTATATGAAAATTGTAGTTTTTGTTTTCTTAAAGGCATTACCAAACTTGCAATAATGGTTATTGAAAAAACGATCTCCATTATATTTAAAGCTTTAAAAACAAGCCTTCCAATTCCTAAGCCAAGCTTAGTTGTTATACCTGGCGCTTGAAATTTCAACCATGATTCCATAAAACTTATAGCACCTACAAAACCAATCCAAATAAAGGTTATAATGATTGTTTTTTTCATAACGTATACACGGATCTTTTTATCCGTTTTAAATTTATTTTTTTTATCTTTTTAAAAAAAATGTATCAATACTCATATCGTTAACAAGCATTAATAACGTTGTGTTATTTAACATTGATTTCAATTTGTTTCTAACCTCAACAAATTGAAAATGAAGTGGACAAGGTGATTTTGCATTACATTCACTTAAGCCCAAACCACAACTCGTATAAATAGCATCTCCATCTAACACCTTAACAACATCACTAAGTTTAATCGTTTCCATTTTACCATTTTCTATAATAAAACCTCCATAAGGTCCTTTTATAGATTTAACAATATTGTTTCTTGTGAGTTGTTGCAATACTTTAGCTGTAAATGCTTGTGGAGAATTTATAGCTTCAGATATAGTAGATAAACTGACTTTTAGATCTTGTGCGCTCTGTTGTGCAATATATATTACTGCCCGAAGTCCATATTCACATGATTTTGAAAACATTCTTTTATTATTATAGTGCAAATTTAGAGGATATTTTTATAACAGACAAACATATCCGCTATAAAATATTTATTGATAAAAATATTGTTGCAATTACCTAAATGATTAATCTTATTTTATTGAGTATTCATACTATAAGTAATTGCAACAATAAACGCTGTAACTTCATAAGAAACAACACTATAAAAACCTAGTGAATAACACCTTTAAACTCCCATTTCACAACCTCATCTGGATCATTATCTATAAGATATTTAGCAACACTACGATGCAAAACAATCGTAGACAATTCTTCTTTTAAACGAAACAATAATGTGTCATCAACTTTCTCGGTATCAATAGCCAACTCACAACGAACACCGTGTTTAGGTTTGTTTTTCTTAAATAAAGATGCAGGAAAAGCACCACATGCTATTACATCTAAAAAGTTTACTGCAAAATAATCTCCCCACACAGTTTCGTCCTTTTTACTCTTTATTGACACAGGAAAAGTTTGCAATGAATCTACTCCAGCTTCTTTTAATAAATCAACAAACCTTTTAGACATCACTGGTATTTCACCTTCATTAAAATCAAGTAAAGCATCTCCTGATTTTGCATTAGTTGTAAATACGATAGGCGTATCTACCGATGCTGTAATTTTATTTCCTGATAAAAAATCTAACTGATTAGGCAACTCTAAAAGAACCTTATTTTGTACCGAATCATCTTCTTTTAATAAGAAATACATGTTTTTATCTTCATTAGGCATTTTTTTAAGCTTATTAAAATACACTGTTAAAGCCTGTGCTTTAGAAATATATAATCGCCTAGTTACCTTTTCTTTTTCTCCAACAACACCAGTTGTATATGTAAACTCATGATCATCATTTTCAAACGAGAACGTTCCAGTATTATAAAAAGCTTTTACGCTTAGTTTCTTAAATGTATTCGCCTCACTATCTTCTATACATTCCTCTAATTCTATATTTTCTTTATGGTTTTGATTTAAAATAAATAAAAACAGTTCATTAGTATGATAATTAGCAAAATCACCTTCGTTAAGAAAATCATCTTTAGTATACTCTCTTTCTAATGCATTTATTACATAAGGTAACATCTCGTGAGTATCATTTACCAACGCATACATACAAGCTATGTTAAAACTCATAACTCCTCTTACCTTTCTAGATTCTTCAACCTTACTAAAATAAGGACTTAAGACTTCAACACCTTCTTTTAACTGATTACTTGCACAATAAGCAACAACAAGATTTGCAATTATGTTATCTGCTAAAATTCTTTCAGGGCTAAATTGTTTCTTATGCGCTAAAAACACATCAATAGTTTCTTGAATTTTCCCAAGCCTAATTGAGCTCATAAAAAAAATATTTAGAGAGCTATTATTAGCTTCTAATTGTAAAGCATTTTTTGCGTAAATAGCAGCTTGCTCATAATTTGATCTTGAAAAATAATGCGCTTCAGCTAAACGTAAAACAACAGTGAAATCTTCTGGGTATGCTAAAATAATATCCCTTTCTAATTCTAAAATTCTATCCCATTGTTTCTGAGAAGCACATCTTAAGAATTCAATTTTTAGAAGTTCCTCTTCAGGGGCAGTTGCTCCTACCTTAACCAACAAATCAATCAATTCACTATTGTTTGCCTTGTGCGCCAGCATTAAAGGATTATTTCCATTATCACGTATAGCGTTTACATCAGCAGAAGCGTTAATTAATAATTTAGTAATTTCAACTGCTTTATTTTCTATCGCATAATGTAAAGCTGTTGTTCCTTTTTCCCATCCTTCACTAGTTACACTTACATTAGGATTTGCTTCATAAGCTAATAGTAAATTTACATCTTCTATATACACCTCTTTATCTCCTCTAGCATAAGAACATATACGCATTAAAATAGTTTTGCCATCTTCATCAAGATGATTTACATCAACCTCTTTCTTAAGTAAAGCTTCTAAAAGAATTTTATTTTCGGAAACAAAAAATAATAGATTCTTATTTGATTTTTCACTTATATAAATAACATCTACTACATCTGACTCAATACATTCTTTTAATACCTCAACATTTTCAGTTGGATTATTAAATAAATCTTCAATATTAAACTGCACTCCTTTTTCTTTGCATAATTTAAGAATAGATAAATTCTTGCTTTCTAATGATATTTCGATAATCTTTTTAACAAGCCCTTTATCAGGAATTATCCCTTTCTCTAAGAATTCCTGTATTTTTAATAGATTGACTTCTTCTATCGCTTCTAAAAAAAACGCTCTACTCTCCTTTCTTTCATTTATTTTCTCAATACCTTTTTCAACATTAACAGAAGCCAATTCTAAAATATTCCCTAATAAATCATCAAAATACTCCTCATCAACATATTCTTCTTCCTCATATTCTTTTTTATAAATTTCTAAAACGTCTAATATTTTTTGCTGAATAACTATATCTTCAGTATTACATAATGCAGGTGTAAAAAGTTCTTCCATACCATCTCCCCCGTCATTATTAAGCATATCTCCAGAAGCTTTTGCTAATAATTCAAGTAACGCCTGTGATTCAAATTTAGGAAAGTGAGAATCTATTAATTCATCTTGATTAGTTGAACTCCAAAATCGATGACCTGCATCATAATACTCACAAGCTTTATAAAATTGTTTTACAACAGCAAGCTGAGCTTTTAAATCTTTCCTTTTTATAATTTCTTCTACGACAAAACTAGTTGCTTCAAAATTAAAATAAATATTTTGTAATGTCATTTTAAAGATAGAAACCAACGAAGAAGATGATAGTTTATCTATGTGTTTTTTAAGGTACTCATCTAGTATTGAAACAGTAACTAAACTTTCATCTTTCATTTTAACCCCTAAGAATTTAACAAAAGGGTGTTTATCGCTATTATAATAAATAGTTACTAGCTTTTTTAAAATAAGTATTCCTTTTTCAAACTGCGCTACATCCTCAGTCTTTAATTGCTCCATTGCAATTGAAAAAACAGAAAATTCATTTGATACTTCTACTTCTTTATAATCCTCTTCTAATTTCGTTAGAATAATAGCATCTACTTTTTCCTTCGCTATTTCTTTATTCTCAAAATCATTTATTTCTATGATGGGAGATTGCCCTAATACACCACTAACAAGAATGTTATATTTTTTTTTAAGAGTTATTAAAAAATAGTGCGTTATTCCTTCTTTTTCTAAAGTGAAATATTTTTTAAAATTTTTCATGAAAATTATTTTTAAATATTGATAAGCTATAATTGCTTATTTCTATTCGTAAAAATACATTTATACATAAATATAGTGCCCCCTGTATATAGGGATTTTACTCTCACTACAAAGCGTATTTTCACAACACACAATTAAACTAAAACATGCTTATTTTCAAGTAAATACCTCTTAATATTATTTAATAATTGTTTTTTTACATTCTACATTAATTTATAAAACCGCATAAAAACACCTATTAACAAGGCACTTAGAACCATAACGCAACTAAATAGCAATAGTTTATCGCTATTTAGTTGCGTTAAGTAATATAATTACCTACTTTTGACTAAAACTAAATAATAATTATCATTAATTAATGAAAAATAGTCGTTTAAAAAATAGCATAACTTGTTTGCTTCTTGTAATTTTCATTTCTATGAAAATGGCAGGACTTCATATGCTATCTCATATAGACGACAAAGACCATACATTAGATTGTACTACTTGCGATTATGTTATTTCACATAACCTAACTCCTACACTTCCATTTAACGCTATAGATTATACATTTAAAGAAATTAAATATATTACTCAGGTAGAAAAAGTAAAAAACTATAGTTTTCTTAATTCAAGTACTCTTACTTCAGCTCAATTATTTTCTCGCCCTCCTCCCTCTTTATTACAAGAATTTCACTTATAATCTAACCACATTGTAAAAATTTACACAGGTTAACACGTAATGATTTTCAACCTATCTAAATATTAGAAATAAGCTAAAACAGCTGCTACACCACATTTTAAATAAATATTTAAAGGAAACAATTTATTTAAAATAGCTAGCTACGCTATTGTTTATTTTAATAACCACACTACTCACATCATATTAAAAATAAGAAAGTTAACAACAAACCTAACATTAGGTGGTCTGTACTTATCTATTTTTCATATGCATAAAAAACGTTGCAACGAAAGGGGGAGGCCGAAAACCCTATAACATAGAGTAGGTATAACTTTTTAAATATTGTAGTCATGAAAACTAAGAAATCAATTATTTCTAAAATTTTAGCTAACAAAGCAAAACAAGCTAGCGGAAGTATGCACTGTAGCAATTGCGGACATTGTTTCCATACTTTATAGCACTTTAAGGGGAAGCCGAAAACCTTATTAATAGAGTAGGCATATATAACTTATAAATATTATAATCATGAAAAACAAGAAATCAATAATTTCTAGAATATTAGCAAACAAAGCAAAACAAGCTAGCGGAAGTATGCACTGTAGTAATTGCGGACACTGTTTTCACACCTTATAACATTAGGTTCAAAGGGGATACCGAAAACCTTGTTATTATTAATAGAGTAGGTACAACTTAAAATATCATAATTATGAAAAATAAGAAATCAATAATTTCTAGAATCCTAGCTAATAAAGCAAAACAAGCTAGTGGAAGTATGCACTGTAGTAATTGCGGACACTGTTTTCACACGCTATAGTTTTAAAATTAAAGCGGTAGAAGCAATTCTACCGTTTTTTAAAATAGTGTTAAAAAAATAACAAAAACATGACGAAATTAACTGAAAGCCAATTAACAAATCTATTAAAGTTCAAAGACGTAAATGTTATATCAAGGTTTATGGATATGTATGATGTTCCTGAAGCTGAAGTAAAAGATATTTTATCAGAGACGCTAAAATTTTTATACATAAGTCAAATCCCTGGAATCTTCATACCTGATGATCTACTAATTATAGATGAAATGTGGCATAACCTAATTTTATTTACACCTCTGTATCATAAATTTAGTACAGAATACATGAACACCCCTTACTTTCATCATCTTCCTGCTACAAAAACCGAAAAAGATCAAAAAAAACAAGAATTAAAAAATTCTCATGATTTATCACGAGAAAAATATTTAGAAAAACTAGAGTTTCTCCTATCAACAACCTATGATTATTTAGGAGAAGAAACAGTAGAAAAATGGTTTGAAGTATATCCAAAAAAATACAGTAAAGAAAATATTAAAAAATTGAAAAAATAAGTAATGAGTATCTTTCCAAAAAGAACCATACCAGGTAGCACTATCACTATACACTGGAATTTTAATACCTCTCATCTAAAAGACACACACTTATCACCTTTAGTTAAAATAGGAGTTAAAGACCCTAAAGGGAATATTACCATGCTTTTTGATAACCATGTTATTGCTTTTCCTAATTCTACCGAAGACAAAGAAGATATAGAATCTATTAAAAAACCAAAATATTTAAATAAAAATATCCCCCTATTAGTAATCGCAGATTACCTTCAAGGCCCTTGCAAACGAGAAAAACTCGTAGAAATACTAACAAATATACAATCTGGACGTCATTACTATTTTACCTATAACGTTCCTAAAAATGGTCCTTTAGGAAAATATACTCTTATTTCTGAAATTCACAATAACGGAAATATAAAATACTCTAAAACGGCTCTTGATGATCATTTTTGGGTAGAAGAGGTTTCTCTTATCTCTACTACAGGAAAGGGAGCAGAAAAAACAGCTTTAATTCATAACCATTCAAAAGAACCGACCCCTGTAAAAATCGTAAGAACGGCTATTGATTTAAAGGGACTTATGAAAACCGAAATTGAAGCTTTTGAAATGAACCCCGAAGAAACAAAACCCATTTTAATACATCAAGGTAAAGTCTTTTTACTTTATAATGAAGAACGTGAAACACTTAATTTAACAGAAGAAACAAATAGTTTTTTAATTAGAAACCAAGAAATACTATCTATAAATAAAAAAAACGGATCGGATTGTTTACTAAAAAAAGATGATGATGAAGCTTTTTGGCTTTCACCTGAAGCTAAATACTTATGGGATAAATCTGATGGATTACTAAATAAAGATAGTCTATCTGAAAAAGAAAATGATGTATTGAAAGAAATGCAAGAACAAGGACTCATTAAACAAATAAAATTATAACAACAGAACCTCTATAATTTACAGAAGTTCTAAATATTAAAAATTTAATGAAAGTTCTAAAACTACTACTCTGCCTATTAATAAGTAATTACGCGTATTCTCAAAATAAGAGTATTACAGGAGTAATTACAGATCATAAACAAATACCTCTTGCAGGAGTTCATGTACAAATACTAAAAGCAAACAAAGGAACCATTACCAATAAAAACGGTGCTTTCAAATTAAATAAATTATCAGAAGATAATTACACACTAGAGGTTTCTCATATAGGTTTTGAAACTAACTACACAACTGTAAATACATCTAAAGTAACTAAGGTAAAGATTAGCTTAACTCAAGAGCAAAATCAACTCAACGAAATAGCCATTACAAGTAAATCAAAAACTCAACAAAAAAGAGAAAGTACCGCTAATGTATCAATAGTAAAAATGAAAAAATTTCGAGAGAGGAATACAAATACTAGCGATATTGTTAAACAAATTCCTGGAGTAAACATTAGGCAAACAGGTGGTTTTGGAAGTAATGCAAAAATTTACGTAAACGGAATGACTGGTAAATCTATACCTTTTTTTATAGATGGTATTCCACTATCTTATTTTGGATCAGGTTTAGGCTTAAACGCATTACCAGCAAGCTTAATAGATCAAATAGAAGTTTACAAAGGTGTTGTTCCTGTTAATCTGGGTGCTGATGCCCTTGGTGGTGGAGTAAATATTCTTACTCGAAAATCATATTCCGATTACTTCGATGCCTCTTACTCAGCTGGCTCATTTAATAGTCATAAAGTAAATGTTAATGGTCAATTCATAAACACCAATAAAAACTGGATGTTTGGAGTACACTCATTTTATAACCATTCTGATAACGACTATAAAGTAGATGTTGAAATTCCTGATGAATTTGGAAATCCAAAACCTGTAACTGTTAAGCGTTTTCATGATAAGTTCTCAAATTACCTATTAAATTTTTATACAGGAGTTTATGATAAAACTTATGCTGATCGCTTCGTATTTAACATACGTTATTCGGGACTAGAAGATGATGTTCAACATAATGCAATTATGGCGCAACCCTACGGAAAAGTTACTTATGACGAAGCTACTTTAGGAGCATCTTTAGAGTATGAAAAAAAGGATATTCTAAATAATACCGATATCAAATGGTATACAGCTTATAACAATACTAAAAGTAATTTTATAGATACCTCTTTAAACATATATACCTGGGATGGTAAAGTTTTTGGTCAACGAACAGATGGTGGCGAAATCTCTACTTCGCGAAATAATTTAAAACTCACTTCACAAAACTTACTAAACAGAGTTAATGTAAAATATAGCCCTTGGTTAAAAGGTAATTTCACCTTAAATATGTTTTCAGCTTTGTCTAAGAGAATAGGTAAAGACCCAATTGCTGCCGAATTTTATGGAGAAGACTTTTTTGCGAACCCTACCCGTCTTTTAAAAAATGCTACTGGTTTGGCATATGAACATAATTTTTCAAGAAATTTAACAACCTATACAGGTATCAAACATTTTTGGATGAATGCCAACGGCTATGCAATTCAAAACCTAAAATACATTCCAAACAAACAAAAAGCAACAAATTTCGGGTTTCTACAATCCATCAGATATCGTTTTTCTAAAAAATTTCTGATAAAATCTTCTTACGAATATGCTACTAGACTTCCAGATGAAATAGAGCTTTTTGGTAATTTCACATTAGTAAAACCGAACCCTTTTTTAAAACCAGAGCAAAGTCATAATCTAAACTTAGGTTTTCAGTTAAACTCAAAAAAAATTAATTGGGATACCAATCTTTTTTATCGCAATACAGATAATGTTATTTGGCTACGTACATCAAAATTTTACGCCCAATATCAAAACTTACTAAAATCACGTACTCTTGGTGTAGATACAGAAGTACGCTATCGCCCATTCAAAACACTTGATATAAAAGTAAATGCGACTTATCAAGATTTAAGAAACCGTTCTCCTAAAAGTATTACAGGAGCTGTAAACAATCGTTATTTTAACGCAAGGCTTCCTAATATTCCTTATTTATTTGGAAATGGAGAGATTCGATATCATAGAAAAAAATTTCTAAGTACAAAAAATAATATTTCAGTTTGGTGGTCTGCCAATTATGTTAATGAATTTTATCTTTATTGGGCAGTAGACGGAAACAAAGATTTCAAAAATACAATCCCTTCTCAATTTACGCAGAATATAGGGGTAACTATTTCACACCCTTCTAATCATTGGGCGATTTCCTCAGAAATCACCAATATTTTCGACAAAAAAGTATTCGACAATTTTAGTGCACAACGTCCAGGAAGGGCATTTAGCATAACACTCAGAACCTTTATTAAATAAATTAACCCTTAAACTCGAAAAAACGAGAGATTAAACACAGTAGAAAAATGAAAAAACAATTTTTTAAGAAAATCACAACACTATTATTTTACGTCGCATTAACTATAACAATGATAGGATGCAGCGATGATACCCCTTCTAAAAAAGATGACCCGAATCCAATTACCTTAAACTTTGGTATTACTACCGTAAGTGGTGCATGGCCTAATCAAACCTCTTACATACAAGGTGCTGAAGACTTAACTTTTTCTACCTTAGGAAATGAGAAAGCTTTAGAGTTAAATGGAAATGCAGGTACGGTTTCTTACAACAAAGCATTGTACGCATCACCTTTTGGTGCTCCTGCTACATTAGTTAAATACTCATTTAATGATAATGGAGACACTGTTGAAGAGGAACGAATTGTTGTTCCTGGAGCAAATACTTTTTCTACAGTTTATTTTGAAAACGAAAGCGTTGCCTATGCTTCTGTTGCTGGTGGTATTTCAAAGCTTATCATTTTTAACCCTACTACAATGCGTATTACAGGAGAAGTTGCATTAACATCAATTACCAAGAGGTTTCCTGAAGCTACTCGTACCTATTATTTAGATATGATTGCACGAGATAGTAAATTATTTATGGGCTTGCATTACGAAAACAATTTCGCACCTTTAAACGATTCTGCTTATGTTGCCGTAATTGATTTAAACCAAAAAGTGGTAGAAAAAATTATATCTGACAAGAGAACAGGGATGGTTTTTGGAGGACAAGCAGCTAATGCAGGAATGATTAAAACTACTAATGGCGACATCTATGTACAAGGTTTAGGAACTAAATTAAGTGGAGGTAACAGCCCTAGTGGACTCTTAAAAATAAGTAATGGACAAACTTCTTTTGATCCAGACTATTTTATGGATATGCAAAACGCTACAGGAAACGTGTGCTACGGAATCTACCAAATGCCCAATGGAAGAAGCTTTACCGCAAAGGTTGAAGACGCAACTGATTTTTATGAATTTAAAACCAACCAGCCACAGTTTAAATATTTTGAGTTAGACCTTCAAAATAAATCAAGTTTAGGAGCTGTACCTGGGCTTCCAACAACCTATGGTTCTCGAAGAATGATAATACTTCCTTATAAGGATAATAAATTACTATTTACAACAGCTACGAATGATGAAAATGCCGTATTCAGCTTTGACACTACCTCAAACACATCTAGTAAATTATTTACTTCTAACGGAGGCTTCATCACAGGATTAGAAGACTTAAACAACTAATAAAAAAACATGTTAAAAGCTGAAAATCTTACAAAAAAATATGGTGATTTTACCGCACTAGATTCATTGAATTTAAAAATAAGAGCAGGCGATATTTTTTGCCTGCTCGGCGCAAATGGTGCAGGAAAATCTACCACTATAAACTTATTTTTAAATTTTATAGCACCTTCTTCAGGAAATGCTTTTGTTAATGGTTTTGATGTAGAGAAACACCCCAAAAAAACAAAACAGTGGCTATCCTATATTCCCGAAAATCTTCAATTGTACCAAGATATGACAGGACTTGAAAATCTTCATTTTTTTTGTGGTCTTCAAGGTGGAAATCAAAAAAAGGATGAATTAGCCTTTTTACTTTCACAATCAGGACTACAAGAAGATTTCATATTAAAAAGAGTTAGTAGTTACTCTAAAGGAATGCGACAAAAAGTAGGTATTGCTTTAGCAAGAGCAAAAGGGGCTAAAATTTTACTTTTAGACGAACCTACATCTGGTTTAGATCCTAAGGCTAGTAATGAATTTTCTCAACTTTTACTTGAAATGAAAGAACAAAAAGTTGCCACTTTAATGGCTACTCATGATCTTTTTCGTGCCAAAGACACAGGTACTCATATAGGAATTATGAAAGAAGGTGTTTTGGTTGATTTAATGGAGTCTGATCAAGTTTCTTTTCAAGATTTAGAAAAAAAATACTTAAAACATATGCATACATAGTCTAAAACACGCTAAAAAACATGGAGACTAACCAACATATTTATATAGAGAATTACATCTTACCAATAAAAAATAAAATTTAAATAAATGAAGAGTCAAATCTTTTTAATTGCTAAAAAAGAACTTAAAGGTGTAATCAGACAAAGTTCCTTAAAAATTTTGTTTACCATAATTATAATTCTATTGGGGTTTGCTGTATATGGAGGTCATATTGCCTATAAACATCAAATTACCATGGTAGAAACTGCTCAAGAAGAGAGAAGGGCTGAATGGTTAGATCAAGGAAATAAACATCCTCATATTGCCGCACACTATGGAACCTTTGTTTTTAAACAAAAAACACTTCTTAGTCTTTTCGATTTTGGTTTAGATACATACACAGGAACTTCTGTTTACTTAGAAGCTCACTATCCTCACGAATTCATGTTCAGACCTGTACAGGGATACGGAAATATGATTCGTTTTGGTGAATTAAGCGCTGCATTGGTACTTCAATTATTATTACCACTCCTTATTATATTTATAACTTTTCAAACTTTCACCAAAGAAAGGGAAACAGGAACTTTTAAGCTATTGGTTAGTCAAGGTGTTTCAATAAGAACTATTTATTTAGGTAAGGTTTTGGCTTACTTTATAATTATTTCAATAATAATAGTCCCGTTTTTTACAGCACTTTATTTCGTAGGAATAAATGAAACAACTAATTCAGTGATAAGAGATATGGAACTTCGCATCGTACTCCTATTTCTTGTTTATATTGGATATTTATGGACTTTTACAAATTTTTCTGTGTGGATATCTCTTAAATCTTCTAACTCAAGAAGCGCTCTTTTAACACTCTTAATATTTTGGGTGGTAACCGGAATTATTATTCCTAAAACTTCGGCAAACTTAGGTGAAACACTACACCCATTACCTTCTATGAAAATATACAAAGAAGGTATACAACATGATATTGCAAATGGAATGGCAATAAATGAATCTAAAGAAAAAAGGTTAGTCAAACTAAAAGAAAATTATTTACAAAAATATAATGTTGATTCCATTCATAAACTCCCCTTAAATTTTAGTGGAATAGAAATGCAAGAAGGTGAAGAGTACGCTAATAAAGTATACGATTTTCATGAAAAAAAACTACATAAAAAATTTGAGCTTCAAAATAAAACAGAAAGCTTAATGAGCTTTGTTGCCCCCTACATAGCTATTAGAAATCTTTCTATGGCTTTTACTGCTACCGACTGGCACAGTTTCAATGATTTTCAAAGAAAAACAAAAACATACCGCAGGCATTTAATACGAACAATGAATAATGACATGGCAAAAAATTCACGCCATGGAGAGTTTTATGAGTACAAAGCTGGAAAAAACTTATGGGAAACAATCTCAGATTTCAAGTATAAAACACTTTTTGTAACCAAAGTATTAAAATATTACAGGATAGAACTAGCTTCATTAACCTTTTGGTTTTTGGCAATGTTACTTCTAATACCCTCTTCTTTTAAAAGCAAAATGATATGAAGTTAATTTTACTATTATGGCAACGTGAAGGTATTTCTATTATTAGAAATATCTTTCAAATGATTCTATTAATCTCCATTGTTTTTTTAGGAATCTATGCGATATATTATGGGTATTCTACAATAACGAAACAACAGAAAACAATTGAAAATGTTCAAACTATTGAAAAAAATGAATTTAAGAACTATATAAATAGTTTCAGTAACAAACGTACATCCGTCAAAGAAAAACAATTATTCAATATAGCTTCTGACCCAGCTTACGCATGGTATAGACATGAATATCATGCGGTTTTAAATCCTCATAGTTTAGCGCATATGTCATTAGGCCAAAGAGATATAGAACCTTATTACCGTAAACTAACAGCTGCGAGCCTATATTATCAATTGTTTGAAAATGAATTAGCCAATCCTCTAAAACTATACATAGGAAATTTTGACCTTTCTTTTGTTCTTATTTATTTATTTCCCTTACTTATAATAGTCTTTACTTACGGATTATACGCTGAAGAAAAAGAAAACGGAATGCTTCCTCTATTAAGGTTACAAACCGTAGGATTAAGAAAAATATTATTGATTAGAATTTCTTTTTATTACCTCTTAATTGTAGGCTTAGGAATCCTTTTATCTTCTATTGGTTTTTTTATAGCTCCTAAAACAGAAAATTTAACCATCTTTTTATGGATAGCTACCATTTTATGCTACTTCAGTTTTTGGTTTGCTTTAATGTTCTTTTTAGTTAGTCTTAAAAAAAACTCTTCTCTAACAGCAATCTCTGCTGCTGGTTTATGGCTTCTATTTCTAATTGTTTTACCAGCCATATTAAATGTATATGCAAACATTGCATACCCAATAGATAATATGTCGCTTGCTGATATTACCCGAAGAAAAAGCCTCGAAAACGAAGAAGATTTAGACGAAGCTAAGGCTGTTATTGAGGAATATTTACACCATCGAGATGACTTAAAAGGTGCTAAGGCTTTAATTGATGTAAACACAATGTCCAAAGCTTATGCTGCCTTTACCGCACTCAACGACAACCACCATAAAAAGGAAGTCGTTGATTATTTTAACCAAATTGAACTACGTCAAAAATGGATTTCATTATTTCAATGGGCTAATCCTGCTGTAAATACACAAAGTATTTTGAATGAAATTACCGAAACGGATGCTGTAATTTTTCAAGCCTTTCATCAATCAATTACTAATTTTCACAAAGAGATTACTCATTTTTATTTCGATAAATTGTTTTTAAACAAACAAATAAAAAATAAAGACTACGAAAATCTTCCTAAATTCAATTTAACAGTAGACTACATATCCAAAATCCAAAATATTAAAGGTGGTTTAATAGAAATTATAATCATCTCTTTTTTCCTTTTTGGTTTATCATTAGTTCTTTTCAATAAAACTATTTTCTTAAAGGCCCTTAAAAAATAGCTTCTTAAAATATATTTCTATGAAATTTACATTGCGAAAGCCTAAAAAAAAACACGATTTTATTAACGATAGTTTATGGAAACTAATGTTAAAACTATCTATCCCTGCTATTTTAGGGATGATGGTTGTATCTATTAATGGGCTCATTGATATATTTTACACTAGTTATTTTATAGGAATCAAAGCCTTTACAGGGGTATCAATGTTGTTTCCTTTAATGCTAGTAGTTACAAGTGTTACTGTTTTTGTTGCTGCTGGCTCCGCATCGGTTCTTAGTAGAGCTATAGGTGCAAATAATATTGAAATTCAACAAAAAATAATCCCTAATATGATAGCACTATCCTTAATTGGAGCTGCTATAATCACAATCCCTGGCATAATTTTTTCTCATGAAATAGTTTCACTATTAGGTATATCAGAAGAATTATTCACCTATGCTTTAAATTATTATACCGTATATATTCTTGGTGCATTTTTTAGTATCTACGGGCTTTCAGCCAATAGTTTAATACGCGCTGAAGGTAAAATAGGCCAAGCCATGCGTTTTACTTTAATCTCTGTAGTCCTAAACCTTCTACTAACTCCTTTATTTATTGGAGTATTTGACATGGGAGTTGCTGGGGCTGCATGGAGCAGTATTCTAACAATGTTTTTATATAGCGCCTTAACATCTTTATATTTCATTCAAGGAAAGGCAACATTTAGCACCACTAAGTTTCGTATAAAATTAGAACCTAAAATTCTTAAGAGTGTCTTAAGTATTGGCTTTTCAGCATTTTCAATGCAGCTCTCTAATATATTTAGACAGTTTATATTATTTAGATTAGTAGTAATATATGGTAACCTAGAGGCAATGGCTTTTTTTAATGCAGCTTTTAGAATGTTTTCCTTTTTAGCGATTCCTATTTTAGGACTTTATCAGTCAATGCAACCAATTATCGGAATTAATTATGGTGCCAAAAAAAAACACAGGTGTATTAAAAGTGTCTCTATTTATAGGCTAGCAGGAATTACGCTTGGTATAGTACTGGTAATTCCTATGCTTATTTTTCCTGAAGTTATAATTAATATTATGCTACCTAATAAAGAACTTAGTCAAACAGAAATATTAAATCTGCAAATGATTTTGTGCATTTTATTATTTATACCAATATCATCTAGTAGCATCGTACTTTTTCAAGGTATAGGTAAAGCTAAATTGGCTACCTTATTGCCAGTAGGTCGTCAGCTATTCCTTTTCGTTCCAATTATATTAATTTTCACCAAATACTACACTATTCAAGGAGTGTATTATGGCCTTTTATTAGAAAGTGCACTTTATGCTTTAGTTTTATGGATTATATCTCGACGAACTCTTCAAAAACTATAACTATACATAACGTCATAAGAAACAGAAAGTTTAATCATTAAGATAATTATTTTTTTTGAGCTACAACATGAAAAACATGCCAAAATTTTTCTTTCCCTGATAATGTTTTTCCTTCTTTAGTAGTTTCCTTAAAATATAATAATTCAAAACCTTCAAATAAACTCTTTATAGCCTTTTCATCGTGAAAGATCATTTCATTATTAGAACTCCATGAGTCCTTTACTCCAAAAAAATGCCCACAAAAATAACCTTTAGTATTAATACTTTTAAGAATAACAGCCCAAAGATTTTCAAATTTATCTGGATGGCAAAAAGGCAAAGAAAAGGTTGCATTAACCAGATCAACACTAGGCAACTCTTTTAAACTTTCAAAAGAAGTACTTTTAAAAGTAATTTTGGGTATGTGTTCAGTCTTTATATTCTTTTGTATATGCAACAAAGAATCTGATTCTTTATCTATAGCCAATACCTCTAAACCTTCATTTAGCATCGCAAAAGTATCCACCCCATTACCACAGCCTAAATCAATAGCTTTAAATTCGTTTAAATCACCTTTACTTTTCATTAAAACTAACGCCTGACTCAGTGTATAAGCAGGAGGATGATTTTCTTTACCTACTTTATCGTAATGTACTTTCCACATCTTTTTTTCATTCTTGTTCTTAACAAAAATAACGAAGTAATTACTTTTACAGCAATAATTTATCGATTCTTTAACACCTTTTTTTATACGTTTTTAAAATTTCAATTCAACCTATATTCACCGCATCTTATTTCTTTTAATTGACTATTACTTCATCTATAAATCACATAAATTTCCATTTAAAATTAATCAATAAAAAAACCTAAACAATAAAGATATTGTTTAGGTTTAAATAATTTAACACTATTAAAATAGCCATTTAGGTACTTTTATTTAATATTCAAAAGTTCCAAATTCACTATTTATAGTTAATTTCTTAGTTTCAGAAGCTTCTACTCTACCTACAATTTGAGCATTTACATTGTATGATTTAGAAATAGCTATAATATTTTCAGCTATTTCTGGAGATACATAAAGCTCCATTCTATGCCCACAGTTAAATACTTGATACATTTCTTTCCAATCTGTTTTAGATTGTTCTTGTATCAATTTAAATAAAGGAGGTATTGGAAACATATTATCTTTTACAATATGTAGTGCATCTACAAAATGTAAAATTTTAGTTTGTGCTCCACCAGAACAATGAATCATTCCGTGAACAGTATCTGAATTAAATTTTGATAAAATTTCTTTAATAATTGGTGCATACGTTCTTGTTGGAGACAATACTAATTTACCAGCATCAATTGGAGAATTTTCAACAGCATCAGTTAATTTTGCTTTTCCTGAATATACTAAATCTGCAGGAACTGCTGCATCATAACTTTCAGGATATTTAGCCGCTAAATAATTATCAAAAACATCGTGTCTTGCAGAAGTTAATCCGTTAGAGCCCATTCCGCCATTATATTCAGTTTCATAACTTGCTTGTCCAAAAGATTCTAAACCAACAATTACATCGCCTGCTTTTATATTTGCATTATCAACAACATCAGTACGTTTCATACGAGCTGTTACTGTAGAATCTACAATAATTGTACGTACTAAATCACCAACATCGGCAGTTTCACCTCCTGTAGAATGAATCGTTACTCCAAAACCTTTAAGATCTTCAATTAACTCTTCAGTTCCGTTAATAATTGCAGATAAAACTTCTCCTGGAATTTTACTTTTATTACGTCCAATAGTAGAAGATAACATAATGTTATCTGTAGCACCAACACATAACAAATCGTCGATATTCATTATTAAAGCATCTTGCGCAATACCTTTCCAAACAGAAATATCTCCTGTTTCTTTCCAATACATGTATGCTAACGATGATTTTGTACCTGCTCCATCAGCATGCATAATCAAACAATAATCTTCATCGTTTGTTAAATAATCTGGAACAATTTTACAGAAAGCTTTCGGAAATAATCCTTTATCGATATTCTTAATTGCATTATGCACATCTTCTTTAGATGCTGAAACTCCGCGTTGTGCATAGCGCTTAGATACTTCGTTACTCATGTGTTATGTTGTTGTTTTGTTGCCGCGAAATTACTCTAAAAACGGCAAATATTCAAAGTTATTAAAGCTTTTTACTTCTACGTTCATACAAAACAGTATCTCTCCATACACAATCTTGTTCTGCTATTTTTTCTCTAACACCAATTAATCTAAATTCATTTTTAGGATATAGCTTAACACTTCCTATATTTTCAGGAAATAAACTAGCATATAAAGTCCAAATCCCGTTTTCTTCAGATGATTTTATAAGTTTTTTTATTAATTCTCCTCCAACTCCTTTGTCTGAAGAATCCAAAGAAACATATACACTTACTTCTGCCACACCTTTATAGGCTTCTCTTTTAGAAACAGGTGCAATTGCGCACCACCCAATTATCTCATCGTTATCTATTGCTACAAATCTTGAATGCGTATGATGGTTTTCATTCCAATCATTCCATTTTGGAACTCTAGCTCTAAAAGTTGCCTTTTTTGTATCTATACCGTCTTTATAAATAATTGCAACTTCACACCAATGTTCTTCTTTTAGTTTTTTAATTTTCCTAATAAAAATGATTAAGAAGTGGAGTTCGGAAAATTTTTAATCTTACAATTTAACGTGTAAACAGCAACTCTCTATATTTTGTTAAAGGCCATAAATTATCATCAACCATTAACTCTAACTTATCGCAGTGATAACGAATTTCATCAAAAAACGGCTTTACTTTATCACAGTAAGCATCTGCATTTTTTTGCCCATCAAACTTGTTTGCTTTTTTGCGCTCTTCAGTCATCTTTTCAATTTTAGAATTGATTCCTGATATATGACCAGATATTTTCTGAATTAAATCAATTTGTTCTTTTGCGTATTGCTCAAAACCTTTTCCAAAGATTTCTTTTAATCCTTTTACATTTTCTATTAATGTATTTTGATATTGAATCGCTGTAGGAATTACATGATTTCTTGCAACATCTCCTAAAACTCTACTTTCTATTTGAATTCGCTTAGAATATTCTTCTAATTCAATTTCATGACGTGCGGCTACTTCTACTTTATTCATCACATTCATTTCTTCAAAAAGTGAAATTGCTTTTTTTGAAATTTTTGCTTTTAAGGCCTCAGGGGTTGTTTTATTATTGCTCAACCCTCTTTTTACTGCTTCTTTCTCCCATGCATCTCCATAACCATCACCTTCAAATCTAATTTTCTTTGATGCTTTAATGTATTCTCTTAATACATTAAAAACAGCTTCGTCTTTTTTAAGATTCTTTGCTTCAACCAATTCATCTACCTCAACTTTAAATTCTTTTAATTGCTTTGCTATAATTGTGTTTAAAACCGTCATTGGTCCTGCACAGTTAGACCAAGAACCTACAGCTCTTAATTCAAACTTATTACCTGTAAAAGCAAAAGGTGAAGTTCTATTTCTATCGGTATTATCTAATAATATTTCAGGTATTTTACCTACAATATTTAGCTTTAAATCAGTTTTCTCTTTAGGTGATAATTTACCTTTTGTTACATTTTCTAACTCATCTAACACCGCTGATAATTGCGAACCAATAAACACTGATATTATTGCTGGAGGCGCTTCGTTAGCACCCAAACGATGATCATTACTTGCGCTTGCTATTGAAGCTCTAATTAATTCTTCATAATCATGAACCGCCTTAATTGTGTTTACAAAAAAGGCTAAGAACTGTAAATTTTTCATTGGTGTTTTCCCAGGGCTCAATAAATTAACTCCTGTATTTGTTGCTAAAGACCAATTATTATGTTTTCCCGATCCATTAATTCCTGCAAATGGTTTTTCGTGAAATAACACTTTAAATTGATGGCGTTGTGATACTTTTTCCATCACATCCATTAACAGCGAATTATGATCTACGGCTAAATTTGCTTCTTCAAAAATTGGTGCTAATTCAAACTGATTTGGAGCCACCTCATTATGACGTGTTTTTACAGGAACGCCTAACAACATACATTCTTGCTCTAAATCTCTCATAAAACTCATTACTCTGTCTGGAATAGAACCGAAATAATGATCATCTAATTGTTGTCCTTTTGCTGGTGAATGCCCTAATAATGTCCTTCCTGTCATCATTAAATCAGGACGTGCTGACATTAAAGCAGTATCTATTAAAAAATATTCTTGTTCCCAACCTAACGTTGCGTTTACTTTTGAAACATTTTTATCAAAAAACTTACAAACTGCTGTTGCAGCTGTATCTACCGCTTGTAAGGCTCTTAATAACGGTGCTTTATTATCTAGTGCTTCCCCTGTGTATGCAACAAAAACTGTTGGTATACACAAAGTTGTTCCATATACAAATGCTGGTGATGTAGGATCCCATGCTGTATAACCACGAGCTTCAAATGTATTTCTAATACCTCCATTCGGAAAACTAGATGCGTCTGGTTCTTGTTGCACTAACTGACCACCATCAAAACGTTCCATCGCACCACCACCTTCAATAGTTTCAAAAAAAGCATCATGCTTTTCTGCTGTTGCACCTGTTAATGGCTGAAACCAATGCGTATAATGTGTTGCTCCTTTAGATAAAGCCCAATCTTTCATACTTACCGCAATCTGATCAGCAATTTTTCGATCTATCTTACTACCAAACTCAACAGCATCCATTACACTTTGGTACGCATCTTTTGTCATATACTGACGCATTGTTTGCGTATTAAAAACATTTTCTCCAAACAATTCAGAGCGTCTCCCCTTTTCTTCTATAAAAACAGGTTTTCTATGTAAAGTTTCTTTTAAAGCACTAAATCTTAAAGTAGACATTATATATGGTGTAAGTTTCGATATCAAAAATACATATTTTAATCTATTTTACAATATACCCCTAAAAAAATAGGGGTAAAATTAAATTATTGCTAATTTTAAAAGTTTACCCCCTTAAAATTTTAATATTAAAGATAAAATATTCATTTTTGCATTGAATTTAATTCTAAAAAATAAATTCTCATTACCATGGCAAAAATTAAGTTAGAGTACATTTGGTTAGACGGTTACAAACCAACACAAAACCTTAGGAGTAAAACAAAAGTTGAAGAGCATGAAAATTTTCAAGGAACGATTGAAGAGTTAAAGAATTGGTCTTTTGACGGTTCTTCTACGAAACAAGCTTCAGGAGGTTCTTCTGACTGCGTTCTAAAACCTGTAGCAATTTATCAAGATCCAGCACGTGTTAACGGATACTTAGTAATGACAGAGGTTTTAAATTCTGACGGAACTCCACACGAATCTAACGCTCGTGCTACAATTAATGATGATGATAATGATTTCTGGTTCGGTTTTGAACAAGAATACTTTATTATGGACAGAGCAACTCAACTTCCTTTAGGGTTCCCAGTTGGTGGATACCCTGGACCACAAGGAATGTATTACTGTTCTGTAGGTGGAAGAAATACACATGGTAGAGATTTTGTTGAGCAACATGCTGATTTATGTATTGATGCTGGATTAAATTTTGAAGGAATTAACCAAGAAGTTGCTTCAGGGCAATGGGAGTTTCAATTATTTGCTAAAGGAGCCAAAATTGCTGGTGATGAAATTTGGATTGCTAGATACTTATTAGATCGTTTAACTGAACAATATGGTTACTATATAGAATACCACCCAAAACCTGTAAAAGGAGATTGGAATGGTTCTGGAATGCACGCTAACTTCTCTAACACTGTTTTAAGAACTTGTGGTTCTAAAGAGATTTACATGCAAATTTGTGAAGCTTTTAGACCAGTAACCAAAGAACATATTGATATTTATGGCGCTTATAACGACCAACGTTTAACAGGTTTACACGAAACTGCCTCTATAACAGATTTTAGTTACGGTATTTCTGATAGAGGTGCTTCTATTCGTATTCCTATTTTAACTGTAGATAATGATTGGAAAGGATATTTAGAAGACAGAAGACCTGCTTCTAACGGAGACCCTTATAAAATCGCTTCAAGAATTATACAAACTGTAAAACCAGTTTGCGATAAATTATAATATTTTCCATTACAACACACACTAACAACAACAAAAAAGCCTTTAAATTAATTTAAAGGCTTTTTTGTTTTTTCTATTTATTTACTATGATAGCTTTAAATAAACAAACACAACATAAGCTACCAATAACACAATCCCGTCTTTCCAATTTAATCTTAGTTTTCTAGGAAAAAATACAAGTGGTAATACTGCAAATGATATTCCTAACATCCAATAAATATCGTTATTCACTAAACTTAACGCATTTTCCTTTAACTCTATCGGCGTTATCATTGCTGTAATTCCTAAAACAGCTAAAATATTAAACACGTTAGACCCAATTAAGTTTCCTAATGATATCGCTTTTTCTTTTTTCATTACCGCTATTATAGAGGCTGCTAATTCCGGCACACTTGTTCCTACTGAAACTACTGTAACTCCAATAATAGCATCACTTACACCTAAATTCTCTGCTAAAGCTACAGCTCCTTTTATTAATAGTTCTGAACCTCCCCACAAAGCAACTCCTCCTATCACTAAAAACAATACCACTTTATACAAAGCCAACTCTTCATCATCTTCAGGCATTTCATCAACAACGGCTGTTTTTTGAAACTTTAGTAAATAAACTAAAAATACAACTAACATTGTAAATAAAATAATCCCTTCGTATTGCTGAATCGTATTATCAAAAGCTATAAAAAAATACAACAAACCAGAGGCAAGCATCATTACCGGCCAATCTGTTTTATAAAAACTTTTTTCTACATCAATTGTTGATAAAAGTACCGTAATTCCCAATACCAGTCCTAAATTTGCAATGTTAGAACCAACTACATTACCTACTGCTAAACCTGTTGCTCCGTTTAATGCCGACTTAATACTTACTATTAATTCAGGCGCTGAGGTAGCAAAAGAAACCACTGTCATACCAATTACAACTTTAGGTATATTTAATCTTAAAGATAGGCCTACTGCTGCTTTTAACAACCAGTTACCTCCAAGAACCAATAACAATAATCCTACTACTATATATACAATATTCATTTAGTATCTTTTTTTTGCGAAGATAAGATTTTGATACGAAAATAAGTACTCAATAAAAACTCAAAACACAGCCAGCTTGAGTTCTATTAATTTTCCTTTCTAGCATCAACAAAAAAATCAAACAACAAAAAAACACCTCATTATTAAACACATTTTCCTTTAGTTTATAAAAAATAAATAAAAAACACCTTTAAACAATTATAGTCTCAAACAACAATAACAAATATACATTACATAAACAAACTCAAAAGAAGCAAATAATGTTTCAATATAAAACAAAAAACACATTTTACACTATTAATTTAAACACAAACAAATTAATTCGCTTTCTAATTTTTGGAAGTATGATTCTCTTTCCTATATATTGATAAAACAATTCCGGAATCAACTATAATTTACTAATTAAAAACATTCAAACCTATGATAAACATCATCTTTAAACTTCTTATTTTTGCGGCAAAAACCGCAGTAATTATTGCACAACTATTATATTAATCATTTTAAAAAAAACAATTACTATGCTAACATTTATCGGAGTACTATTAATCATTATAGGACTAACTACAATCGTATTAAGTTCAATTTTTAAAAACAACAAAATTTTAAACTGGTTTAGTTTAAAAAGAAGTATTCAATTTACAATACTTGGAGCGCTTTTAAGCATTATTACGGGGATGTTCTTTTACGCTGATGCAGGTACCGCTTACGCTGTACAATATGTATCTGGTGGTGATAAAATGATTACAACTCAAGGTTTAAAACTTAAATGGTGGGGACGTATCATTCCATTATCATACGAAACATCTATAAAAGATATTATAGTTAACGATGAAAGTGAATTACCGAAAAGCGATAGAGGTATTTACAATAGAAAGGCTCAAAAATGGGAATTTAGTGACGCTATTAAAGCTGAAATAAGCACCTCTGTAATTGTAGGTGTAAATATTAATGATGAAGAAGTTTTCTTAAATATGGCAGACAGAAACAGAAGTGAATCTAAATTAATTTACGGAAGAGTTTTACCTAATATAGATGCTGCTATAAAAAACACTTGTAAATTAATGGATGCTCAAGACTATATATCTGGACAAGCGTCTGATTTTGACAGGTATTTTAGAGACCAATTAGAAAACGGAATGTATCAAGTAGAACAATATTACGAGGCTGAAAACAGTAATGAAGTAGTAGGTGATACCACTACTATTCGAAAAATAAAGATTGGAAAATCTAGCAAGCAGAAAAAATTTAGAATAAAAAGAGGTGGAAATGGTACTATTGTTAGAGACAACTCTAACTCTTTAAAACAATATGGTTTAAAAATTTACCAGGCGCAAGTAACTGGTATCGATTGGGAAGCTTCTTTTGACGAGCGTTTAGATTTACAAAAAAACGAGGTTGCGCAAACTCAATTAGAAAAACAACAAGCAGAACGAGAATACTATAGAGCTAAAAAGGAAGTTGCAAAGGGAGAATCTGAAAAAGCAAAAGAAAGAGCTCGATTAGAAAAAATTCAAATTCAACAAACCATAGAAGCTGAAACCGAAGCCAAAGTAGCGGGGTTCAACTTAATAAAAGAGAAAAAACAATTTGAAGTAGAACAATACAAAGCGAAAAGTAAAAAAGTAGCAGCAGATGCAATGTATTACGAGAACTCTAAATTAGTGAGTGCTGGTTTAACTCCACAAGAAAAAGCTGAATGGGAATACAAAACAGCTGTGGGTGTAGCTGAACAAATAAAAAGCTTACGTTTACCATCTACCTATATTGAAGGAAGCAAGAATGGAAATGGCGGAAATTTATTACAATCATTAATTGGCGCAGATCTTGCTAAAAAGATGATGGAAAGTAAAAAGTAAAATTATTTTAGTTACTAATGAGTGAGGTGATACTTTTTCACTTCACTCTAAGTAACAAATTATTTTTCAGTATTTTTGATATACAATCAAACCTATAATGAAAAAACAACTTTTCAAACTTTTAGCAAAACTAAACAAAACACTACTACCCTCTTTTACTCAAAAAGAGTTAGACATCTCAAAAGCATCCAAATTTCAATTAGCAATTATTGGTTGGCGTGCTTTTATCACAATAAATTCATTAGACTAAAAACATACAATTATGAAAGAACACATAAAAATACATACGGGAACTACAATTTTAACAAATAGGCTTGCTTTTTTACTTGACGAAGCAAAAATAGCAACTTTAATTAAAGACAGTAAAGAATCTGGCAGATTGGCTGGTTTTGGATCTACAGGCGCTTCTTGTGAATTATTTATCTATAATTCTGATTTAGAGAATGCTAAAAAAATAATTGAAGATTTCAAAAAAGAATTAAACGAGTAATAGAAAATAAAAACAAAAAAAATGTTTTTTTATTTCCTAGAACCAAAAATAGTCTCTATATTTGCACTCGCAAAAACGGCCTCGTGGCGCAACTGAATAGCGCACTTGATTACGGCTCAAGAGGTTGCTGGTTTGAATCCAGCCGAGGTCACAATTTAATGATTACACAAAGCTCAACGCTTTTAGATTAAAATCTAAAACGTTGAGTTTTTGTCATTTACAAAAGTTTGTAAAAGAAAAACTACGGCAATGCAAGTACATACAAATCAACTATACGACCCACAAAACTACCCAACAAAAATGAGTGGGAAGTTGACACATAAAATCATCATAAAAAAAGACTATGTGCGCACAGATGGAACGTGTGCGCTGTATATTCAGTTATTTTTAGATGGGAAAAGAAAAAGACTTCCACTAAATATTTTTGTAGCTCCTAAAATGTGGAATGAGAAAAAACAGATTTTAAAAGGAAGTTCTGATTTAACAAAAGACTATAATTTAGTTATAGGTAAAAAATTAGCGGGTATAAACCGCATAGCTGTTAGCTATAGACTTGCTGGAATATATTTAACGTTTGAAAAACTAATAGAAGATTTAACCGACCCATCTTCTAAGGTAGATTTTATAAAGTTTTGCGAAAAAGAACTAGAAAAACAAAAGGAAGTACTCGCTAAAGGAACATACAGGCAGCAACTCTCTACTATTACCAAAATAAAAAAATTCAAAGATCAAATTCTTTTCCAAGATATAAATGAGGACCTTATTAACGAGTTAATCATCTATTGTAAGAAAAATCTAAAAAATAAAAACACAACAATTCAAACAACACTAAAAAACTTTAAAAAGTTTTTACACATTGCTAATAAAAAAGGAATTAGAACAGAATTAAAGTTTGATGATATTACAATTAAATCATTTAAAGGAGATAGAACTTTTCTAACATCTGAAGAAATAAAAACTTTATATGAATATAGAGAATCTAAGTTTATATCGGAGTCTCGAAAAAACATAGTAGATCGCTTTTTGTTTTCTTGTTTTACAGGATTGAGAATATCTGATATTCGAAACTTATCTAACGATAATTTTATTGGAGATTTCATTGCTTTTAAATCAGAAAAGACTGGCAAATTTCAAAAGATTAAATTAAATGAATCTGCTAAGAAATTTATTAATGAAAGCAATGAGTTTAACGGAGATTACACAAATGAGCATATTAATAGAGAATTAAAATCTATAGTTTCTTCTTGCGGAATAAAAAAACGTGTTACTTTTCATGTTGCTCGACATAGTTTTGCTACAAATTATCTAATAAAAGGCGGAGGAATACAAAATTTACAAAAAGTATTAGGACATTCTAATATTAGAGAAACAATGATATACGTACATATTGTGGATAGTATCATTAATGAAGAAATCAACAACATGGACGATATTATTAATTAAACACTTAACGAATATGTTTTTCATTTTTCCTGTACTCTTTGTTCTCACGAACCAAAAAAACACATAAACAACTGATAATCAATAATAAAAACAGAGTACAAGCGTGAGTATAATACAAATTATGTAGTTAAATTTTATACTAATGGGGTTAGGGGTTTTGTTCTCAGTGGAGAAAAGCGCCTCACCTCCTATCAAATATTAAATAGAATAAATGCGGTTCGACAGCGGAATTGTACTCTAAAAAACCTATTGTTTTTTTAGAAACAAAAAAAAACAACACTTGTTAGGTGTTGATATGTGGTAAGTCTTTTTTATATAAAATATGATATCAAATACTTTTATCTATTTGCTCAATTTCAGTATACGAAATGCTCCTTGAATTACTAACACAAAAACGATTATACCAATAATTAAATCAGGTTTATTTGAATTTAAATAATGCACTAAAATTCCTGCTATAATTACTCCTAAATTGATAATTATATCATTTGAAGTAAAAATCATACTAGCTTTCATATGTGCCTCTTCTTTACTTTTTGATTTTTGCAAAATGTAAAGACAAAACCCATTTGCAATAAGTGCCAAAATAGAAACGATAATCATTGTCGAAAAATCTGGAAGCTTTTCAACTCCGAAAAACCTTCTTAAAACTTCCGAAAAACCAATAATAGCAAGTGTTATTTGAAAATACCCAGCAAGTTTGGCAATTCTTTTTTTCTTTATTATAGTTCCGCCCACCGCAAATAAACTAATTCCATAAACAAAACTATCAGCAAGCATATCTAAACTGTCAGCAACAAGCCCCATTGATTTTGAGATAATCCCTGTCGTCATTTCGATAAAGAAAAAGGCGAAATTTATTATAAGTATAGACCAAAGTAACTTTTTTTGGTTGACATTCTCTTTAAATTCCGTTTGGTCGGTTTGCTCAGTACATATATTTCTCCCTCCTAATTTCAATTCAAAAATCGCCTTTTCGATTTTGTTAATTTCTCCTCTATGAAAAATAATCAATTTTCGATTTGGAATATCAAACTCCAAATTCGCAATACTAGAAATTCCATCCAACTTCATTCGGATTAAATTTTCTTCTGATGGACAATCCATTTTGGTAATTTCAAATATTGTTTTATTCATTCAATTTCCTTGTTTTACATTAATTACAAGTTTCTTTACATCCCTATATAAAGGTGTAAAGTAATGTGTTTATAAATATATGAAATATCCAAAAACATATTTCATATTACTTACCACAATTATGTCAATGAACTTTTCAGTTTTTAGAACCTGAAAACCTACAGTTTGATTAATATATATTTTACGGTTTTACCTTACTTTTTCTACGGTTTATTATTCACTATTCTGTTTAATTCGATTTAATTTAGCAGCCCTTAAGAGACGTCTTAAGTTCTTTTTCATAGCAATTCCCCACCTCTCAAAGAAGTGGGTTTTTTTTGTTATAATTTCTACTGTTTTTATGTTGTTTTTATATATTTACTGTTCCAAATTGTTATAATGTTTATTGGTAGATTTTTATTAGAGTTATTTATTTTCTTTGTGCCTTTTTTAATTTTTTCATATTTATATAATTCATTCTTTGATGTAAAAAAAAACAGAAAATTACATTCTTCCATAAAAGTTGTAGTTTATTTATTCATTTACTTTTTTTATTTAAAGAATAGCTTAGAGCAAGTTTTGAATTTCATATTATAAATACCTACAGTTTGAATGTTTACTAATGCTCTTTTTTACAAATTCAAAAGATGGTAATCAATTTTAGTTAATTCAATTTGTACTTTTGTTGCATGAATATTACAGAGCTTGATTATATATGCAAAAAAAGAAGTAGAGAGGTTTTTGAAGCTGCTAAAGACTCTGTTCTTAACCATCCTTTTGTTGATACACCAATTAACCAGGGTATAATTAATGATTGCATTGAATTTGAGATTAAACAAAAACTAGGGGCTAAAATTATTAAAGATTTTAGCGTAAAAAACAACTTAAACAACCCTATTCATTTAGAGACAATTAATAAAAAAACAGCTTTTTATATTTCTATGGTCACCAATACTTTTACCGCTTTTATAAATAAGCATATTGCTAAAAATATAAAATAAATTAGTTTGTTGCAGTTTTGTTGCAACAAAAGCTAATTATTGTTGCAGCACGCTTACAACACTACAACACTACAACACCAATAAACACAGTACTTTTAAAAACTATTATAGAAAATTAAACACCCTGTTGCAACAGGCAACAACAAAATTGCAACAAAACTGCAACAGAATTTAAAGTTGTTGCAACAAAAATCCCACTCAAAAACTGAGTGGGATTTTTATCATAAAAAGTAAATATTGTAGTTGTATTTATAAATCTATAACGATTTCTTTTTCTTCTTCACCAAAATACTCTTTGTATTTCTTAGGATTTACTTTTCTTAGGCCTTCTTCCCAAACAACATACTCACCTACTCCATAACGTCCTTGGTTATGGCAACTTGTGGTTCTTTTGTTGCAACAAAATTGATTTTTTGTTGCAACGGTATTGTTTTTTGTTGCAACAGTGTTGTTGCTCTTGTTTGTTGAACCGCTGAATCTACTGCATTCACTGGATTTGTAGTCGTAATCTCTTTTATTTCATTCTGTTGCAACGTTGCAACAGATGTTGCAACAACTGTTGCGGTTTTTGTTGGTAAAGTAAGTGTTACTTCTTTTATGGGTGATAAATCAACTTCAATTTCAGGTGCGCTCATTGCTGCAACTTCTTTTCTTATAGTTGCTTTCTTTTTTGTTGTTCCTGGTGTTTTATTAGTTGCAGTTTTTAATAAGTTATGTAAATACTTAGGAACTCCATTTTCATCACGTTGTAAAATATAATCGGTGGCTTTTTGTGCTTGTGAACTTGCTCTAAACAATAATTTATTATCATCTTTTAGGTGTTTTAAAGCATTTTTACAATTCTTTATGCATCTGACTCTTAAAATCAATATCAAGGCAAATATGAACACTTACAAAATAGGAGTGTTAGGATGCGCTTTCTAAATTCCATCAATTTCAGCTACAAACTTTTTAAATTCTCTTGGCGTTATTGTTTTTAGTCGTTTAGCTTCTTCTAAAGTTATGTTTCTAGATTCAGAAATTATTCTATTAATAGTATCACGAAAAAAGCGACCAGATAGCTTCCAGTAATGATTTGCTAATTCTTTTTTTGTTCCCATTAAATGCGGGTGGTTTATTTGAGACTCCATAATTATTTGTTGTAGTTAGGTTTGTTGCATTATTGTTGCAACACTGTTTATTTTTTGTTGCTTGCTCTAATTCACCTTATCACAAACTCTTACTAACACTACGTTTTACACCCGTTAAAAGCATTTATACACTGTTGCAACAAAAAGTGAATTTCGTTGCAACAGTATTTATTTTTTTTATTGGTTACGTCTGTATTTATTTTTATATTTGGTTATGTCGGGGTCTCATTTCGACATTTCTTTTTCATAGCAATTTCCCACCTCTCAATGATGTGGGTTTTTTATTTTATAGCTTATCAAAGGTTAAGTAATATGTTGTTTTTTACATACGCTAACATTTCATCAATGACACCTACTGATAGATAATATATTTTATTCTTTATTTTACTACTGTTTGTTTATCGTTATATTATAACCATTCATCTATACTTTTATTCAATTAACCTAATTTCCATAAATTTTAATCTCCTCATAAGCTATCTTTATTGTACTATTTAAAGTTTGAATCATATAATTCCCCTTGATTATTTGAATTAATTATAAGTTTTCCCATTAAGACTTATAATTAATTCTTTTAACTGCTGTTATTTTATAATCCGTTTACTTAAATTTTGGTATAAAAAAATCAACACTTGCTAGGTGTTGATATGTGGTAAGTAATATTTTATTGGCTAACATCTCATATATAAAAAGTAGCGCTAAAAATAAGCGATAACTTTTCGGGTTAACACAATTCGAACTATTGTTAAGTTCCCCAAATTCCTATTTTATTATTTTCTGGGTCATTGAAGAAAGCAAAGTTTCCTTCGTTGTCTTTCATAGTTTGTAGTGGAATTATTCCATTTGATTTTAGATTTCCCAAATAACCATTAAAATCATCTACGTGAAATGTTATAGAAATATTACTATTTCCTTTATTATCTTTTGCAGGAATAATTCCAATATGTAAACTTACACTTCCCCCTGTAAAACCTCCATAATATCCACCTTCATATTCCATTTCGATAGTTAATCCGAATTTATTTGAATACCAATCAGCTAAAGATTTTGGATTTCTTGCCTCAATTTGGATTCCACCAACATAGTCAATTTTTGGTGATTTTAATTCGTCTATATTTTTCATTTATTTAAAATTTAAATCAATATTATTCACGCTTTCCGTTCCGTTCACTTTTTTTAGCTTGCTGTCAACTTGTTTATATAAATACTTTATTCCGTATATACATACCAACTGAGAGGGATATGAAAAATAAAGGTGTTTTATAATTTAAAATTACAACTTTTTTTACTTACCACAATTATGTCAATGAACTTTTCAGTTTTTAGGTTCTGAAAATCTACAGATTTAATGCTTTGAAATATTTGTTTGTATTGAGGTTATTTGTTTCTGACTACCTCTAATTAAAGATTTATTAATATTGGAATTCTTCAGTATATTATTGATTTTTTTATTTTCATATTCGATATCAGTTGTATTTTGTTCAATACCTAACCAAGCTCTTAAAAATTTTCTTAATTGCGTTTTATTGAGTAGCGGAATAGCTACAGGTTTAATCTTATTCTAATTGTTTTGTACATTTGTTTTAAAAATTTGACTATGTATATTGAATGGGAGTTTTTCATATCTCCAATCTTTGGGGCTTTATTTGCTTTAGTATCCTCATTAATCTCAGCAGCTTTAATTAAAGACGAATATGGATCTAGCTTTAAAGTTCTCTTTAAAACTAGATTTAAAGAACATGGTACTATTATTGTTCTTATTACCTCAATACTAACAGCCATAAATAAACTATCTTCTTAACCCACAATTAAATAGCTTTACATCTAAGACACGAGTGCACTCTCTTATATATTTCGTTATCTAAAGCTTCTTTCATAGAACCGTGTTCTTTTTCAGTTACACCTTCAAAGATTCCTCCATTACCATCTGTTGCTTTAAATTTATATTTTCTCATGGTTTGCGTTTTTGCGTTAATTATTGCGTTTTGGTTCGTAGCGGAATAACTACAGTATTATTGATTCAATTTTATTATTAATTGAGGTTAAAATGACAATTGTTCCAATACCCCAAATTATTGTTGCTATAAAAAAACCAAGTACAAATGCTTTTTCTTTATTATCCATCTAATTACAGATTGTTTGAGTCTATTAATTCTTTTATTCTTATCTCTTCAGTCAAAGATTCAGGTTTTATTAAAATCCATCCACTTTCTTTTAAAGCTCCTAAAAGATCATCTTCAGAATAATCAGTAACACAAGTTGGTTTCATTTCATCTTCTTTAATCATATCTAAATGATACTCTGCATACTCTTCGATATCACTTGAATGAATATTTTCTAATAAAAATTCATCAAAATCTCCTTCGCAAGAAATTCTTTCATAGACTACTCCTTCTACTTTTACAGATTTTATCATAATTTCTACTGTTTTTCGCTTTTAAGCGATAGTTTAATGCCATTTATCTAATATTAAACGACTTAACTTTATTCTTAAACTATCTTTACTGTATAGTTTAAATTTGAGTTAATTATATCGAAAAGAAGTTATCCGGGGGGACTGCTTCTTTTCTCTTTTACTACACTTATTTTAATATTCGTTTACTTAAATTTTGGCATAAAAAAATCAACACTGGTTAGGTGTTGATATGTGGTAAGTAATATATTTTTTAACGTGTTTGTGCATGATTTGTTTGCGTGAATTTAGCGAATAAATAATTGAAAATCACAAGCCTTAGAAGTCCACGAGGTTTTTCCGAAGGAAAAACTTATTAAGCAATTAATTATGCACGGTGTTGGCAATAGTAATTTCTTTTTCTATTAATGTTACAATATCAATTGGATTATTACTAAACATTATTTTCCAATTTGGATTTTTCATTTTACTAAATACTAGAAATAATGCTAACCCTTCATCTTGTGACCACCATTTACTATCTCTTCTTGCTGCTTCTATAGCAATATCTATCGGATAATTACCGCCTTGAGGATGTGTAAGCCAAGAAACAATCAGATATTGTCCAATTCCCTCCATACTTAAAAAAACATTATCCATTTCTACCAATATTTTATTTTCAGGCATTAAATATTTCTTCTGTCTTTCTTTTAATAAATCTATTCCTTGTTTTGTTAAACTATATAACTCTTCTTTTGTATTGGAGTTATAAGCAGAATAGAATAAATTAACTTCTTTGTTATATTTTTTTATATAAAGGCTATCGTTTATGAAATAATCTTGTATAATGTCATCACTTACTTCATACTTAAAAGTATGTTTTTCATCAAATTCGGTTATTTTTGAACCTATTCCATTCATTTGTCGAGTATGAGAAAATTCGTGAAGAAAAACACCCGTTAATAATTTATCAAGACTTACTTGATTACTTTCAATTCCCGTACTCTTCCAAAAGATAGGTGCTGCCATTACAAAAAAAGCGTCAACATTTTTTTGCTCTGATGGAGCAGCAAATGTCATTAACTGGATTGGTATACGTTGTCCATTCGGAATAGTAAGAGTGTCATTATGTAATTGTCTTTTCCAAGGTAGTTTTTCTCCAAATAATTTAGGGCCATTAAATGATTTACCAATAGGAGCCGAAATACTAGATGTAGTATAAACGTATTTTTCATCATAAAAAAACATTTCTGGCGGTGTTGTTTTAGGAAGCTCTAAAACTTCTTTTGACATTAGTTCCCAAGCCGAAAACCATTTTTCTAACCAATCTAGTTCAACATTCTCATTATTTAACTCCTTTTGTGACTTTGTTTCATTTTTACAAGAAATTATAAATGTTGAAATTAAAATTATAAATATTATTTTTCTCATTATTTTTTATTATTGCCAACGTCTCGCTATGGTTAGTGAGGGAATTAAAAGTAGTGAACTTTCGATTAAGCACTTAGCCAAAACTTTTTATTTTGTTTTATATTTTTTGTTCTAAAGCCAAATCAAAAGATTTGGCGGACTTTGTTAAATGCCTATAAACTTTGGGTTAAGCAACAAAACCCGTATTAATTATAGCTTTTGTTTGCAACATTTTTTTATTTTTCGTAAAATTCTTTTAAAATAATATTTTTGCCTTTGGTCAACTTTTTTAATTCTTTTATGAGATAATAACGGTGCATAAACCCATTAGTGACGACAATTCTTTTTCCTTTGTTTAATTCAGCCATTCTCATGATGTTTTTAGCCATAGTTTGATTTCTTAAATCCCAAAATTCATTAGCTAATTGATATCCATCACGATAACTGATTTTTTGCCCATTTGGTTTAGTATGAAAACGGTTTGCAAACTCATCTCTCGTATTTGTTATTTTTGTCAACATCTTATACTGATAATATTGTCTTTCTGCACAAATACTATCAGTTGTAGGATTATTAAAATTTTCAGGGGATTTAAAAGCTTGTACTTTTAGTGGTTCTATAAGAGCTTGCCATTTATTAAAAATATTAGCTTCTGAAGCAGATAATAAATTGACTTTATTTAAACTGTCTAGAAGTTTTGTGGTTAATCCATCAGTAGGACGTGAACCAATATTTATTCTGTGTTGAATTCTACCTTCAAAACCATAGGGTCTTAATTTGGTCATAGGGTATTTTTCAGAATATTTTGTAGACGCCATAGTTTCATTACTTTTTAAGGCTTTTTTTAACTTAAAATCAGTGGTGAAAAATGAGGAATCTCCTTCTAGTAGTATTAAATCTGGCTTTATGTCCTCTAGTATATCAAAGAGAATTTCTGAATTAAAGTTGGGTTCTGGTTTATGTAGAGTTCCAATAAGAATTATTTCAGTTATCTTTTCTTTTTTACAAGATAGGAATGTTATTAAAGTCAGTAATATTAGTATTGTTTTATTCATTTTTTTTAATTGTTGCCAACGGTTTGTATAAGAATAGTAAGGGATTAAAATGCACTTACTATTCGGTTTAGCTCTTAGCCAAATTTACAATTTTACCGTTATTTTTCTTTTAACCTTCAAATTGTAAATTTGGCGGACTTTGTTAATCTGTACCAACTTTGGGTTTGGTACTTAACCCTTATTATTTTTATATTTTGTTGGCAACTGTTTTTTTATTCATTTTTCTCATCCAATACGTTATTATAAATCCACCAATAATTCCAGGAATAAACCAACCGTAAAAACTAGGAAAAAATTCATTTACTACTACGAATGCCGTAGCCGCTGAAATATATCCACCTATCATTTTTCCTAAATGTAATTTCAACCATCCTTTTCTCAATCGTTCAGGTTTTTCAAATAATATTAAATCTCTAACAGAAAATATTATTCCAATAATAGCAAAGGCAACAAGAATAATGTTTATACTTTTTGTCAATACAATAGGTAATAGAATCATTAAAATTCCAGTTAAAATCATAATTTTCGAAATCCATTTGTCAATTCTCAAATTCGGTTTTTCTATTTTGAAATTAAGAGCTCTTTTTCCAGTCAAAACAAAATATAAGCTAAAAATTCCTACAGCGAATAAAAAAGGACTTACGTGTTTTGGCAAAACAGCAACTACCATAGCAATTATTCCAGATAGCATCATTGTATAGAAAAAAAGCAGTCCAGATTTTTTATGGATTGTTTTTCCTTTTTTTGCAAGCATTGAAATGAAACCCGTTAATAGAGAAATCCCTCCAAAAACCGCGTGAATATAAATTAAAATTTGAATCGTTTTTTCCATTTTTTTGAGTTCAGTTTAACGATTCAAAATTCAGTTAATAAATATTATTATTACAATTTTAATTTCCGAATTGTTGTTTTTACACGATGAATTGGTCAAATAGTTGCCAACGTTTTTGTATAAAGATAGTGCGGTTTTGTGCAAGGCTAATTTTCCGTAGGAAAATCAGACTTAGCAAAATTGCACTAATTATTGATTAAGGACTAAACTACGCATTATTTTTATACGGTGTTGTACACAGTTTTTTATTTTAAAATGACCCATCCATTTTCTGTTTTTTCATAGTGATACAAGTTATCTAATCCAGTTCCGCAGGTTAGAAATGGTCGATAATTATAATCTCTAATAACTGCAATTTTCGTTTTAGTATTATAAATAGGGAAGGAAACATTATGAACAAACTTTCCGTTAAATCTTGTGTCCCATAAAGCTTCTAAATCTATAGAGTCATTTTTTTTAAAGAAAGTATTGTATTCATTCCATTCTATTAGGATTATGTCTTTTATTTTATTCTTTTTCCAATATTTAGAAATGAAAATCGGGTAAAAATCTGGGTGTTCACAGAAATTCAAAACCTTATCAGGTCTTATAAAAGTATGTTCAAATTCGGGTTTTTTCAACTGTCGATTATTCCAAAATATTATTGAGTCTCCTTCATATTTTTTCAGTTGTTCGATAAAGTGAGTGTTAATTATTTCATACGCATCTTGCTCTGTAAATTCAGGCATTACTTTTTTAGCTTTTTGTTTACAGCTAAATAGTAGAATTAAAATCGATATAATTGTTAGTTTTCTCAAATTGTGTACAACGTTGTTGTATATGGTTTGTTGCGTATTTTAAGCACCTAATTTAGCAAATAAAAACCTAATAGAAAGTCTGCAAGGACTTTCGTAAGTAGGCTAGAACTAGCAATAAATTATATACGGTGTTGTGATGCGTATTTTTATTAATTTAAATTTCATCTTCAATAAGTTCAATTTCTTCTGGTATATATGGCATTGGTGGGATTTTTGAATATTCAAGTCTTATCATTTCATTTAGCCAAATATTTATATCTGTTTTGTTAGTGATTTGTTCGTATGCTTGAGTCAGTTTGTTTAAGGTTTTGAGCAGTTTTTTAGTTTCAAAATTGTCATAAGAAACGTAAATCAACAATTTTTCAGGACTATCACACAAACTTGGATTTTTGCCATTGTTTTCTAGATCTCTTTTTAATACACTTTTCAAACTATCTAAAGGATAGAAGTTTTTATCAAATTTATTAATTGTATCGTTATGAATTTCAATAACATTCTTTTGTTTAATTAAAATACAACCAAAATTTTTCCAACATGGGTTTTGAAAATAAATAGTCTTTAATCCTTTGTCGGTTTGTAAAGTAATTTTTGGAACGCTATCATTACAAGCAATTTTTTCAGTTCGTTCGAGTAAGTCATTCCAGTTTTTAAATCCCTTAAGATTCAATTCTACACTTAAACTATCGTTATCTTTTCTCCATTTTCCATATTCTTTCTGAATAAGTTGTTTTTCTTTTTTTTCAGAGTTTTGACATCCGATTATTGTCAAAATCAGTATAATCAGAAGCGATATTTTAACGTCTATTCTCATTTTTTTATATGCATCACAACTTGTTTATATAAGTACCTTTAGTACTTATATACAAACCAAATGGAGGTATATGCGTACTAAAGGTGCTTAAAATTACATCTTTTTTTACTTACCACAATTATGTCAATGAACTTTTCAGTTTTTAGGACCTAAAAACCTACTATTTATTTATGTATTTAATCACTTAAAGTTATGCTACTAGTTCAGTTACAAATTCAGTTACATTATTTTCAACAGTCTTTAATGATTCTGCAATTATCTTTTTTTGTTCTTTTATTTCCTCTTCCATTTCTTTTATTTTTCTTTTTAGATTTTTTTTACGCTGCCTGTCTTCATGCTTTTGTTGCTTACTTAACTGAACATATTCATTTCTACCAATCATCAACCCCTTTAAAATATCTAAACAATTTATAGCATGGGCATTTTTAAAATAAGAATCATTTTCTTCCATAACTAACGAAGATTGTATCATAGAAATTAAACTTTCCTGATATATTGGTAAGAGAGAAAGTTCTTCGTTAAACATTACTTTAAGATTTGAATTATTGTTCAATCCTAATTTTTTTTCATTCGGGGTATAATTCATTTTTTGCGTTTTATTGCGTAGCGGAATAGCTACAGTTTGTAAATTTTTAGATTTTTTTTCTGAAACTGTGACAGTTTATTTTCTTTCGCATACTCTTCAATAATATCTACGATACTATTTCCTAATGCTTCTGATTTACCAAGCAAAAGCCAATATTGTGCATCTTTTTTTTCATCAAGTTTTGATTTATCATTTCCAAGTTGTTCAATTTCTAGATCAAACTTTTTAATTAAATTATCTATTTCCATATCTAGTGTTTGATTGCTATTATATTTCTACCAGAGTCTATTGATATTTTGAATTCTTCTTTTTTAGGGTTTCCCATTTCTATCGAAAAAATCTCTAATTCTAAAAGGTTTTTAAAACAGAATTTTTGTCCAGGTGTAACTTTTTCTATATTCATTTGTAGCTTAGTTTTTAGTGTTAAAACGTATCATAATAACCCTATTTTATTTTTTAGTTATTTGATTTTGTTTCTTATAGTTTGTTTCTGCAATCATTGCAAATCAAAGAGGTAACTTCCCATTCGGCAAAACCATCTATTACAATTATTGACTTCCTTTTATGTTTACACTCCATTAATCGACTCTTCAAGTATTTTAATTTGTTTTTGATAAAATGAAATAAGGGTTTCTCTCTCTTTTTTGTGGCTATCATAACTTTTAGAGTTTTCTAAAGCGGTTAAATTCGCCTTATATTTATTTAATTTTGTTTGTGTATTCTCTTTACACATCTTGGTTGTTTCTCTCATAAATAGCAGTGTATAATTCGTTTATTTTCTTATAAATATTATCAGGAGTGTATTGCTCGGTACCTAATGTTTCGTTTCCGTTTTTACTTTGAATAATTTTTAAAACAGAACCATTTGAAACCACAGGAAAAGGGGAGAATTTCACACCATTATCCCAACACCACCGCATTGCTCTAAAATTCAAGATCATCTGTATCTATGTTTTGAGTTATTGCGTTTTCTTGCTGTTCTTGTTGCGTTTCCTTTCTTTCAATATAAAAATGCTCCTTCTTAACACGTTTTTGACTAGTCAGATCAACTTCGTTAATCATTATCCTACCTTGTGAATCTCTTAATCGTTTAGGGTTAAAAATGTAATCTTCCATTTTACAATACATTTCAACCGCCTTTTTAAATTTACCAACTCCTATTGCCGATTTTTTACCAACGGTAGACTCATAGTTTAAATAAAGCTCGCTTCTTAAAAGATTTGTATTGAATCTACTATCGTCAGAAAAGTATTCTGTTGCCCACTCCATACAATTATCACCTATTTGTGCTTTTAAATTATTAAGCTTAATGTTATCCATTGGCGCAATAAATTCATTGCGAACATTGGCTAAATACAGTTGACAACATTGCATTAAAAAATTATAAAATTTATTGTATTGTTCGTCGCTCCAATCTTGAAAAAAAGAGTACCCGAAATCATCAGAAACTTTACGTTCGTTGTTAAAATTATCAGTATGCGCATGGTAATAATCGCTAAATGAAACAAAAAATAATCTTCGTAAATCGGAACCTCTATTTTTATTTAAACCGTAATTAAAAGTTCCTACAAACTTTGGAGAATCGGCGAATGATAAAGAATATCCTTGCTTACCTTTTGGATTTATATTTGTTTCTCCTGTAATTTTATTGTAAAAGAAATCGAAAGCACCGCCTTTTTTTCCATCCTCAATATTTATTACATCATGTTCCTTTTGCAAACCACCTAACAAGTGTTTGTTTGACGAAATATCATCATCCTTACCATCAACTGTAAAAATATTTAGAAGCTCTTTTAAACCACGAATTCCTAAACTTTTTCCTGTACCTCCATTTGCTTCATCATCACTACCTTTAATTGCATCATCCATTATGTAAACAAACTTTGCAAAATCTTCTCGTTTGTATCGGTGTATTAAATATCCGAAGGCGAAACATTTATTAAAAAAATGCTGTTCCTGCGTTATTTGTTCTTCTTCTGTTAGATTTTTACCATTAAGTGTAAATAAATGGTCTTTTCTGTATTTTTCTTGCTCCTGAACGGTATCAAAAGGCTCTTCAAGTTCTTTCCGCCAATGCACACGACTACCATTAATTAAATACGCCATAAAATCGCACGAAGTATCTTCTATTTTTACTCGATTACGACCAGAACTATCTTTATAATAGTTAAAGTAGTTTTTTTGTACTACAAAGTTTTTATTAACCACTTTATGCGACCACACATACCTATTAGAGGTGTTTTGAGCGCTAAAAGAAACAGCATCTTTTGTTATGTTAACAATTCCGTTATTAAAATAGAATAGTTGATTATCTGCACTGCAATTCTTAAAATTAATCGAAACACCATCTATATTTTTTAACTCGTTTACCGAAAATGCTCTTGATTTCTTTATTAAGTTGATCTTATCTAAACACGCTCCTTTGTCTTTTAAATACTCAATGCAAAACTTTCGTATTTCGGTAGTTTCGGGAACAGAAACTTTATAATCTTCAATTCTTACAACAAAAGACGTATCCTCATTGTTTTTATCTTGAATATTTAAATCTTGTTTATAGGTGTAAAAATTATTTGTATTTAAAAAATAATGAAGATTTGCTAAGTTAATTTTTAGAATACTTTTATCATTATAATCAATAAAATTACATTTTAACGCAATACGTAGTAAATTTTCGAAGCTGCGTTTTATTGCGTTTCTGTTTGCGTTTGTATAATACTTTAACCAATCTCTAAAATCTTTGCCGTTTTGCCCCATTTTAGAAGCTGGCAACCATATTGTTTTTAAATTCCAATATTTGTTGGCTAACGCAAAAGCATATTTTTTACCCGCATTATCTAAATCTGGGAGGTTGTAAAAATTAATACAAAGTTTACTTAATCTACTGTATTGCTCGTAGGTTAATTGTTGCCCTTCACTATTTAACCAAATAGGGTAGTAATCATCTGAAATTGAAGCAAGGTTTAAACCATCTGAACCACCACTACAAATAATAATATTCTTTACTTGTAATTCTTTTATTTCGCTTAAAATATCTTTTTTAGAAGTACTATTATAGGTCCTCGTTAAATCATCATACAGCGATATAATTTCCTTTTCATCAACTTGCTTTAAAATTCTATCTAAACCGTGTATATATTCGTTGTCTTTTTTACCTAAATAACCGTGTTTAAAATTAACCGTTTTACCTTCTTTGTTCTTATGTTTAAATTCTGCAGGCTTGTAAGTTTTTGCCCATTTTTTTAAATCGTTAGAATAGGCGAAAATCGGATAGTTATCATTACTTGAAGTAGTCATTAACTTACCATCTTTCTTTGTTATTTTTTGGTAAGATGCTACTTCGTAAAAATTAAATTCTTTAGCAATTATCGGATTAACAAAACGACCTATCGATTCTAAACTATCATATTTCTTTGTAGTTATATTAAAATATGTGTTTGCTAAATTATCTTTATTGTGTTTAAAATCAATATTAGCAGCGTATGAAACTGAAACACCGTTAACATTAAATTCTGCATATAATTTTTTTAAAACTTCTAAAAAAGGTAAGCCTGTTTTATAAATAACAGCACTTACAGCATCGTAGGTTTTATCACCAAAATCTACCACTAACCATTTATCATCTTTTTTAAATAATGAAGCACTTGCAGACTTCTCGTTGGCACGAAATTTGAACTTATTACTACCTGAAGTTTCGCAACCAACACAATCGGGAAAGTGTTTGTGTAAAATATCTAAACCACCGCTTGTTGCGTTGTAAAGATCAGATGTATTGTATTTAAAGTTCATAATAAAAAAGAGAGTTTAAAAAGAAATTAAGCTTTAGTTACCAAGTCGGTTACAGGCTTATTTAAAAGTTCAGAAATACTTTCGAGAACCGACAATAAGGTTAGGTACTCGTGGTTTTCTTTTACTTGTCTTTTTAAAGTGCTATATTTAATACCCGTGTTAACAGATATTATAGCAATAGCATTGCTGCTATTATTAAGTTTACATAGCACCTCTTTTTTTAATATGTATTTGTGCGTTATATTTGTTTCAGACATTTGAGATATATTTTTGTGTTACAAATCTGTTAGAGTGATTTACAATACAAGTATAGTGACTATTTTCACTAATAAACAAATAATAGGTGATTATTTTGACCAATATAAAAGAAAGAGTACTACAAATAACTGATTTAAAAGGCATTAGTAAAGAGAAATTCTTTAATGACTTAGGAGTTTCTTACGCCAATTTCAAAGGAAAAGCCAAAGAAAAAGCACTGAGTTCAGATGTTTTAGCGAATATAATCGCTAAATACCCTGAAATATCATCTTATTGGTTGTTAACTGGAGAAGGAGAAGCGTTGTTAAGTAAAAAAAAGCATATTACTCAAGAGAAGTCTATTTTAGAAGTAAGAATAAACAACCAGGATAGAGAAATAGATAGGTTAAATAATATTATTGATATTATAATTACTAAACTAGAGTTAGAAAAAGAAATGCGATTGTTAGCTCCGAAAGAAAAGGGGTAGGTGATTTGAGTTTTTTGCAAAAAAAATCAACACTTATAAATAACTATTATTATTTATTATATTTACTCATGTTTAAATGGTACTACATACCTTTCTTGATTGTTTTCTGGCTTTTTGGGCTTTGGTTTAACGATTATGTTAGGAAAAATAAAAACCTTTTTTAAAGCTATATTTTGTTTATCCAAATTAAATAGAAAAGCAATTGGCCCCTTAAACAAAACTAAAAATTTATTTTAGAACCACTTTCTAAAAAGGTAACCGATAGTTAATGTAATAATTGATCCAATTATCATGTAAATAATTTTTTCAAAATGTTTACTGTTAAAAAAAAAAATCGTCTTATATTCAATAGAAATATACCATTCAGCTTTTTCTACTTTAAAATTATCTGTTCTATCTTTTGTATTATTTATAACTTGTAAAGCTTCTTTTTCATCTTTATAAATGTAGTCAAAAGTATCACTATCAAAATATATTCTTTTAATAAGGATTTGTTTATTTTTCTTTCTACGTTTCATTTTTTTTTAGAGAATTATTTGTAATAGTTGCCAATCTACTTCCAAATAGTTTGAGTAAATGTATTATTTATAATAAAATATACCTCATAACATTAAATAATTTGATTCATCATACTTTCACTATTTAGCCTAACTATATTTAATGTTTTTTTTCTTAATCAATTTTTATTTAAATTATAACTTAATAATAATTTTCCAATTGCGATTTACACTCTCAATTAATTCATTAATTTTTTTATTTATTAAAGTTCTTAAATTATTTATTACCTCTTCTTTTAATTCTAAATGATTTTTTAAATAAATTTCTTCACTAAAATCATCTAATAATTTTTTTTTGATAATATTAAATTCATTAATTAGGTTAACCTTTAAAATATCATCAAATTCTTTAGTTTTATTAAGTTCATAAAAACTGTCTCCTGTTCTATAGAAATCAGGTAAGTTTTCATTTAAGTAAGCATTCATTTTAATATTTAAAGTTTTAGCAAGGTTATTCATTTTAGGATATTTTATTAATATTAATGTCTCGGCTATGGTTAGTAAGGAAATTAAAAGTAATAAATTCCCGATTAAGCACTTAGCCAAAACTTTTTATTTTGTTTTATCTTTTTTGCTCTAAAGCCAAATCAAAAGATTTGGCAGACTTTGTAAATATGTACAGACCTTTCGACTTAGCAATTATTGGCTATGTTTTATACACCGTGTTATTGTAAGTAATTTTTAATATACGTCTCCTGGATTTGCTGGATTTAAAAAATATATTAATAGAAATACAGCAACCCAACCTACAGATCTAATTTTTAATCCTTTTTGTAAAGTCCAATCAGTTTCTACATTCCCTTCTATTAATGAAGAGCCAACTGCTGAAATAGATAAAGCAATTAAAGCTTTTAATATAATTAATTGAATTCCGTTAAAAGGTTTACCTAAATAAATTTCTCCTAAGAATATCAACGCTATAATTAACAATAAGAAAGGTATTCCGATAAATAACTGTAGTCTTAAATATTTTCCTTTCACCTTTTTAAATTTTTGATTAAATCCATTTATAGGAATATTCCTTTTGGTGAATTCATTTTTAATTTTTTCTTTATTTGTTTTTATTGAAAATGTGTTTACCATTTTCTGTATCGTAATGTAACTGTTTTTACTTGTAGTAAAGTCAGTCAAATTATGTTTATTAATAATATTTTTTAATATGTCGTGTATTTTTAATGAAGTTTCAATGAAATTTTCGACTGTAGCCAAGTAATCATTTTTTATGTCTTCATTTCTGAAAAAGTCATTTTTTTGATGAGCTTTACCAACCGATTCATTTATCGAATTTATTATCGAGATATGTTTTGTTAATAAGTCAGACACCAAACTTTGAACATCTGAATCAGTTTTGTTTTCATTAGAATATTCTTTCAAAAAAGTTACTAAAGAATCATCTAATTCTTTTTTTGAATTCAATATTTCCTTAGTAGAATAATCAGCCATTTACTTATTAATTGCAGCAACGATTTGGTCTATTATATAATTAGTATCCGTAAAGTCAACCGATTCTTTAATGTAAGTACTTACTGAATCAATTATCTCTTTGACTGACTCTCTATCCGCAAGACTTAGGTTTGATAGCTTATCAGCTAATTTTTGATTTTCAGCATCAGTTAACAAAAGTTCAATTCCTTTTTCTTTAGCTATTTGATTTAATAATTTTTTAATTTCTAATTCTTTCATATTATTTGGTTTAATTACTTACAACAACGGGATATATGTACTGATACATATATTTCCATTGTATTTTTTACCAAATCTAAATAATTTTTAATTAACTTAAAGCGATGAAACACTTTAAATTTTAACAGCTACTCTTATTACTCGCTTTCTAACTTAGTGGATACCAATTATAATATTCGGTTAGCCATACTTACCACATTTAGGACAATGAAATTTTTATCGCTTTATATAGATAGGATGACTACAGTTAATTTATTCTAAGCGTCTGAATATAATAATCTGCTGTAAATTTTATAAATTGAGTTTCAGATTTAAGAATTGCTGTAACATCTTTAAATGAGATTTTTTTCTTCTTTATTTCTTCCATTTCAGGCTGAAACTTTTTCAAATAATAGTAATTCACACATATAAACAATGCACAAATCGCATTGCGAGCATTTTCTAAATTTGCTTCTTTAAAATAAGTGTTTCTTTCATGCTTTACCTTATTGTGCATCTTCCACCATTTAGGAGTTTCGTCACCTTCCCAAATTTTAAGTGGCTGAACATTGAAGAAGTGAAAACCAACACTTACTTTTTCATTAATTACATCTGTCAGATTATCACGAATTATCTCTCTGTAATCATTAATATTTTTAGGTTTTAACGAAGGGTCTATTAAAAAACAAATATCTTTAAAAATTACATCCAGCTCAGAACAGGCTGATAACAATATTCTGGTCAATTCAATCGAATAAGTTTTTAGGTTTTCGTCAGAGAAATCAATAAAACGTGATATTTGCTTAAAGTCAGATTCTAAAGCACAGTAATATTCCCAATATTGCATTGAGAATTCTTTTTCTTGTTTATTATTATCTGTCATTTTTTATTGTGGCTAACGTCCGGCTAGTGCGGGAATAAATATAACTGAGTTTCCGATTAAGCACTTAGTCAAAACTTTTGTATTTTGTTTTATTTTTTCATTTTTAAAGCCAAATCAAAAGATTTGGCGGACTTTATAAATATACACTAAACTTTAGATTAAGTACCTAAACCCGTATTAATTATAGCTTTTGTTAGGCTTGGTTTTAAACTCCGACATAATGAAAATTTATAGATTTAAGTTTTATTATAGCACCAGTTAGACAATAGAGGAACTTTCGCTTAGATATATATAAATCTAAAAATGATCCATCTTTTTTTCTGATTCTAATATCACCAATGTGCATTAATAATTGATATTTATTGAAAACTCTCTTTAATAAAGGTGCATTTTGTATAGTCTCTAAATTGTCAAAAGGAATATAATCATAGTCTTCAATTTCATTGATATGAATTTTTGTGATAGTAGATTTATCAATTATATAAAAACTCTGAGTTGTGACAAGTATTTTTTTATACTTGTCAAGTTTAATTAGGAAAGCCTCTATATCGTTCTCAGGAATTGTATATACATAGTTACTTAAATCATAAGCTGATTTATCAAAAAAGTGAATTTCTTTTTTATTACGATAGTTCTCGAGTTTCTTTAGTAAGTAATCCCGTAAAACTTCTTTTTTCTTTATCTGCTTATTCTTCAATGTATAATTTTAATTAAGCCTAATGTCTCGGCTATGAGTAGTTGCGTGGTTTAGTGCTTAACTTGCAATTACTTATAGCCATTGTTGGCAAAAGTTTTTATTCCATTTAATAAGCCTTCCCAATAGCAATACTCTCCTCTTCCAGATATGTAATTTCCTTTATTGTCAATTACTACAAAACCTCCACAAGGGTAATGAATAGGGAAAAACGTGCTTTCAATTAAATTATTAATATCAGGCTGCCAATCCATTTCATTTCCAAAACCTCTTAATCCACGGTTTGTCTTATAAATGAAAAGTTGTTTTAAATTTTCTACCTTTTCAAATTTGTTACGATATTGGTTGTGTTTTGTTTTGAAATTTAATTTATATCCATTAGTGCTACAATTATCTTTTCCTGGATAATAGTTTATAAGGAATAAGTTTTTTTCGCTAAACTCTTCACTTTTATTGTTATAAAATATGTTTTTTATAGAAAAAAGAATTTTTAATTCGATTCTCCCTTTTTTGCTTCTAGATACTTTTACATTTAAGTAAGAAGAGTCCGATTTAATTCTTAGATTATAATAAAGAGACTCTGAGTATTTTTTGTTAAATTCTGCTTTCGATATATGGTCAAAATTATCATTTACGTAAAGTTCTTTTTTCTGTCCAAATGATAGAAGACTATAAAAAGATACCATTAATAAAGTTATAATTATTTTCATTGTTCAATTTTTTGCCAACAACAGGGTATATATATATATGTACTGGTACATATATATCCATTACATTTTTTTACCAAATCTAAATAATTTTTAATTAACTTTAAGCGTAACTGCACATTAACTTTTTACAAGGTGTAAAATATTAATTAAGATGAAAAATAGAATCTCTAAAAACTTCTTTAGTATTTATTTGGTTGTCTAGCAGTTTATCTAATTTATTGTTGAGAGCTACAAAATGAAAATATTTGGTTGTTTTACTTAAATTGTTGTTGTTTTTAATTCTTGCAATTTCTTTTTTTACTTCTTCTAGCTTATTATTCATTCTTATAAATTTTTATCTAGTACATCAACCATTTCATCATTCTTATCTTCAGGTATATTTAGATAGGCAAATTTTGCAATTTCTTTTTTTTGCGTTTGTAATTGCGCTTTTTGCGCTTCTAGTTTTTGTATTTTAGTTTTCTTATATCTAGAGAATAAGTAAACCGAAAAGACTATTAGCAATGATGATAATGCTGTAATGAGGTAGTAAGAGAATTTACTTAAGTCTTGAAAAGGCTGAAGAATCCAATAAAGATAAAATAGGGGCCCAGTAAGAACTGCAAAATGAAGTATAATAGTTCCTGATTTTTTTTCATGCGAGTAAAAATCTTTAACCAACATATAAATAACGTAAATAAGTATAGTCAGCCAAGGAGCAAATTCGCCAACAAATAATTGAAAAGATTTAAAGCCAAAGAAACTTTCTGATTTTTTAATTCTAAAATATTCTTTCTTGGCAATATTTTTTTTTGAATCGGCTAATTTATAAGCTGCATATTCAGGAGTATTTTTGGTTAATTCTTTAACTTTTTCTAGTTCAGTTTTAACCTTTTTAATTTCGTTTTTATATTCAGTTTGGGCAGTATAGTAGCTATCACTAAAGTTTTTTAAAAACTCAAATGAGAAAAAAGAAGTTACAAAGAGTATTGCAACGAGATATGTTATTATGTTTTTAGTTAACTTCTGAATCGTCTGGGTCTTCCCCACCATTGTTGTTTGGGTTGCTTGACAGGTCTTTTCTTGTTCCGAATAATTCTTTTTCATTTAGTTTTTGTTCTTTAGCTGTTGGTACTATTTCATTATCAGTACAAGATGTAAGAAATAAAACAGCAACTAATGCAAATGCTTTTAAAATATTTTTCATAATTATAGATTTAAATTGTGTTAAATCTACAAAAATAAGCATTACATAGTTTGCTTAATTAAGTTCCTTAATCGTCATGTAAAAATGCAAAACGCAAAGCTAAACCTACAGTTGTTGTTGTTTTAAAACGTTCTCTTAGTTTAGATGTTACCGACCTAACTGTACTGGGTGTTATATTCATTTCTTCACCTATTTGCACCGTATTATGGTCGTTAACTAATAATTTTACAATTTTTAATTCTTTATCTGATAAAAGCTCTTTTAATATTTTTAAATTTCCTTTTACTCCTTTAGAGGTAACATGTTCTTCTACTAAGTATTTTTTTACTTTGGTTGAATAAAATGTTTTACCAAGATTCGCATTATTAATTGCTTTTACTAAGTTTTCGGGATTATCATCTTTTAATAAGTATGATTTTGCGCCCATTTTTATAGTTTCTTCTATAAATAGAATATCTAAGTATGATGAAAACACAACAATTTTTTTCGAAATTGCGTTTTGCTTAAAATATTTTAAAACTTCAATGCCATTCATAACATCCATAGAGAGGTCTAAAACAATAACATCGCAATTATTAAGCTTACACCATTCTATAAGTTCTAAACCGTTTTTAGAATAGCCTACAATATCTATGTTGCTATTTTTAAGCAAAGATTTAATACCATCGAATATTAAACTATGATTATCGGCAACATGCACCTTTATTCTTTTCATGTTACAAATGTATATTGTTTAATTAAAAAACACGGTGGACGTTTCCCTAATTCGTAGTAAGAGCTATAATAATTTAACAAATACTACTGTTATTTTAATATTTGTTACTTAAATTTTAGACATAAAAAAACAACACCTTGTGAGTGTTGTTCTGTGGTAAGTAATATTCTTTTTGCTAACGTTGATGTATAAGCTTTGTTGCGTGGTTTAAGTAGTGAATTCACTAAATAAAACACGAACGGCGAAATTCCGAAGGAATTTCCAAAGTGAGCCAAAACCAGCAATAAAGTTTATACCGTGTTGTACACAGTACTTTATTTCCATTTAATAATTAGTTCTTCTAATCCTTTTTTAATTCCGCTATGAAAGTCTCCTTTTTTGAATTCAGGAATTATAATTTGATCAATTACTTTTTTGCAAATTTCATCAGTTAATATTTTTTCAGTCCCTGTTCCTGTTGAAATTTGAATTTTTCCTAACGATTGACTAAATAGTATTAAGAGTCCATTATTTTTTTCGGCTTTTCCAATTCCCCATTCGTTTGATAATTCAGTCGCGTATTTCTTTATATTTTCATAAGGTTCAATTGACGAGATTGTAACTATAGCAATTTCATTTGTGGATTCAATTTGATAAGCTCCAATTGTTTTGTCTAATTTAATTCTTTCGTCATTTGTGAAAATATTTTCAAAATCATTAACATATCCAATTGGTTTCGGAAAATTCGTTATTGAGTCAATTCCAACTGTCAATTCAGTTGCAGGTTTTCCGTTTTCATTCAAAGCTTGGTTTGAATTATAATAAGCAATTGGAATTCCAATTATTTTCGGAAAAGCATATAAAATAAAAATTAATAAAATTCCGATTGAACCTATAATTATTAATGCTTTCTTCATTTTTTTTGTATTGTGTACAATGGTTAGGCTATGGTTAGTACGGGAATTAAAAGTAATTAATTTTCGGATTAAGCACTTAGCCAAAACTTTTTATTTTGTTTTATCTTTTCATTTTAAACCCAAATCAAAAGATTTGGCGGACTTTATAAAAATACAGTGACTTTGGATTAAGCACCAAAACCCGTATTAATTATAGCCATTGTTAGCCACTGGTTTTATTTAATTTAGCGTAATATTTTTCCATCTTCTCCTTTCCATACATTTGAATGTCTTTCTCTTTCCATTTTTCTATATTATTGGAATAGTATTGACTTAATTTTTCAGAATTATAGCTTTCAAGATCCTCCTTTATTTCATCTCCTAAATAACTCCAGACATAGTATTTGTCAATTTCAGTTAATCTTTCTAATAACTCAATTTCAGCTTTCTTTGATATTCTTTTATACCAAACAAATTCGAATAATCCTTCTACAAGTTTATGTTCTGCATTTATGTTCTTTTCGACTATTATTTGCTCAATTACTTTTTCAATTCCGATTTTTAACACGTTTAAGTCAAAGTCTGCGATATCAAATTCAAGAAAGTCACAAAGAATTGCAGATGCAAATTCTCTTGTTTTTTCTCCTGAGGATTGTATATCTCTTATTAACCGTTTGAAAAAATCAGTTTTTGAGACTTTTTCTCCAAAAGAAATTTTGTCTTTAGTTATTCGTTCAATTAAGTTCTCCTTATCAAAACTCACGGAATATTTTTCCACCATATTTTTAGAACTCCAACTATTCAGTTCAAGAGTAATTCCTGTTTCTTCAGAATTCAGTAGTTTAAATTTATGTCCGATGAATGTTTCTTTCATTGCAGTTTATTCAACTTGTGGCTAACGGTTTGTATAAGAATAGTAAGGGGTTAAAAATGCACTTACTTTTCGGTTTAGCACTTAGCCAAATTTACAATTTTACCATTATTTTTCTTTTAACCGTCAAATTGTAAATTTGGCGAGCTTTGTTTATATGTACCAACTTTGGGTTTGCCACTTAACCCTTATTATTTTTATACATTGTTGTGCGTAGTTTTTTTACCATTTCGAAAATATTTTAATTGTATCTAGTTTTAAAAGTTCTGTATTGTAATCAACTTTTTTTTTCTTTAATTTATCAGAAAGTGTATCGATAATTTCAATAAAATCAATTTTTAAAATTTCCTTTTGCTTAATCAAATCAAACTCACCAAATTCCCTTGTAAAATGACGAGTAACTACAAGTTTTAATTCGTCCTTTTTTGTTGATAATCTACCAATTTTAAATTTTGGGCGAATATAATAAGCAGGCATATCGCCTTCATTTTTTTTACCTTTTAAATTGGTTGGTATATCTTCTTCTTTATGAAAATATTCACTCCGCACCGTTAAATCTCCACTGTCGTGATTGCTGAAATAAAGATTCAACCCGATATATGAAAAAGAATTTCCATAAAGCTCTGGTCTTGTTTCTCTAATAACTTTGTTTCTTAATACTTCTAAACTATCAATTAATGGCTGTAAAGATTTTTGATAATTCCCAGACCTTGACCAACGTATCGGACTTTTAGGTAATTTGTTTCTCTGTGAGGCAAATATTGAAATTTCATAATTCGTTTTATCTGATTCATTTTCATAAATTACAAACGTATTCTTTTGTTTACTCCAACCTTTGCTCCATTCTAATTTTTGCTCAAAGAGCTTATTCCTTATTTCTGTGTAATATGAACCATTAATCCATTTATCAGCAGTCGCTTCAAAAGCTTCTCTTTTTCCCCAACCAATTATTGACAAAGATTCGCAAATACGAACAAGTTTATTCCACTCCTTGATGTTTTTGTAATTCACAAGCCCGTCAAACTCTTTCAGTAAGTTGGTTCTTAATTCGTCAGAAGAATCCGATTCTAAAAACTCTTTTAATTCCTCAATTGTTTCAAATTCGTGAATACTATTCATTTTGATTATAACCTTCGTTTTATTTCGAGTTCTCTTAAATTACGCACAACTTGTTTATATAAGCACCTTTAGTACTTATAGACAAACCAAATGGAGGTATATGCGTACTAAAGGTGCTTAAAATTACATCTTTTTTTACTTACCACAATTATGTCAATGAACTTTTTTGCTTTTTTGTAGTGCTAATAACTACTGTTATTTTAATATTTGTTACTTAAATTTTAGACATAAAAAAACAACACCTTGTGAGTGTTGTTCTGTGGTAAGTAATATTCTTTTTGCTATTTCTAACGGTTTAGCTATGAACAGTACGGGAGAAAACTAGCATTTGCTTTCCGCCATGCACATAGCAAAATCTTTTTTTATTTTTTTTGTTTAAAGCAAAATCTCAAAGATTTTTCGGACTTCATAAAAATACGCAAACCCTGCGATTAAGCCCAAAGCTCTTATTGTTTATAGGTTTTGTTGGCAACTGACTTTTGCGTTCTGCTTTTACTTGATTTATGAAATTCAATAATTATTTTTTAAATAAGCATTCAATTAATTTTGAATAATTCCCTCGATTTCCTTTTGTAAATCTCTTTCCGAAACTATAATATCCTGCATCATTAACATAATAAGTTCTTTTTTGTCGATGCTGGTATCTTTTATATTTGGGTAAAGGAAATTCATTAAATATTGAGTTTTTGATAACAATAGCTCTTTCTGCTCTTCAATATTTGCCAATGCGGAAACTCTATCGTACTCAAGCAATTCAATTTTTGAGTTAGAAATAGCTTTCCAAGAACTAATTCTAATTTTAGGTATCTGAATTCCATTGACTTTCATCATTACATCGAAAAGAGAAATTGAATCATTCTTTTTGTAAAAATTTAATGTATCGATAAGTGTTTGTTGTTGAGGTATTTTTTTTTTGATATCGTCATTGCTTTCTTTCAATTCCTTATCCATTGAAGAAAGTATTTGATTAATATACTTTTCGTCTTTTTTATTTTCATTCCAATTGTTTATGTAAAGAGCTATTAGAATACCAATTATTATTGGAACTATTTCTTTAAAGAATGCTTTGATATATTTTCTCATTCAATCTATATGTATTTTTTGAGTTTGTTGCCAACGTCTAGGCTCGTATGTTTGTTCTTTAGATTGAAAGTAATCAATTTATATAAATAAAGGGTTATAAATATTAGGGATTTAGAGTTTAGGCTAGATACAATATAATTGATGTCGTTTCATAGAGTGAAACCCTATGGTTAGTACGGAAATTCAGATAACTGAACTTTCGTACTGGCACTTAGCCAAAATTTTTTATTTTGTTTTATCTTTTTTGTTCTAAAGCAAAATCAAAAAGATTTGGCGAACTTAGTTTAAAGTACAAAACTTTGTGTTATGCACCAAAACCCGTATTAATTATAGCCATTGTTATCTTCTTTACTTCATTAAAGTTAATTCCGTCTCAATATCAATTAAAAATATTTTTCGTTTTGTTACGATACATCTCATTATTAGCTTTTTAATTCCCTCGTCAGTTTTAACCTTTAATATTATAAATAGTTTAGGTTCTAATTGATGTTTCCTCTTAAACCAAGAAATGTAAGTTTTTTCTGGTATGAAATCAATTATTTCATTGTATTTCCAAAATTCTTTTTTTAATCTTTTTTTACTATCATTTAAACTCTCAAGTGCTATTTTAAAACTACTCTCTGAAAAGTTTCTAAAACTTTTTAATTGATTTGGAGTTGGGAATTCTTTTTCGAGTTCTGCTATTTTTTTATGTTTTATTAAAAAGAATATTCTTTTAGAATAATCAAGAAAATCTTCAGGGGTTGTATTGATTAAAAAGGGTTTATGTTTAAGGTTATAATGTTCTTTATTTAATTTTGCCGTTGTTAAGCGTATTTTATATTCAGACTTCCACTTATTATTGAAATAATAAAGGTCATCTACATAAATGTCGATTATTGTTGAGTCTTTTAAAAAGGTGAAAATATTTCTATCTGATTTTATAAAATAAATTGAATCATTCTTATCATTGACCGTGAAAAAGCGAAATTCATTAAAAAGTTGATCTTTTAAATCTAATTTATACTTATTTATTGTGTCTTTTAAGGATTTGTAGCTTTCAGATATTGTCTTTTTTATATGTTCTTTATATTCAGTTTTTAAAGTATCTTGGTAACCTTTAGTAAATGACTGAAATAATTTGCCTCTGCTTTTTATACTGTTTTCAACAGAAAAAAACTGTCTACTAAACTTTTCATAATTATTATCTTTTATTGATATAAATAAGCTATCAATTATACTTGAGGGAGTTATATGTGTAACTTTATTTTGACTCATTCCTTTTGATTTGCAAGAGAAAATCAAACTGACTATTATTCCTAGTATTATTTTTTTCATTTATGTTCAAGGTTTGTAATTGAAGATAACGTTGTTGTATAAGAATAGTTGCGGGTTTGTATGCGAGGATTTTCCGAAGGAAAATCAGACGTTACAAACACACAACTACCTTTGATTAAGCACTAAACCGCAATTATTTTTATACGGTGTTGTGTGTAGTTTTTATTTCAATTGGATTTTCTTTTCTGTTGAAATCTCCCCAAATGGTTTTATTCAATCTTGTATCATAATAAATGTTTTTATAAAAATGTTTTCCCCAATTTACTCCTTTTTCAATATTTGGCATTTTTTTTAAATGACGTTGCAATTTCTGATATTCCTTATCTATAGCTTTATTTGGGGTTTTAGAAATTTGTCGACATTTTATTTTCTCTATTTCTGACTCTGTTTCTCTTCCTCCTTTAAATTCAATCGCATATGGGAATATTAAGTCATCATACGGACTTTTTAAATCTGTAAGTTTAATATTTTTAGAAATCATAAAAAATCCTTTATAATCGGTATGGTTAAAATCCGTAGGGTTATAGTTTTTAACGTCAATTTTTTTATAATAAGTCTTCTTTTCGGAATTAAAATATTCAACATAGATTTCAATATTTTCGTTAATTTTCAAATCAATTAACTTAGCAAAAAAATCCTCAAGACTTATTATTATATCGAAATAGATAGCCATAATTTTTTTATTTTAAAGTGTATTCTCAAATCCGAAGCAGAGTATTATTTGTAAATTACACACAACGTTTTGGCTATGCGCAGTGTCCCGAAGGGCATTGCGTATAGGTTTTGTTACCTGCTTTTTTATTTTTTTAAGGTGTCCCAAATCAGTTTTCCGTCAAAATCTATCTTATATTTTGTCTTAGCAAAGTCCGTTAATAAAATCCCTTCACTATCAATTTTGAATTCCTCTTCATTGTCTATTGATACAAAAATGTCGGCACCACCAAATTCCCATTTTTTATTTCCGTCTTTGTCAAGTTTTGTTACTTGAAGCTCACCATGTATAATATAATCGTCCTGCTGCTTGAAAATTTGAAAGCAAGTCGCCTGGTCAGCTTGAGTTTTCCATTTTAATTCAAGATCTGGTAGTGTATAGCTGAATATTGTGTCGCAACAACAAATTAATAATTGGTCATTGTCGACAAGCGATGAATTTTGATGAATACCTGTCGCACCGCCCGAACCGATAACAATACAGCTGTTAATAATTTGGTCGTCTCGATAAATTTTTATCCCATGTTTCGATGTCGGATATTCTGTTGCTCCTTCACCAAAGTTATGCTTTGAGTATATGAAATTATTGTCTGCCGAACCAAATGTGTAAGTCGGTTCATCAAGTACTTCAATTATCAAGCTTTTATATTGGTGTCTGTTCATTTATTGTCTTACTCTAATTGCTGGTAACTTGTTTATATAAGCACCTTTAGTACTTATATACAAACCAAATGGAGGTATATGCGTACTAAAGGTGCTTAAAATTACATCTTTTTTTACTTACCACAATTATGTCAATGAACTTTTTTGCTTTTTAGTAGTGCTAATAACTACTGTTTTACAAATACATTTTTATAAGCTATATTTGTAACATACATATATATTGCTAATATGTAAAATCAAAATAGTACTCAAAAAAAGTGTACTCTTTTTTGTACTCGTTTTTGTACTCGTGGTTTTCTCTTTATTTATAGTACTTGTATTACTCTTATTACTTATTGAGTACAAAGAGTACAAAAATTATATATAATAGAGTAGATAATAAAAGTAAGAATAGGGTAAGTAGCATTAAAGAAGCTATTTTTCACAAACGTCCCAACCACGTCCCTACACCAAACGCAAATACCTAAAAAACAACAAGTTATGAGTAGTGAAATAATCCAGCCGAGGTCACAATTAAAAACCACATATTAATTTATGTGGTTTTTTTTCATTATAAAAATCTCCTTTTTATAGCGAAAAAAACAAATCACACGTCCTACAAACTACCCAAAGAATATAAGAGGTAAGTTTCACATACAAAATAAACCTACACGAGTAACAAAAGAGTTTAATTACAAGCTTTACAAATACTCTATTTTAATAAATAAGTAAAACCCCTTACAGGCTATACGAAAGAAAATCTTACCTACTTTGTCTAAAAAGTATAATTATTTTCACCATTAACTATATATATTTGCTGTAATAGATTTAAAAGACACGATTCGAGGAAGTAAATTATGAAAAAAAACTGCTCAAAATAATAGATTCTTGCTATTTTATTTTCAAAAGAATCATTCCTCTCAAAACATATAGATATGCAGTTTGTGGCGGAAGCAATTTAGTTTTAGATACTACTTTATATTTTATCTGTTTTCATTTCATTTTCGATAAAGAAAATTTAGATTTATTTATTCTCGTTTTGAGTCCACACATTGCTTCTTTGTTTTTTGTATTTCCTGTAACTTTTTTTATCGGATTCTTATTAAACAGGTTTATAGTATTTCCTGAATCAAAATCATCAATGAAAACGCAGTTTTTAAGATATTTAACTACTGGAATAATAGCCTTGTTAATTAGCTACCTTTCAATGAAGTTGCTTGTCGATATATTCCTTTTTTATCCAACACCATCTCAACTTTTAACAATTATCACAACTGTCTTATTTAGTTATATAATGCAAAACAAATTTAGCTTTAAGATTGAATCACAAACGAATAAAATAATTATCAAATGACAGGAAAACGTATTACAACACTCTATAAAAAGCATAGAGCACTTGCGCTAAACCGAAAACTCTCTGTACATCAATAAAGTCCGCTAAATATAAAATTTAGCATTTATAAAAGAAAAAAATATACAATGAAAAAAATCAAAAAAATGGAATTTAAAAAAATAATTATTTTTACTTTTTTCAACATAATCATACTTAATACTTTCTGTCAAGAAATTGATAATAAACAAGAGCAAGGCTTTGTAAAAAATTATAACTTACTAAAATCAATACAAGGAAATTGGAAATTAGTACACCTTTTTGTTGATGGTATAGAAATAGATTGTGAACACTTTGAGAAATATCTTTCAAAAAATTTAAGTAGTAATAAAAATAATCAAGAAGAAATAACTGAAAAATTCAATAATTTTTGTAAAATTAATGATGACAAAATTATGGAAGTATCACACAATTCCATTTTTGATAAAAACTTAAATAAAATGACTTTTTTCAAATTAGATAATAATTTGAAAGAAAATATAATTGTTATTAATAAAAAACAGAATAAAGTTGAATTTAAAATTATAAGAATAAACGATAACTATTTCAAATTATTACACACAGATAAAATGTGGTTGAAGTTCAAAAAAATCAGTGATTAATAATATAATTTTACTGTCTATTCTAGTATTACTGAAATCAAATGACTATTTTATTGAAAGTAGCAAACGAAGTTTCAAAAAGTATTAACTTGCTAAAAATAGGTTTCGACTGCCCTCTACCAAATACTTTAAAGGTATTTCAATTAAAACATAAGTAACTATTTACTTATCTCTAAAAAATTAAATATAAGACAAATCTATTTTCATATTAATATACATCCATTTTCTAGGGATACTATTAATAATTTTATCATAATCAATTTCTCAGTCTAGCAAATTCATTTGCCCCTGTAAAACATGTGGACTTGACATTGACTCTTTTTATTTCCTATTGCAAAAAACGTAACTTATTTTTCAATTCCCTTTATTGATAGTTTACCATTAATTTAATACCAATTGTATAAAATTAATTGACCTTAATGTATTTTTTTCATCATCAGTTCCTATAAATAAACCTGGTGTTTTAATTTTTCCTGTTAACTCCTCTCCCGCAAATACATTTAATGTATTAGGGTCTATTTTAAATGAAATATTCACATTTCCTAAAGGGTTCCCTAAATTTTCTCTTAAAGATGCAACTACTTTCAAATTATTAACAATACCACTAAAAAACACACTACAATCCTCATATATTACAAATAAGTTAATTATTTGGTTTTGTTTGTTTTCAAGTAAAAGGGTATTTCCTCTTTTTTGAAAATTTGATTTTTTTATTATATCCACTAGCTACAATGATCATTAGCAATACTACAAATGGTATAAAATATTTTTCATAATAAGATATTTAATATTTCTTCTAATACATAGCCAGTCCAATATTTAATATGTCTATGAAATGTAAAAAATTATATTAACAAACAGTAGCTTACTCATAATAGTGCCTTTATCTCAAACTATACAAACCACTAAGAATAATATAGATTCAAAGTAGAATTCAAAAATTTTACATTTACCCCCTCCTCTTAAATTTATTCACTATTTTTAATTCGATAAAAAATCATTCTAAGTAAAAATGGAAAACACAAATAAGTACTGGGTATTATATGCAGATAACACCGTTAAAGATTTACTTACTCTAAGCAATATTCCTGAACACATTATACTGAATGATTGGATATCAGGTAAACAAATAGCTATAACAAAAGATAAAAATATCCAAATCACTAGAAAATGTACCAATGGTGATCATTGGGGAGACATACCTCTTAGTAAATTCCCTTTCTTTCACAAAGATTTTATTAACTATTTAAATGAATTTGGAATCGATAATATACAGTGTCAACGTGTAGATTTGATTGAAGAGAATAATGAAATTATAGACTATGATCATTACATGCTTAATATTTTAGGTCCACTACAGCGCATAAAAGAATATAATATAAAAAATCCTCCAATAGCAGGTCCAGAGCGATTTAAAATTGATACCTATAAAACCAATAACCTACATATATTTAGAATAGCCGAAAACCCAAAACTCATTATTATAAGCGATAAGCTAAATTCATTTCTAATAGAAAAGAAACTCGCTTGCGTTAAAACAGTTCCGACTCAAGAGTATTTAAAATCAGACAATTTATCTCTTGAAGAACTAAGTAAAACAAAAGAACTAATTTCTTTTGTCGAAAAATTAAAATACGGAAAAGAACCTTTTAATCAGAAAATTGTCGAAAATATTTTATCAGAAGGAGCTGATGTAAATTATTACAATCCTAAAGACTGGACATCTAAACCAGCCATTGTATTAGCTCAAAACATATCAAACGATACAAATAGGAGAAACATGATGACTCTTCTATTTAATTGGGGTGTAGATGTAAACAGAAAGTTTCAATATGGTTATTTAATTGAAGAAGCTGCTTTAGGTGGAGATATTGAAGATCTAAATTTTTTAATTACTAATGGTGCGGTAAATGGTTATGAAGATGCACTTTGTAACGCAATAGAAAAAGATCATATAAATATCGTTAAATTGTTAGTAGAAAAAGGTACCAATATAAATACCCCTCCTGCATTAAAAAGTTGTTCAGAAGCATATCGCTGTAAGTACAAAAAAGAAAGTAACAATCCCATACCAGGACTTTCGACAGCAGAATACTTAATATCTAAAGGAGCTGACGTAAATAATTCCGAACCTTTTTATTCAGGCATTCAAAACAATTTTAAAGAGCTCGTTGAATTATTTTTAAAAAAAGGGTCAACTCTTTTAAAAACCGAAAAAGAGGTGTTTTCACAAGCACAATCAGCCGAAATGATCCACTTACTTGCTAAATTAGGCTTTGACCCTATTGAATTAAACGGCTCTGAACAATCAACATATTTAATGGATTCTATTCTTTGGGGAAACAAACAATTATTTGAAGCCTTTTTAAAATACAAAATAGATTTATACGCTACCGATACAGAAGGTAAAACGGCTTTTCATTATGGTCTTAGAAGTGAACAAAAAAAAATCATTGAATATCTACTCACTATATATGATCTAGAAAAAGTTCATAAAATAAAGAGTGTATTAGGCATCGCTGAAAACCCTGAAATTCAAGAATTATTAAAAGAAAAACTAGGTACAGAATACACCAGTAAACAAAATGGAATTGATACTTACTTCACCAATTTTGACAATCCAACTTTTAAGCAACTAAAAGAATTACAAGCTATAACTAAATCAAAAATATCTGTTGAAAATTCCGAATTACTAATGCATCTTTCTGAAATTGACAACATTTCATCAAAACAACTCTCAGATACACTGTATACTGAAATGGAAAAAAACATCGCTAATTGGGCTCTTTCATTCATGTTTGATAATCTTACTGCACCACAAGTAATTGTTTTAGAATATCAAGGAAATATCACAGATCCTTTTGACGGAGAAGCTACGTTTTATGGATATGAGAAATACTCAAAATCTAATGACGGAGACAAAACATATAACTTAACCCAACCTGTAAATACTCTGGAAGAAAAAACGCTGAGCCTCAACTACTATTTTGATGGCATAGACAATTTAACGAACAAATTTCCTAACCAAAGTAAGGAAATACAAAACTATTATAGAAACCATGCTTTCATGCAACTTCATGCTATTTTTAATAAACTTGAAGAAGCTAAAAAATTTAGTATACTTAAAAACACAACCTCTCTACTAATTTTTGGTAGAGCACATGATGAAGATCCTATTCTTATTTATAAAGTAGGTTAAATTTATTTAAAACAAAAACAATAAAATAATACAAAAACACTAAATACAATTATGCAAATCGTCCTCCGAAATTTAAAAATATTAATACTAATAACCTTAAGTATATTTAGTTATGGTTGCAAAGAAAATTCACAAAAAAACAACGAAACCTCAAAAAACTTATTACATGTAAAATCTGATGAAGGTAAAAAATGGAATGTTTTGGGTGTAAAAATTGTTGGGAAAATTTTAAGTACGCAAACAAACAATAAGTACTCCGTAATTATTTCTGAAACACCTCCAAATCAAGGCCCACCACTTCATGTTCATAAACATGAAGATGAACTTTTTTATATTTTAAAAGGTAATTATGTATTTCATTTTGGTAATAAAAAAATTAAAGCCAAACAAGGTGATTTTATTAAATTACCTAGAGGTATACCACATCGTTTTGTAAATACCGACAGTATTGTAGGTCTTACAATGAATACAATTACTCCTGGTGGTTTTGAAAACTTTTTCAGTGAAATATCAAAAGAATCTGAAGCAAATAGACTTACTAAGCACAAAATTGATTCCATTGCTAATAAATATGGAGTCTCATTTGTAAAAAAATAATTATTAACACAAGTCTTCTTACAAGATATTCATTAACTCTAAACTATAGAAATCAATTAGTTTTTAATTCCAAAAAGAATACAATAGCAAAAAAATTACGTTAACTAAAAATCAGCCTGTTAATTTATACTTTAGGACTTAAAGTAAAAATGAAAATAGTATTTTTTATATGTTGTTTTTTTAATGGCATATTCAATTTTTTCTCAAAAAAAAAGGAACTCCAATCACTATTAAAACGAACTACTCTATTTCTTCAAAAATTTTGAATCAAAATAAAGAAATACAGGTGTACTTACCAAATAGCTATACTTCAGCTTATTAACAAAACCGTTTCGGGCAGTTTTATTTAAAACATAAAGATTATAACAATGCGATTAAACACTTTAAAATTGGTCTTATAAAGCATCCAAAATACCGACCTTGAAACAAAAATGAAACAAGGGTTAAGCAAAATAAATAAAGAGATTAGTAAATAGTTACTTATATTTTAATTGAAATACCTAGGAAATGTTTGGTTAGACGCAATCAAAACCTATTTTAACAAGCTAATAGTTCTCGATTCGAACAGGTAATAAAAAAACACATTAACCTTCTTAATAATTAAACAAAAAAAAGACTCAAAATAAAAAATATCTTGAGTCTTTTCATTTGAAAAACTACTATCTAATTACTTGCTTTTATATTAACAGTATCGTTTACAATATAAAAATAAGAACGTCTATTTTTTTGATGTTCTTCTTCTGAACATTTACTAGCATCATCACAATTATTTAAGAGTTGACTCTCTCCAAAACCTAAAGCACTTTCTATCCTATCTGATGAAATACCTCTAGAAATAATATAATCTCTCGTTGATATTGCTCTATTAGTTGATAAACGTTTATTATAATCTTTGGTTCCTCTACTATCTGTATGTGACTCTATTTTAATAATCATATTAGAGTTACTCTTCATTACAGATACAACATGCTCTAATTCATACTCAGCATCTTCTCTAATACTAGATAAGTTGAAATTGAAATAAATAGGGTTTATTATTATTTGATCTGCGACTATTAAAGATTCTAAATTCAAATCCTCAGTTACAGCCTTTTTATTTACATCAAGTGTCTGTGTATCCTTTTTCTTATTCCTATAATTCTCTTTTGAAGCTATTACAATAAAATTTTTCTCACAATCCATTTTTTCAAACAAATACGTACCTGATCTTCCTGTTTTTTGCTCAGAAATAGGCTCTCCTTCTTCATTCATTAATTGCACAATAGCATTCTTAATCGGTTCACCTGTATTAGAATCTGTTATAACACCTTTAATATCTTCTTTACAGTTGTAAATATTAAAACTATAAATATCATCATCTCCTACACCACCCTTTCTATTAGATGAAAAGAATCCGTATTCATGGTTATTATCTATAACAAAAGCAAAATCATCAAAAGCTCCGTTTACAGGACTTCCTAAATTTACAGGATCTGAATAATTTCCATTTTTAAGCTTAGATTCAAATATATCTAAAGCTCCTAATCCTAAATGACCATCTGAAGCAAAATACAATACATTGTCATTACCTACAAAAGGAAACATTTCTCTTCCTTCTGTATTAATTTTTTCTCCAAGATTCTCTGGTCTACTAAACGTGTCATTATCTAAAATAGCTACTTTATAAATATCCGTTCCACCAAAACCATTTGGCATATCAGATACAAAATATAAACTTTTTTCATCTGTACTTAAAGCTGGGTGACCACAAGAAAAGGCATTACTATTAAAAGATAACTCTTTAACATTTCCCCAAAAATCTCCTATCCTATCCGCACTATAAACTTTAAGATGCGCTACTTCATTTTCATCTCCTTTTAGCTTCTTTCCATCAAAATTATCTCTTGTAAAATAAGCTTTCTTTCCATTTTTAGCAATTACAATATTAGATTCATGATATTTTGAACTTAAATCACTTACAATTGTTGACTCCTCAACATCTAATATCTTTTTAGTCTTAATGTTTTTTTGTTGTGCTTTGTATATGTTTAGATATGGCTGCTTATTCCATTTATATAATTTGTTATCTTTTTTTGTTTTAGGGTTTGTTGAAGCAAAATACAAGTTATTATCATAAATAAATCCACCAAAATCTGAATAAGATGTGTTACTAGATAAATTATGAATATTAATATATGTTTTTTCTCTACTTGAATATTCTGAAAAATAATTTTTATTTTTCTCTAAAGCTTTTGCCCTACTGTCACTACCGTTTTTACCACTCAATTTTAATAACCATTTGTCTGATTCAATAATCTTACCGTTAGTTTTTAAAACTTGTGCATATCTAAACAAATGTTTTGGAGAAGCAATTCCTTCATATAAGTTCATTAATTTTTCATAATTCCCTGCTGCTTTTACAAATTCAAAATTAAAATAATGAGCATCGGCTAATCTACTTAAAACCAAATAAGAGTCATCCCCTTTTTTATGAATTGACTGATAAAGTTCTGCTGCTTTTTTATAAGCAAATTCTTTGAAATATCTATCTGCAGCATATTTTCGTTGCCCAAAACTAATAGTGGTTATTAGCAAGAGTAGTATGTATATGTTTTTTCTCATCTTTATTCTTGTTTTTTCGTTAAAAAAATCTTGGTGACTTCATTGTTTGTTCTTTAAACATCTCATAACGAAGCATCAACTCATAAGTTCCTGAATTATAATTACTATAATTAGATGTAGTTAGATCATAAGCGAAGCCTATGTTTAAGTTTTTAGTTGCTTGAAAACCTAGTAAAGCACTAATAGAATCATCCCACCTCCAAGCAAGACCTGCTGTAAACTTCTCATTAAACAAAAAATTTGCAGAAACATCTATAGATAAAGGCGCTCCATTTACAACCTTGACTAAAACGGCTGGCTTAAACTTTATACTTTCATTTAAATCAAAAACATAACCTCCTATTAAAAATAAATGTAAACGTTCTTGAGCTACATCTCCTCCATTATTAGAATCCTCATAATGATCAGTACTAATTAAATTAGGTATAGCAGCACCTAAATACCATTTATTAGTATAATAATACATCCCTGCTCCTATCGTTGGTAAAAATTTATTTATGTTACCTTCCAACTTTTTATCCTCCCTATTACGAACACGTCCTTTACTCCAATCTACATTCAAATGACGACCTCCTAATTTTAAACCAAAGGCTAAATTACCTTCATCACTAGTACGTATTGTATATGATCCATTAATATCTAAAAATATTTCACTTGCAGGTCCAATTCTATCATTGGTTAAATTTACTCCTAACCCGACTCCGCTATAACCTAACGGAGTGTCGTAACTTAATGTTTGGGTATTTGGTGCTCCATCTACTCCAACCCATTGGGTTCTTCCTAATAAATTTATAATACTATGTCCATTTGATCCTGCATAAGCAGGGTTTACACTCATTGTATTAAACATATATTGTGTATACTGTGGGTCTTGCTGCGCATTAATTCCGCTAATAATACATAGAATTAATACTATTGTATATCTAATTTTCATATCTCTTTCTTATCTATTAATATATAACCAACCTACCTTTGGCTTTGAACCATCTCCTAAATCTATAACATAATAATATGTTCCTGGTGGCAGTTTTTCATCAACACTAATTGTTGCTCTACCATTTGAAAGTCCTCTAAAAGCAACACTTTCGTTATTGTATCCTGAAGCTTTATAAACTGTATTACCCCATCTATTAAACACTTCTACAGTATTCTTGCTGTATTCTGGCCTGTCAATGCATGAAATAAAGAACGTATCATTCTCTCCGTCATCATCTGGTGTCATAATATTATAAGGAGTGCCACATAAATTTTGATCTATATCTAAATAATCTGGAATACCATTATCGTTAGTATCTAATGCATCATTTGTTGTTGGATCACCATCACCTGGTCCTTCATTTATAGTATCAATACCGTCATTATCATCGTCAGTATCTTGAAAGTCTGGAATACCGTCTTCATCTGTATCAGGAATACTTACAGAAGTTCCTCCATTATCAGAATCAAAGGCATCATCTAATCCATCATTGTCAGTATCTAATCCAGATGGAGAACTATCAGGAATACCATCTCCATTTTCATCATTTCCTTCTATCACATCTGGCACTCCATCATTATCACTATCAGAATCTAAACTATCAGGTATACCATCTTCATCGGTATCAACTCCACCATCTCCTTCATCTGTATCTAATATACCATCGTTATCATCATCTAAATCATAAATATCTGGGATTCCATCTCCATCAGTATCTATTTGCTCTGAATCCCCAAAACCATCTAAGCCATCTACTGAATCCGCAATTCCATCGCCATCACTATCTGTATTGTCATCAATCGATCCATCGCCATCAGTATCTAAACCTCCTGGTAAATCTGGATTA